>JAGGYF010000013.1 GCA_021162685.1 Candidatus Iainarchaeum sp. | reverse complement strand
GATGGAACAAACGCAACAGGCAACATAACAACACATGTATACACAACACCAGGCACATACACAGTAACACTAACAGTTACAGATGACGATGGTGATTCAGGCATAGATACAGTTACTGTAAATGTAACACAAGCATATCCAGATCTAATAATCTCTTCAATAGCAACAAATGATTCAAGCCCAGAACCAGGACAGGTTATACAAGTAAATGTTACTGTTGAGAATATTGGACATGCAGATGTTGTTGGGGATATAGGTATAGAATTGAGAGATGGAAGTACTGAACACAAAGTGCTTACAGACCTTGCAGTTGGTTCTTCTAAACTTGTTTCATTCACATGGAGCAATGGAACACCAGGCAATTATACATTAATTGCAACAGTTGACTACAACGACGTTTACCAGGAAGAAAACGAGACAAACAACAATGCAACATTGCAAATAAGAGTAAATGCTCCACCAGTTGCAGATGCAGGTTCAGATATGACCTGCTATACTGGAAACAACTGTGATTTTGATGGAACAAACAGTACAGATGATTCAGCAATTGTCACCTATTACTGGGACTTCGGCGATGGAACAAACGCAACAGGCAACATAACAACACATGTATACACAACACCAGGCACATACACAGTAACACTAACAGTCACAGATGATGACGGCATCTCGGACAGCGATTCAATAAATGTAACTGTGGTCACAAACAATCCACCAGTTGCAGATGCAGGACCAGACCAAATGGTTTCTGTGAACACTGTTGTTACCCTGGATGGAACAAACAGTACGGATGATTACGGCATTATTAGTTATGAATGGGACTTCGGCGATGGCAACACAGGAACAGGAGTTACAACAACACACAACTATACTGCAGTTGGTTTGTACATAGTAACACTAACAGTCACAGATGATGGAGGCTTAACAGATTCAGATAGTGCAACAGTTGCAGTTTATGATTTAACAACCATACTGCCAGACCTGGCAACAAATACAGATTCAATACATACTCCAGATGTAATCAACAAGGGAGACACAGTAACAATCACAGCAGACATATACAATCTTGGAGGTGCAAATGCAACAAACGTTACTATTAGGTTCTACGTTGATGGCAACATGATAGATGAGACAACTATAGATGTTGATGCTACAACAATAACACAAGCACAGGCAGTTTGGAATGTTGGAGTAAATGATGTTGGTACTCATACAATAACTGTCTCAGTAGACCCAGACAACAACATAACAGAGCTTGATGAAACAAACAACGAGGCAACCAAGCAGGTACAAGTAAATGATGTGAATCTTGCCCCAGTTGCTGTTATCACAGCATCAGCAACAGATGTATACACAGGCCAAACAATAACATTTGATGCAACAAACAGCTATGACCCAGATGGCACAATTGTCAGCTATTACTGGGACTTCGGCGATGGAACAAACGCAACAGGCAACATAACAACACATGTATACACAACACCAGGCACATACACAGTAACACTAACAGTTACAGACAACAACAGCACAACAGCACTTGATAATGTTACTATAACTGTCTCACAACAGACAACAGGCGGAGGCACTGCTGTAATATCCCACCCAGGTGGTGGCGGAGGAGCAGGCCTAATCATTGAAGAATTAAACAAAACTGTAAAAGAAGAAGAGCAGCCAAAACCAATCATATACGAGCCACTGGTAACATACGAGATGGGCAACTTCCTTGTTACAAGGGATTATATATACGACCCAAGCACAGGAAAGGCAGTATACACTCTAAACGTGAAGAACATAGGTGATGAGAGGAAGAGAGTTGAGATAGAGGACCCAGCACCATTCGGATGGCTGGCAGTTTCGCCAAAACCAGAGAGATTAACAGGAGTAAGTATGATATGGGAGGCATACCTGTCTCCTGGCCAGAGCATAGAGGTTACATACAAAGCAGACGAGGAGATACCAGCAGATGATGTTAGGGCGATAGGACCTCCAACCATAACAGAATTATCTCTGGCATCTGTGCCAAGTGGGGAGACCACAACAGAAGGAAAGACAGAGCAGGTAAGCGCAGAAAACGTAACAACACCGCCAGCAAGCCCAATAACAGGTTTAGTAACATTTGCATCAAAGAGCATGATGGACAGCATTATAGGTATAGCAATCTTCGCAGTAATAGGAGCAATTGTTGTCCTATATGAAGCATACAAAGAGAAGAAGATAGCTATAGACCTCTCAATGTTGAAACAATGGTTTTCCACAGGTGCAACTATTGAGGAGCAGGGAGCAAGTTCATACCAAGAGGGCACATTATATTGAGGTGATGAGATGAAGTTGATGTACACACTCATTGGTATTATCTTAATACTTGCAGGGGCACTTGCAGTGTGCTATTATGCGGACTTTGAAACGGATTCATTTGTACAAGTGAAACAGTTTGAAACAGCCACAGTTCTTCTGAGGATACAGAACGAATGTGGTACAACAGAACATTTTAAAATATCAGCAAGAACTGATGTGCCTTTGACAATCTCCCCTAATGACTTTTATTTGAGGGAGGGGGACAGCAAATTAGTGTCTATTGTGGTTGAGCCAGGCACCACAGATGGAGGATTATATGAATCTACAATAAATATTGTTTCTGATGAAGTGATGCAGAGAAGTATAGCAATTAAGGTGATACCAAACCCCAATAGGATGCTCAGGATATATGAACTACCAACAACAGTCAGAACATATGCAAATTATCCTTATCCTGTGCTCATCGGTATAGAGAACAATGCAAACATGACACTGAAAAACACAATTATTGTTGCTGAGGTTAATGGAGAGAAAGTATACCAGAGCGAGCCAATTGATTTAAGACCAGGAGAGAGGGCGCTGAGGACATTTAATCTTAACCTACAAGAGGGAACATATACTGTTAGGGTAAAAGCATTTTCTGGATCGTACGAGACTGTTAGAGGTTTTGAGGTAATCTCATCAAAAGCCAATAGGATATCTACTTCACTGATGATATCAGAAAGGGATTCAGCATACATATTAAGATACAAATTGACAAATAATGACAGAGACGAGATAAAGAACCTGTTGCTTACTGTGGAGGACGCTCCTGTAACGTGGGAAGTCGTAAAACCGCCACGAATAGACCTTAAACCAAATGAGACAGCAACAGTCGAACTCGTACTAAAACATGATGAGGATGCAAACGCAAATATTACAGTTGCCTTCTACGAAGGAAGCAAGCTTATACAAGAGGAGAAGGTAGAACTAAACCTTGAAGAAGTTAGGGGAGCAACAGGATTAATCAGTTTCAGAAGCTCACTAACCTTAGGCACTATCTTTTTGTTACTGGCTGGTATTGCTTACTACCTCTACAAGAGGAGGAAGTAATACTCGTTTTTTAAGCCATCACCCCTGGGCGTGTCAAAGGGGCGCCTTCAATGACACGCCCTTTTTCTTTTTATGGCTTAAATCGTTCTATTTTGTAGTATGTTATATCTCCTTCTTTATCAACAACTGCGTAGATCATCTTCTTTCTTACATTTTGCGCTAACCTTACCTTGCCAGAGAATGTATGAAAATCACAGGTGAATTCCTCGGGAACGCAATGAACAAGCCAGATGGCATGCCCCTCTCCTGGCCTTATCCCTCTCCCATATACTCTATAATGTGTTCCAAATTTGAATCCCGTTTTAACAATATATCCTCTTGTCCTTAGGTCTCTGTAAACAATATATTTTCTTGGGAACTCCTTATCAATCTTAGTAAATTTCTTCATAAGGTCTTCAAATGTTAACTCCTTCCCCTTCTCATCCTGCACTGGAAATTCCCTTCTTCTCTCCTTCAGAAACAATGTTTCCTCTGGCGATAACAAAACCTTTCCTCCATATTCTTCACCAAAACCTTTCTCAAGCAACTTCTTTGCTTCTCCATCATCTGTTACCCATACCTTTCCTTTTGTAAACAACACAGTCATTCAATCACCTGTTATCCCCTCAATTTCTTTGAAGAACGCATCAACATGTTCTTCAACCTGCTCTTTTTTTTCTTCAGGACAGAGCACGCTTACCTTACAATAGTCCCATTGTGCTTCTTTCAATACTCTTGATATTAATGAGACCTCAGATATATTGTATATATCATTATCGCGAAGTATATTTATGCTTATGTTCCCAAACCAAGCTTTTGGTATGTAAAGTATAATGTCATAGGGTTCTAGCCCTACAGTTTCAGCTAATTCTCTTTCAAGCGCTTTTGTTTTTTCATACGATAATCCACCTAAAAACAACCAGTTCTCAAAATCCTTCAGTGGCCTTTCTGCAACACGTTTGAATAGCCTTCTGTCTAATATCCTATCAATCATCTGCTTTGGTACTCCCCAACTCTCCCTTAACCTTTGAACCAATGCAACATCATCCCATTCCACAAGTTGTTCTACTGAGATCAGGTGATCCTCTATTGCTTTCTCAACTGCCCTTTCAAGCATGAATTCCGCACTCTTTGGTACTGGGTGAGCATACACACTCGGGAACATCATGAACCTTGCTAAGAGCATGGATTCAGCAGCACTAAGCGCTTTCTCTTCCAAAACCAGTTTATCGTTGTAGTAATGCATCTTTCTTAGTATCCTATCATAATCCACAGCACCATATGCCACACCAGTATACTTTGAATCTCTCAACAGATAGTCCATCCTATCTGTTCCGATATCACCATGTATTATCTCACCTTCCAGACTGCGTAATACTCCAACAATCTCTTCTGGGTTTATTCCATAATGTTCAATGATTTCCCTTATTTCACTTTTCATTATCTTTTCTTCTGTGAAATGTTCGTGTCCATATCCACTATGTCTTTTCAACACATCTTCTAATGCATGCGAAAAACATGTATGCCCGATATCATGAAGTAATGCAGCAGCACTTATAACTTCTCCTCTTTCTTTTGAAACATTTTGGAAGAAGAGCCATCTGTTTGTTAGATAATATGCGCCAAGTGAATGTTCAAATCTCGTGTGATTTGCACCAGGGTATATAAGATTACAGAACGACGTTTGCGTTATTCTCCTAAGCCTTTGCATCTCTGTAGTGTCTATTAACTCACTTGCAATCTGGGTTATGTATATATCACCATATACAGAGTCTTTTATCCATCGCATAAGCAACTATTATAAACATTTCTGTATAAATTAGTATTGTGGTTATATGCTAAACCCCTGGGAGACGACTGATATCAAGGACTATAACAAGCTTATTGAAGAGTTTGGTATTACCCCAATGAAACCGACAAAAGAACTTATGGATAACAGGTATTTCAGAAGAGGGATCATATTTGGGCATAGGGACTTCTTCAAGTTTTGGAATGCTGACAAACGAAGCATATTGACAGGCATTATGCCATCTGGACCCATGCATTTAGGGCACAAAATGGTTGTTGACCAGTGTGTATACTACCAGAATAAGGGCATAAAAACAAGGATAGCAATAGCAGATGTAGAGGCAATAACAACGAGGAGGATCCCAGAAGAAAAGGCCAGGGAGTATGCAGTTGAGGAGTACCTACTAAATTGGGTTGCACTTGGCTTAGACCTTGACAAAGCAGATGTCTATGCTCAAACAAACAGAAGCGTTCCATACTACAGGTTAGCATCCCTTCTTTCTGGCAGAACGACAATGGCAGAAATGCAGGCAATATATGGTGAATTAACACCAGGAAAGGTGACGAGTATATTCATTCAAGCCTCTGATATACTCCACCCACAACTTGATGAGTATGATGGCTTAGAACACGTCCTAGTTCCTGTTGGTGTTGACCAAGACCCCCATATAAGATTCGTACGCGACCTAGCAGAAAAAATCCACTTCATAAAACCATCAAGCACATATCATAGGTTCATGACAGGACTCGAAGGAGGGAAGATGAGCTCTAGTGTTCCCAATTCATACCTCGCCCTTAACGATGACTTACCCACTGCTCTAAAAAAAGCATCAAATGTTTTAACAGGTGGAAGAAACACAGCAGAAGAACAGAGGAGACTTGGAGGAGACATAAGCAAATGTGTTGTATATGAGCTCTATGCATACCACTTCATTGAAGATGATGACGAATTGAAAAAGATATATGAGGACTGCACTTCAGGAAAAATGCTCTGTGGAGAATGCAAGCAAATACTAAAGAAAAAGGTAGAAGAATTTATGACTGACTTGAAAAATAAGAGGGAAGCAAATAGAGAAAAAGTAGAGCAGTTTGCAAAGGAGAAACTTTTTAAGTGATAATATGATCGGAAAGATACTCAGAAAGAAACTTGAGAAAGGTATCTTCAATGCAATTGGAGAGATAATAGCAAAAACAGGGATAAGTCCCAATACTGTAACCTTCCTCTCTCTACCTATTGCCGCAATAGGTGCATATTTCATATACCTACATCAGATTCCCTATGCATTGCTCTTTGTCGCACTTTCAGTTTTTGTGGATAACATAGATGGAGCAGTTGCTAGGGCACAAAAAAGGGTTACGAAGTGGGGCAGCTATTTTGATGCCATGTGCGACAAATACGTAGAGATGATTATTTACATAGGATTTGCATTTGCTGGTTGGCCATTAGAATCAATCCTTGCAGCAGCAGGCACAATGATAAACAGTTATGCAAAGCCCTGTCTAGCAATAAGAATCCCCTTAGGAAACGAGGATTGGCCAGCAATTGGAGAAAGGGCAGAGAGATTGCTCCTTCTTATCATCGGAATGTTTGTTTCAGTATTCATGCCAACGATATATGGATATTCAACAATCTCTATAACATTGATCCTAGTGGCAATCCTTGTGAACATTGGAGCAATCCAAAGGATGATGTTTGCAAAACACCTCATAGAAGTGTACAAAAAAACAAAAAAGAAGTTAATGGAAAGGAAGTGAAAAAAAGGAAGATACGACTCAGGAGGAATTTGAGAAACTTGTCAAGACTTCTGCTCAGATAGAGTTTGCGTTGCACATGTTGCGTCAGAAAAACAGGGACCCAAGAAAAGAAATCTAACGTATGAGAAAGGAAGAAGCAAGGATATAATCTATTCAGTAGGCCATGCTCCTTTCATCCTCCTCACAAACCTGCTTGTTATAGAGCTAAATCTAAACCCTCCTCTTGCCTTTGTCTTCTTCTTTTTTATATCTTTAATTACGTCTTGAGAACACTCAGTCCATGCATTCCCTATCTCAGCCAAGGAGTGGGCATCACTGCCTCCTGTCTCTGCTAGTTGCAATCTTCTACATGCTTCTTCCGCCTTTTCGTTCCCAACAAACGCCTTCCCATTCCTTGTTTCTATACCCTCCAACTTTAATTTGTAAACTAGGTCTCCTATGCCATGCTGAAACCAACCATAAGGATGTGGAGCAACAGCAACCCCTCCATTCTCGTGTATGATCTCTATTGTATCAATCGCAGGCAAACCGCGTGGTATCTGCTCTTCTATGCCGTACGCCAATATGTGTCCCTCACTTGTTCCAACCTCAACACCTGGAATAAAGACTAAGTCGTACTTCTTTGCAATTACCCTCGCTTTTCCAATACCACTTATTGTGCTGTGATCTGTTAATGCAAAACCATCAAATTTTAGTTTTATTAATTGTTTGCATATCTCTTCTATTGACATGATGGAATCAGAAGAATAATTTGAATGTATGTGAAGATCAAATTTCATTTTATTGCCTCCAGATGATATCCGTTTATCCTAAAAAGACCAGCCAAAACACCCGCATCAATAAAACCATGAGCATATGCAATTGCCTCTAACGCATTATCATATTCTCCTTTTTCAGCAAAATGTTTCGCATCATCAAAATAGTTGTTAGCGAATTCTAAATACGCTCTTGCAAGTTCTGTGTCTTTTATAACTTGTAATTTGTCCAATGCATCAGACGTTATCCTCAGACATAATTCATACTTCTCTTTTGACATGCTTAATATTTTGATATACGATAATAAAAATAAGTATGATGTGGAGCAGTGCTCCACATGGAGTTCTACATTCTCTTTTTCAATTCTGAGCTTGGTCTAAACTTTGGAACCTTTGTCGCTGGTATCATTATTACCTCGCCTGTTCTTGGATTTCTCCCTCTTCTTGCAGCCCTCTTTTTGCTATAAAATGTTCCAAAGCCTACTATCCTAACTTCTCCTTTTTTCATCCCCTTTGCTATCTCTTCAAAAATTGTGTTCATTACTTCTCCAGCAAGCTTTTTTGTTATCTTGTGTTTTTTAGCAATCTTTTCTATTATGTCCTTTTTATTCATCTATTCCACCTCAGAAATAAACGGTTTTATGGATATACG
>JAGGYF010000024.1 GCA_021162685.1 Candidatus Iainarchaeum sp. | reverse complement strand
TCTTCTGTATATTTTACAAGTTTCACATGCATGCCTCTTTTTAGAGAACCCATTAATAAAAGGGTTTTTGTTCTCTTGGCGTACAATACCAAATAGTAAGTTTTAAATGTTACTAATTCCTAAATATGTAGTATGAGAACCCTTATTGTATCTCAGGGCCTTGAGCGTACGAGGACATTGGCTGCGATAAGCATACATGCACCAAATCGGATCATCATCCTGAGAAACACAAATGATACATCGCCACAGATAACAAAAGAGGTTGCAAAGCATGTTGATATGTTAAAGAAAACAATCACGAAGAAGACAAGGGGATTTAACCCTTATCCATTTGTGTTTGATATTGTTGAGGAGAAAATGGACTTCTTTGATATCGTTGGAGCATACTCCCATATCTCATCTATCATTAAAAGAGAGAGGGAGGAGGGCAACGAAGTATTCTGTGATATATCTGCTGGGAACAAACCCATTGCATTAGCGATGTTTCTTGCTTGTCAGATGCATAAGGTTCCAGTTACGTATTGTAAAGCAGCGCGATATCTAACAAGTAAAAAAACAAGGGGAGAGCATGATGAGATTGCATTATCAGCAAAAGAACCATTGTTTTTTCCACAACTTCCGCTTTGTATAGAACCTATTGCAATAGACATCCTAAATGCTCTCACAATCAAGCGATTTGATTCTATTTCTGACTTAGTTAGGGAGCTCGGCATGTTTCCTGGAAAGGCAGAGATACTATCCATATCAAGAAAGATAGATAAACTTGTTGAATTAGGGTATGTGAAGACCAAGAGGATAGGAAAAAGAAAAACAATAGAGATAACAGAGCAGGGAAGACAGGTTTCAAGGTTGATAATATGATATGGCCATTTGGGAAGAAGAAAGAAGAAGAGAAGGAGAAGAAAGAACAGGTAGAGGAGGAGCAAACAGGAGAGATATGTAGCGTTTGTGGTAAACCAGGAGCTGACAAAAAGTTTGGTGGCATGTGGTTCCACAAAAAATGCTTGAGAAAGGCGAGAAAGAAGGCGAAGAGTTTGGTCTAATATTTTGTTCTCCTAATTACGAGCATTGTGGGACGTGTTCCTTTTGGCGCATATATCAAATCAACGATAAGCTTCGCAACGTCCTTTGGGTCCATGTACTTATCCCTTTCTGGCAGCCCTGCCTTCTTGAATATATTTGTCTTTATACCACTTGGGTATACTGCAGTAACAACAATGTTATAGGGCCTTGCTTCTCTTTCCAATGCCTCTGAAAATCCCCTCATCGCAAATTTGGTTGCGCAATATAACACCCTCTCTTCCATTCCAGATAATCCAAGACTTGAAATGACATTTATGATGTGTCCCCCCCTTTTTTTCTTCATTTTTTCGTATACCCTTTTTGTCAGTTTCATATGCCCTATGATATTTGTTTCAAAGATGTTGTTAATCTGTTCATCTGTCATACTCTCAAACGGTCCAGCGTATAGAACACCAGCATTATTTATCAGAACATCAATATCACCAGCTTTATCAGCAATCTCGTCAAAATCCTTTGTTATGTCTGCGCTTATTAGTATACCGTTTGGGAACTCATCTGAAACAGTATCTATGTGTCTTGAGACCAAGACAAGCTCCTCTCCCATATCTCTCAGCTGTTCTGCAATTGCTTTTCCAAGTCCACTGCTTGCACCTGTTATCAATACCCTTTTCACCATGCTTTTTTATATGCATTGTTAGTAAATAAACATTATGGACTTCGGAAAGATGTTGATTTTGGGCATTGTTGGCACGTTTGTAATGATTTTTCTTATTCTCGTAGCGTTGTCCCCTGGGGATGTGATAGAAAATTGGCAGTATGGTGGTAAAGGCCACATAAACATAACCTGCGGACCATGCCAATACTTCTATAATGGAGTATGCATCAACTACGAATGTTGCAATAGCACACAATGTATGGATAATGAATACTGCGCTCCTGACCATACATGTGTTGCTCTTAGGTGTGGATGGCATCAAATTGCAGAAGATCATAGGTGTGTCAATTATGAGTGCCTTGCGGATGCTGATTGTTTGGATAATCAAAAATGTGAGAATAGAACATGTGTAGATGTTGTCTGTGAGGAAGGATTGTACGCTATTGATCATGGGTGTTATGAGAAAAGGTGCCTCAACAATGATGATTGCCCAACTGATGAGCGATGTCATAATGGGGCATGCAAACCAATAGATTGCGGGTATTGTGCATTTCCAGTAAATCATACATGCATACAATATTGGTGCTGTAGTGATATAGACTGCGGAACATTTGGAAAATGTGAGAACCATACATGCACTGTTTTCAAATGTGGGCCAGATCAATATGTGGACCCAAACACCAACAGGTGCAGATTCTATAATTGTGTTAACGATACGCAATGTGATGATGGTTTGGATTGGACAGAGGATACATGCGAAAATCCAGCAACAGTGCAATCCAAATGTATTCATGAGCCAAAGGTTGTTGAGATAACATTGGGGAAGGAATTTACATTACATATAGGCCAGCAGGGAAGATATCAAGGGGAAGAGGATAATGCGAAGATTATACTCTTGGAGGCATGGGATAATGGGGCAAAGATAGAGATATGGTACATGAGCGAGAAGAGGGGAACAAAAACATTACATGTTAGTACGTTTTCAGAAACATATGTTGATAATATAGATGTGATGAGTAAAACAACTGGAATAAACATAAAGATAAAAGGGGCTACTGCAGACGATTCTGCAAGTTTTGTAGTTACTCCTCTATGACCTCTCCATTAGGCTTTGTCTCCTTGAATATCTGCCCCTCAAATCTGTATACCCTTGTTTTCTCATCCTTCCAAGCGCTCTCATCAAGCCCAGCTTTCCAGCATGTACCAGCAAGGAATTCTTCAGCAGTTTTCCAGCCAGCTTCTTCTGGCACTTGCGGTAGAAGCAGACCTGATGCATACCCTCTCTCCACAATCAAACCATGCCTCCCAATCTCAATATGTTTTGGTAGCTCATCTCTTGGTACATCAAGGAGTTCTGGCTCTGTTAGTACTGTAAGTTCTACAACTATGCTTTTAAGCTCATCTTTTTCAACTGGCCTAAACCTCGGATCATTTACTGCTGATGAGATCGCGGCCTCTATTGTTGCATCCACTAATGGTTTTACTGGATACGGAAATCCAATACATCCCCTCAGGACATTTAGAGGATAAGTTTTTAATGTACAGAATACTCCCCTCTTCTTTTTAAGTTCTTCATCACACTGAGGCGCCCCTATTATAATGTTCTCTTCCAAGTACTTTTCAATTGCGTTTCTTGCAAGTCTTACAAGAAACGTGCCCTGCTCAATATTCAGCATCCACACACCCAGATTTATATTATTTTCTTTCAATAAATATCATCCTATGGATTTAAAGACATATAAAACGATATGGAAGGAATTGCGTACATACGAGGACATAGAGCGATTGAGTAAGAAGATGGGGTTAGACCCAGAACTACTTCTGGTTATCTACACAGAGAAAATTGTGAGAAGGGTTAAGAGAGATTATTATAAATTGAAAAGGAAGGCAAAACACCTCCTGCGTAGATGGAGGGAAGGAGAATCATTCCTCAACCTAGCAAGAGAGCATGATTTTTCACCAATGGTCATGACACAGATCGTTCTAAATGAGCATGGCCTTTCAAAGAAGCAGATAAGAAGGGTGTTAAGGAATTATAAGGATGTTAAAGACGAACGACTTTTCAAGGAGGTCAGTGAGGCAGTGGAGAACGATATTGTTTATTCAGATTTTGGCATGGAACTACAGTACAAAAGAGGGAAGGAAGGAGAGGAGAGGATAAGAAAATGGCTCATGAAAAAGAACATCCCATTCAAGGAGGAGAAAGACCTAAAGGGCAGTGGAAAGACCGTGGACTTTTTGCTTGAAAGGCCATTAAAGGTAAGGTTCCAAACGCATCCAGAGGAGGAGAGGGAGATCTATTGGATAGAGAGCAAGGGAAGTTTTGGAGACATGGAGAAGATAAAGAGGGATTACAGAAAGCAGCTTGAGCCATATGTTAAGCTATGGGGGCCAGGCATGGTTGTGTATTGGTTTGGATATCTGGATGGTATGGAGATGTGGCTTGAGGCAAGAGATGTAAAAATAGTCTCAAAAGAGTTCTTTGAGTAGCTTTTTATAAATGACATGCGAAAAAAACATTATGCGCATTGGTATCATAGGGTGCGGAGCGATTGGCAGCTATCTCGCGAACAGGGTTGCAGATGATAAAGAACTTGAATTAGCATTTGTATATGATACAAATAAGGAGCACATGAAAAGGTGGAGCGATGTTGCCCTCTCATCAATTGAGATGTTTTCAACTACACAACCAGATATTGTTGTGGAGTGCGCTGGGATTGAGGCAGTAAAGCAATACGCAAAAGATATTGTCAAAGAGGCAGATATGATTGTTATGTCAGTTGCTGCACTTTCTGATAACCAACTGCTGAAAGAGATTGAGGAGATATGTGTAGAACATGGTACTCACATATATATTCCAAGCGGAGCGATTGTTGGTATTGATGGATTATTATCAGCAAGAGAGACAATAGAATCAGTAACCCTTATAACAAGGAAGCCACCAAGCCATTTTGGAAGGCAGGATGCGGAAGAAACCGTTATATTTGAAGGAAACGCAGGAGAGGCATGCAGACAATATCCAAGGAACATCAACATTGCAGCAACAGTTTCACTTGCAGGCATAGGGTTTGATAAGACGATTGTGAAGATAATTTCTGACCCTCATGTTAATAAAAACAACCACACACTTATTGTTTGTGGCGCATTTGGAAGATTTGAAATAAATGTAGAGAATGTTCCAACACCAGAGAATCCAAAAACAAGTTATCTAGCAAGTTTATCGGCATTCCAAACAATAAAAGAATTAGGCAAAGCAATCAGGGTTGTGTGATAGTATGATAGATGTATTATCAAAAAAGATATTAGATATTGCGATAAAGCAGGATGTTGGTATAGGGGACGTAACATCTATTGCGTTGATACCAAAGCGAGCATATGCTGAGGCATATGTAGTGGCAAAAAGCCCAGGCATACTTGCAGGCATAGAGGAGTTTACGTATATAATGAATGGTGTCAGAGTAAAACCCATGAAAAAGGATGGTGAAATAATACGAAAAAATGAGAGGGTTATACATATCAGTGGAAATGCAAGAAGGATCCTTGAGAGGGAACGTATGGCATTGAATATCCTATCTAGGATGAGCGGAATAGCTACCCAGGTGCGAAGATTATCAAAGTACATTCCTGTTGCTGCCACAAGAAAAAGCCCCCCTGGACTAATGCTCCTTGATAAAAAGGCTGTTGAGATAGGAGGAGGATGGAGCCATAGGAAGGGACTATGGGATTTTGCAATTATCAAGGATAACCACCTATCCTATCTCAATCATGACATAGAAAAGGCAGTGAGTTTAGCAAAGAGGAGGACAAAGATCGTAGAGATTGAGGTTGAGACAATAGATGAGGCAATAAGGGCAGCAAGAACAGATGCTGACATTATCATGCTTGATAATTTTGATCCAAAAACAGCAAAAAGAGCAGTCAATGCTATAAGGACAATAAACAAGAAAGTGAAGGTTGAACTAAGTGGGGGCATAACACCAGAGAACATACGGAGATATGCGAGGACAGGGGCTGATTATGTATCAATGGGGTGTATCACAAACGAGGCAAAAACAATAGACTTCAGTTTAGAGTTTATTTAATCTTTGTATTCTTTTTTCCATTACTCAGTAGCACAACCCTTGAATCTTTCTTCTCATCAATTATCTTGTATCCTGGGAGGTGTTCCTCAATTTGTTTTGCAAATGAGAGTACTTCTTCATGCAGTGGCATATTCTCTATTCTTAATCGTTTTCTTGAATACCCAACAAGCATGAATGCCTTTACTTCAAGGAAATCAACCTCGCTCTTTTCTACAAGTTTTGCATATTGTTCTGGAAAGACATCATTCCATCCTTTCACCAGTGTAATTCTGATAACCCTTCGCGTATCCAATGATGGAAACAATTCCAACGTCTTATTAATTCTTGCCCATGAATCATTAACAAGCGGTATATTTACCTTTTTATGTATCTCCTCATTAGGAGCATCCAAACTCATATACAATTGTGTTGGGAGGTGCATATTTTCTATGGTCTCTGGGAGTAGTCCATTTGTGACAAGGAATGTTGTAAATCCATGGCTTTCATAAGCTGCAATGAGATCAGATATATAGGGGTAGATTGTTGGTTCACCAGCCAAACTTATCGCCACCTGATTTGGATTCATTGCCTCATCCAGTTTATTTTTGTCAACCCTATCAAGTAACCCATAGTACCCTTCAAGAAGTTTTCTCTGCGCAATTATAGACTGTTCAACAATAACTTCTGGCTCATCCCATTGCTCTGGCATTGGGATGTTGAACTCATGTGGTCTCCAGCAGAAGACACATCTCTGTTGGCACCATCCTACTGTTGGTGTCATCTGTAAGCATCTGTGGCTCTGTATGCCATAGAACTTCTGTTTATAGCAAAACCTGTTGTTCAACAAACTCTGCTTTGTCCAGTGACACAACTTGACTGCTGAGTGTTCTCCAGCTAACTTATACTTCTGCTTCTTCAGTATCTCCAAGAAATGCTGGGGCAACATGCTACTAATTTTGTAGCGAAACCTTTATAAAGCCAGTACTCGTAATAAACGTGAATTGGAGGGTTAAAAATGGCCACGAGGAAGTTTGCAATAGCAAAACAGCTAGGAGGCAAGCGAGTAATCACGAATAAGGGCGAGGAGATAGGTAGACTCAGCGATATAAAATTCAATGAGAGAACAGGAGATCTTGAGTTCTTCTTGGTTGAGCCAGCAACAGAAAGCAAGATAGCAGCAAACCTCCCAAGAAATGAAGAGGATTTCATTGAGATACCATACAAGGCTGTTTTTGCAGTTAGTGACGTTGTTGTAGTTGACGAAACAATGCTCGTTTAGGACATGTCAATCTCAACAGTTTTATCCTTAGGGTTAATCTTAATGTTCAACACCCTTTCTATTCTATCCCATTCCATACCCTCTTTTCTCATCTCATTTATTTTCTCAAACAATAATTGAAGCTCATTCATATGCTCATAAATCTTATCACCAATCTTCTTTGACCTTTCCATTTCTTCCTTCATATTTTCCAGAGCCGATTTCTGCTCGTTTAGTATGTGTTCAAGTGTTCTGTCATGCGCCTCCTTCCTTTCTGGGAGGAAATAAAATTCATCAAGCGCCTGGTTAAAGCTGTCTTTTGGCACAAATGGTTCCTTCCTCGTAATTAGCTTAATTGGTACAGGTTTTCCTTGGATACCTGGTTGCATCTCACTATTCAAAAATTCTTTTATCTTCTCAAACAATATCTTTCTATCACAATCACTGGCATTTTTGTCTATACCTGCTCTTGCACATACCTCCTCCAGGTATGCAGGACTCATGTTTATTCCTTTGACCAAACTTCTTATGATATCCTTCTGCGTGAATATTTTATCAAATTCATCAAATGTCATTGTTATTGGATTCAAACGTGTTGTCATTGGATAGTTGTATGGCTTTTTTGGTTTTATCACTCTGTCACTCCATGTTTCATATCTCATTGCCCAATCTGTTTTTCCATCAGGACCAACCAAAATAATGTTACCCCTTGAGAACATCTCAACAACAATCTTGAACCCATTTGAGAGGGAGAAGACGATCACCCTATCAAATTTGTATTGCTCAATGTGTTCTATTCTCTTACCCTTGACCTGTTTTTTTACATGCATAACAAGGGAAGAAGGAGGCATTGCTTGATACGAGTAGTTTGTTATGTGGACAGTCTCTGGTGGCCATACGATGAGCGTTTCCCCACCAATCCTCATCTTAAATATGCCCTTATCTATCTGCTGGAAGTTGTTTACATACGCACCTTCTAATGCTTTTAGTTCCTTTACAAGAGCATATACCTCAAAGTTTGACAATGCCACGTAGACCCCTCATAATCTTTGTATACACTTCTCTCTTAAAAAACCACAGATATATCGCAGATGTCAATGCTCCGATGATGTGGATCTCAAAGGATACAGGTGTTATTGCTTCTGTCTGCCTACCTTTTGATAGTGTAATCTCCTTTTTCACCTCTCTCTGTTGCTCTTCTACAGTTTTGTTTATCATATACATAATCTTTATCTCCTCTTTTTCAATCTCCTTCTTCTGCTCCTCTGTTGCATTTTGTTTCTGTTTTTCAATCTGAGCAATTTCCTTCTGTAGTTGTTCATGTTGCTCTGCAAGCCTTAGCACCTTTTCTCTTTTTTCCTCTTGCATCATGTCCAAAAACCTATCTGTCAATGGAAAAACAAACACAGGAATTGCTATCATAGTGCTGATCAGTATAACAACTGCTTTTTTAAAATCAACAAGAAAGCAGGCGAGTATAATGCCAGATATTGCCGCAGATGCACCAATAACCCAAACATGCTGTTTTATCAGGGCATACAAAAACCCAGCAAGGATTCCAGATGAGAGATATACTCCTAGGACGTGTTTGCTCCCTATCCTCCTTTCAAGTAACATGCCAAGAAATAGGAATACCAACATATTCCCGAGAACATGTTTGAATCCAATATGAATGAAGATGTAGGTAAATGACGCCAACAAGTTTTT
The DNA here is from genome assembly GCA_021162685.1 of Candidatus Iainarchaeum sp. GTDB lineage: Archaea > B1Sed10-29 > B1Sed10-29 > WALL01 > WALL01 > JAGGYF01. Next base: position 12,460 of record JAGGYF010000024.1, on the reverse strand, counting down.
TCCAGAAACGCCAAATGGATCTAATTGTGAGATTGGGTGGATGTAGGGTTGCCCTCCAGACAAAATGAAGTATACAAGAAAAGTGAAGACAAAGATGCCTAATGTGGAATATGGGATACGTCTTTTTTTCATAGCATCATTGTTGTTACAAAACTTTATATATTTTCTCATGTAGAATATATGAAGGTGTTTTACATGACAAAGGAATTCTCAGCACAGAGAAAAGAAACCGCTTATTCTTGTCTTTGGCAGTGCTGAGAATGTACTCCTGATGTACACTAATAAGGGGTACTCATTGAGAGAGATAGCCAAAACACTTGGCGTGAGCCATATGACCGTCTATCGCGCACTTAAACAGTTAGGTTGCACTATGCACCCAACTGGAAGAAGAAAAAAGCAGAGAAAAAGAGGGAGACCAAAGGTGATGTTATGAAGGACGTTGTTAGGTTAGATGTGGATAAAATACCGAAAAAGTATTATAATATACTGCCAGATCTACCAGAGGAATTACCAAAACCATTAAATCCTGGGACAAGGAAACCAATAAAACCAGAGGATTTAGAGCAGATATTCCCAAAATCACTTATAAAACAGGAGTTTTCAGGCAAAAGATATATACGTATACCTGATGAGGTGAGGGCAGCATATATGCGGCTTGGTAGGCCAACGCCTCTGTATAGAGCAAGACATCTAGAAAAGGCAATCCATTCAAAAGCAGAGATATACTTCAAAAGGGAAGATGTCTCATTTACAGGCTCGCATAAAGTTAACACAGCAGTAGCACAAGCATACTATAATGCTGAAGAGGGCATAGATGCATTAACAACAGAGACAGGAGCAGGTCAATGGGGTTCTGCCTTATCGTTGGCATGTGCGATGTTTAATTTGCAGTGCTTAGTGTTTATGGTTGCTAGTTCGTTCAAGGGGAATCCATTTAGGAAGACAATAATGCAATTATATGGTGCTAAATGCGTATCAAGTCCGAGTAGCATAACATCTTTTGGAAAAAAGCTGAGAGGAAAGAAAAAGTTTGAGAACGGAAGCCTAGGTATAGCGATATCAGAGGCAATTGAGGTTGCCGCTAGCAGTGAGAACACAAATTATGCACTAGGTTCGGTATTGAATCATGTGCTTATGCACCAAACAGTGATAGGCCAAGAGATTCTACAACAGTTCTCTATGATTGATAAAACACCGGATATTATGGTTGGGTGCGTTGGTGGAGGTAGCAACTTTGGTGGATTTGCATTCCCAATGATTGGGGAGAAGCTTAGAAGAAAGGGATTCAGAGATACACGTTTTGTGGCAGCAGAGCCGAAGGAAGTGCCTTCATTGACAAAAGGCCAATACAGATACGACTTTGGAGATACAGCGGGCATGACCCCTCTTTTGAAAATGTATACACTAGGAAAGGACTACATGCCAGATCCGATAAGAGCAGGAGGCTTAAGATATCATGGGATGGCTCCGACAGTTTCATTACTAAAGCATAGTGGAGTTATTGAGGCAAGAGCATACAGACAAGATGAAGTATTTGATGCAGCAGCATTGTTTGCAAAAACCGAGGGCATTATCCCGGCACCAGAATCAAGCCATGCAATTGCATGTGCTATAGACCTCGCCAGAACTACAGAAGGAGTAATATGCTTTAACTTGAGCGGACACGGGTTATTAGATCTGCAAGGATATCAAAAGATATTAGGGCTCTAGTTACCATCATAAGAGATGACAATCTTTAATCTTTTAAGCAGTCCCTGCTCTTCAAACCTTTTTATTTGTTCCTGTGCAGGCTTAAGGTCCTTCGCCTTTAATTCTTCATGAAGTACGGATCTTTCATGATCTGGATTCAAGATATTCCAAAATATCTTCCCAATGTTTTGCCTTACTCCCAATGGAAGTTCTCTGTCCTCTATGAATTCTTTGATTTTGTAAACTCCCCAGGGGTATCCTTTAGCACTTCTAACTTTTTCAGCAGCTTCATGTATTCCAGATACTACTTCTCTTGCTGCAAGAAAATGACCTAAGCGTACCTCACTAATAGGCTCACTTAACTTACGTATCCCCTCGTTTATACGCCTTGCTTTTTTGTATTCAGTTGGTTTTACCATAATTTCACTTCAAAAAACTCATAGCAAACTTTGCTGCTGATGGGCTTGCTTTAATCAATGCCTTGACAACTGTTGCAAGGCCTTTTCCATGTCCAAGCTCAACAAGTACCTTTGGGTCAACAGCATCTGCTATAATCTCCATCTGTTCATCACTCAATTTTTCAAAGAACTTTCTCACCTTTAATATCCTCTCAAACTCCTTACCTCTGACCTCATGCCATCTCTTTTGGTATTCCATCAATCTATCCCTTGTTACGTCTCCTTCTCTTATGGCATTTGCTCCAACCTCTGCTGCTATTATGCCTGCTTCCATTGCAGAGCCAATGCCCCCACCATGTATTGGATTAATCATTCTTGCGGCGTCACCTATTACCATCAACCCATTGGCAACCATCGTTTCAATAGGGGCGCATACAGGGATTACACCTGCATTTATCTCAATAATACTAGCATCCTTAAATCTTGAATTGTTTTCCAACCACCTGTCCAAATAGAACTTTGCTGTTTTCTCAGAGCTCCCTATGATCCCAATGCCCACATTTGCTATATCCTTCCCTTTTGGAAACACCCAGATATACCCCCTTGGTGCAACCTCTTTTCCGAAATATAGCTCCATTTTGTAGGGGTCTTCAATGGGAACATTTGCCATCTCATACTGATAACCAGAATCACATTCTGTTAGTGGTATTGTTGTTTGGATCCCAGCCATTCTTGCTATCCTGGAATCAACACCATCTGCAGCAATGACAATTTTTGAAAAGTATTGCTCCTCCTTACCGTCTCTTTCAACAACAACTCCTTTTACTGTGTCATCTTCTTTTATGAGGTCAATAACGTTTGCTTTTAACATGTATTTTGCGCCACTCCTTATTGCTTCTGCTGCAAGCTCTTTCTCCCACATCTTCCTCTCTATGATATATCCTGTTTGCCCTGTTTTTGAAGTATCTATAACGACCTTCTTTCCTCGTGGTGATATAAGGACAGCACCTCTGATCTCCTGGAGCGCCCATTTTGGGTTTGGTTTCTGTCCTGTTATCCTTATCCAACGCATTGATAAGCCTTCTCCACATCTCTTTGGTGCACCAATCTCCTGCTTTTTATCAATAACAAGCGTTTTCATACCCCTTTTTGCAAATTCATGAGCACATTTGCTTCCACCTGGGCCAGCACCAACTACAATGACATCCCATTCCTTGTCATATTTCATTTTTTCACCTCCATGGCCCCAACAGGACAGACCCTAACGCATGCACCACAGTTTATGCATTTATCTTTGTCAATGACTATCTGTGTTTCCTTTAATTCAATCGCCATTACTGGACACACAGATACACATCCTCCACAGTAGAGGCACTTTTCCCTATTGTTTACAGCAACCATCTAACCACCTCTTTCAAACAACTTGTCATTGAAAGCGTATAACACCTTTCTGATTCTACTTCTATCAAATGAATAGTTCCTTAAACACTCTTCCTCATCACCAGTAATATCATCATACTCCCTATTAAAATCGAGCAGATGTCCGTCTGAGTAGACCAATGCTCTGTCTATTCCATTCTTGAGCTCAACAACAATAACCTTTGCATCTTTTCCCAATGCCCTAAGCATTGAGCATAGGAGTATTGCCTTATCTTGCAGGTCTCCTGCCCTGAGTTTGAGCACCTCCTCAACAGAAAGCCAATAATTGAATGATGTTGGCACCTCTGTAATATGCTCTTTTACGAATCTATATGCCTTTTCTGGTGTGTCGTACGCCTTTACAATATCCTTTATTGCCTTGCTGTGGGGCTTTACAGCCTTCTTTATATCGTCAGCAGTTTTCTCCTCAAGTTTTTCTAGAACACGTATGTGCCTGTTTAGTATCGTTTCCATAACAGCAATCTGTTTTGAGAGCGTCTTGGCCTTTGATTTTGTTCTTTCAAGTGCTTCCCTCAATATCTTATTCTCATGTTCCAAGTTTTTTATTTTCTCCTCAACGCTAGGCTCAGTTGCTATCCTATCCATGAGTTCCTCTCTTTCTTTTTCAAGTTGTTCTATCCTCTCTTCAAGTTCTCTGTTCTTTCTTTTCTGTTCCTCATACCTCTTTTCTATCCTGTTCCTTTCAGCAAGGTATGCTTTTGCTTCCTCCTCAAGATTCCTTATCTCTATATGCATTTTATCCTTTTCGTTTTCCATACGTTTTTTTGATTTTTCCATTTCCTTTATCTTGCTCGTGAGTATCGCAATGTCACTTATCTCTCTGAGTTTCTTATCTCTCTTCTTCAATTCTTCCTCAAGGTATGGTGAGGCAATCCTCTTTATGAGTAGCTCTAATTCATCATCCAGATGCTCTTTCAATGTATCGTAATATGTTGTCTTTGATACAAAAACAGATTCAGGGATTGTACCTGCCTTAAATGCCTTCCTCAATGCCCTTTTCTTTGCCTTGATCTCTGCTTGCTCCTCTGTTACCTCCTCAATGCGTTTCCAGATATCCTTCTTCTCCTCCTCAGGCAGATAGTATTTCTTGTGCTGTATGTATAATGCTAGCCACATACCAATGACTATGCCCAATACTCCACCTGCAGCAACGAGAATAATACTGGCAAAATCCATGCATATATTTAAAAACCTGTGTTTTATATAGTTTCCTACATAGGATAAGGGATAGGTTTATAAATAATTTACCACCTAATAGTAGTAACAAATGGTGAGTATATGCCAAAACCAGAAAGAAAGCGTAGGTTATTGGAATATGCACAGAGAATAACAAAAGTCCCTGCTGGTAAGATGGCAAGGGCATTTACTGAGAAGTATAGAAGGGATGTTGAATCATATATACAGAAAATAAAGAGTATGGATGGGTATAAGACACATCTACAAGATGCTAATACACATGATGAGGTATATGGAAAGCTCGTAGAGCTGGAAGACCGTTATAGAGCACAACTTTTTAATGAACCTTCAAACAAGGAAGCAAAGAAGGGTTTGAAGGATGTTGTGAAGAAGAGGAAGAAATTGGAGAGGCTAGTTGAGCGTTTGCACATTGCAGAAGCATCTGAGAATGCACTTGCAAGGTTCTCTGAAAGAATAAAACAAAGGTTTGTTCCACCAGAGGGCGCGATATTTAATGTAGCAAGACCACTTACAAAAGATGATATTAGTGAAGGCAAAGGAAAGATACGAGGCGTTATAATACCAAAAATTGTTCAGCCACATGTTGAGATAGAGGTCAGGGAGTGGCCATTTTTCTGGAGAAAGAAGAAGATAAGCATACCTCTCTATCAGGAGAAGGAGAGAAGGTTTTTTGATATTATAAAGGGTTACACAGCAGTAGGAACAGGAACTGTTGCACTGGTTTTTGGTGTACCCATCCTGATCAAGGAGGCAATGAAGGTGGGAGATGTTGATACAGTAAGGGCGCTTGCCCAGGGGATAAGTGTTCCAATAGCAACACGTCTTGGTAGTATGGTGATAAGGCTGCCATTTACTAGGGCAGCAGCAGCGCCTGTTGGCGGCGAGGCAGGAGAGCCAATGCCTCCAGGCGTAGGAGGCGAAGGAGGAGAGCCTCTCCCACCAGGTGCTGGTGGGGGCGTAGGAGGCGAAGGAGGAGAGCAACTTCCCCCTGGACATGGCGTTCCTCCAGGCGGCGAATCAGGAGAACCACAACTACCATCTGCACCAAAGAAGGGAGGGTTTTCTCCGCAGAAATTCGGCCTTGGTTTGTTGGCAACAATAGTTGGTGAAGAGCTTTTGAGAAGAGGAGCCAAGGCAATGGATGCAGCAGGCCATAGACTATGGATTTTTGACCCAGAGCATGTTGTTGAGCCACTAGTTGAAGGGGACCTAAATGAAAAGCCATTCCTCACAGGCGATACAAAGATTCCTACGAAGAAAGGAGTGCTTATTCCATTAAGGGAGGCATTGAAGAAGGGGATGGAAGACCTCAAAGACGAAAACAAGGAGCTTGCAGATTACTACAAAGGAATACTTAAACAACAGGGAGGAGCACTTGAGAAGGTACATCTGGACATTCTTGAAAGAGCATTAGAGAAGAAGAGAAATAGCATGACAGATAGGGAATGGGAAGAGTTCAAGAAGAAGATATATGTTGAGATAAAGGATGGAGACATCCACGTGTACTTCCCAGAACCATTGAAGCTACCCAAGAAAGCCAGCTGATTTTATGATGGATATTTCGAAACAGGCAAGACCAGTAGTTGAATTCATAAAAGATAATGATAACTTTGTTGTTGTTAGCCACTACGATGCAGATGGTTTGGCATCAGCAGGCATAATAAATACAGTACTGGAGCGACTGGGAAAAACGTACGAATGCATACCAACAAAACAGTTAGACTCAGAGAGGATAGAGCTGATAAAAGGAAAGGGGGACCATTATATATTTGTTGATTTTGGTTCTGGCCAGATTCCAACTATTGAACAAAATCTAGATAGCTTTGCTATAATTGACCACCACGAGACACTTGGGAGAACAGACAAACCACATTTCAATGCCCATCTATTTGGGTTAGATGGAGCAAAAGAGATATCTGGGGCAGGCATGACATACCTAGTTGCAAAAGCCATTGATGGTTCAAATAGGGATTTGAGTGCATTAGCCATTGTTGGTGCAGTAGGAGATATGCAGGATTCAACTGGAAAATTGATTGGTTTTAATAGGAAGATACTGGAAGATGCTGTCCAGGCAAATGTTTTGGAATACAAGAATGATATACGTCTCTTTGGCAGACATTCAAGACCATTAATTCAATTTCTCATGTATTCAACAGAGCCTATATTTCCAGGGTTGACAGCGAATGAGCAGGGATGCATACATTTCCTAAACGAACTAGGTATCCCATTGAAAGATGATGATACATGGCTCTACTACGTTGATCTAACAGAGGAGCAGAAGAGGAGATTGATATCTGGTTTGTATGTGTATGGAAAGAGACAAAACATTCCTGAGTTCATCCTCAAGGCACTAGTTGGAGAGGTTTATGAATTGAAGAATGAAAGAGACAAAACATTTGTTAAGGACGCGAAGGACTTTGCGACCCTACTCAACGCATGTGGCAGACATGAACAAGGCATAATCGGAGTAAAGGTATGTATGGGAGACAGGGAAACATATTACAAGAGGGCAGAACAATTGTTAGCGATGCACAGGAAGATGTTATCAGAAGGCATAAGATATGCTCAAGAAAAGGGTGTTGAGGAAAGGGAACATTGCTATGTACTAAATGCTGGCAACCATATCAAAGATACATTGATAGGTGTTGTTGCAGGCATGTTATATGGCGCACAGGTAATTGAACAAAGCAAGCCCATACTAGCATTTAGCATTGATGAATCTGGAAAACTAAAATGCTCAGGAAGGGCGACATGGAGTTTGGTCAGGAGAGGGTTACATCTCGGGAAAGCAATGAAGAATGCAGCATCCTCAGTTGGTGGGGAAGGAGGAGGCCACTCCATAGCAGCTGGTGCGAGGATACCCAAGGAGAAATATGAAGAGTTCATACAGATAATTGACAGCATTATAGCAGAGCAGATGAAACAATAATCTTAAATATCTTAACACATTAAATCTATTGACGGGTTCTTTGCGAGGGTTTTCATGGATGCAAAAGGGCTAGAGGAAAAAGCAAAGGTGATTAGAAAGCACATTCTAGAGTCTACATGTGCTGCTGGTTCTGGGCATCCTGGCGGCTCTCTATCTGCAACAGAGATTGTTACTGTTCTATATTTTCATGAGATGAGGCACGACCCGAAAAATCCAAAATGGGAAGAGCGTGATAGGTTTGTTTTGAGCAAAGGGCATGCTGCCCCCCTACTGTATGCAGCACTTGCTGAATCAGGTTATTTTCCTGTTGAGACATTGAAGACATTGAGGAAGATTAATAGCAACCTACAAGGGCATCCAGATATGAAGTCAGTTCCAGGTGTTGAGGCATCAACTGGTTCTCTTGGACAAGGGCTTTCTATAGCTGTTGGTATGGCATTGGGATTAAAGTTGCAAGGAAAGGATAGCAGGGTTTTCTGTTTGATAGGTGATGGCGAGAGCCAGGAAGGACAGATATGGGAGGCAGCAATGGCAGCGTCTCACTATAAGCTTGACAACCTCACTGTATTCCTTGATAGAAATGGTTTACAGATAGATGGATTTACAGAGAAGGTAATGGCTTTGGAGCCATTGGCAGAGAAGTGGAGGTCATTTGGTTGGGATGTGCAGAAGATAAATGGGAACAGTATAACAGAAGTTATGAATGCACTAAAACATAAATCAGATAAACCAAAGATTATTATTGCGTTGACAACAAAGGGTAAAGGTGTCTCCTTTATGGAGAACGTTCCAGAGTGGCATGGTAAAGCTCCAGACCAAAAACAATTGATGGAAGCATTGGAGGAGCTAAAATGACAGAGATGATTGCTACAAGGAACGCATATGGTGAGACATTAGCAGAACTTGGAGAAAAGAACGAGAAGATAGTTGTGCTTGATGCTGATTTGAGCGGATCTACAAGAACTGCGTTCTTTGCAAAGAAATTTCCAGAACGATTTTTTGATTGCGGCATTGCAGAAGCGAATATGATGGGAATAGCAGCAGGCCTTGCAACTACTGGGCTTATTCCATTTGCTAGTACATTTGCAGTATTTGCTACTGGAAGAACATATGACCAGATACGATGTTCAATTGCATACCCCAAGCTCAATGTCAAGATATGCGCTTCTCATTCAGGAATTACTGTTGGTGAAGATGGAGCAACACATCAAGCATTGGAGGATATTGCATTGATGAGGGTATTGCCCAACATGACCGTAATTGTGCCTTCTGATGCTAATCAAACGAGAAAGGCAGTAAGAGCAATTGCAGAGTATGACGGTCCCTGTTATCTGCGCTTAGGGAGACCAAAGGTTCCTGTTCTTGAAGAACAGCCATTCAGGATAGGAAAGGCAAATGTTTTGAGAGAGGGAACAGATTGCACAGTAATAGCATGTGGACATATGGTATCCAAGGCACTGGAGGCAGCAGATCAATCTGAGTATTCAATCAGGGTTGTGAATATGCACACAATAAAACCCATAGACAAAGATGTAATTATTGAGAGCGCGAGGATGGGACCAATTGTAACTGTTGAGGAGCATTCTGTTATTGGAGGATTGGGTTCAGCTGTTGCAGAAGTTGTATCCCAACATAGTCCAACAAGGATGAAGATCATGGGTGTTAATGATACATTTGGTAGGTCTGGAAAGCCAGACGAACTCCTCTCATACTACCATTTAACAACAGATGACATCATACAATCAATTAAGGAAGTGATGAGATGAAAATATTTTTAGACACAGCAGAGATTGACGAGATAAAGAAGTATGCATTTCTCTTAGACGGTGTTACAACAAACCCAACATTGATAATGAAGTCTGGAAGAAATTTTAGAGAAGTTATAAACGAGATATGTAATATTGTTGATGGGCCAATAAGCGCAGAAGCTGTTTCATTGGATGCCACAGGCATGTTTAAAGAAGCCCAGGAATATTCATCTTGGCATAAGAATATTGTTGTGAAAATACCAATGACATACGAGGGGCTAAAAGCGGTTAAAATGTGCTCCGAGACGGGCATAAAAACGAATGTAACCTTAGTTTTTTCAGCGAACCAAGCACTACTTGCAGCAAAAGCAGGAGCGACATTTGCATCTCCGTTTATTGGTAGACTTGATGATATTGGCCATGATGGCGTACATGTTGTTAGGGAGATTGTTGAGATATTCAACAACTATGGCTTCAAAACAGAGATCATTGCTGCTTCTATAAGACATCCTAGGCATGTTCTGGAATGTGCAAAAGCAGGAGCACACATCGCTACAATACCACCAAAAGTTCTTGAGAAGATGTTTGGGCATGCATTAACTGACGTGGGGATAAAAAGGTTTTTAGAGGATTGGGAGAAGGCAAAGAAATAACATGTATATGGTTCTAAAAGAAGTATTGATATATATTCTTCAAGTTCCTCAAAGGCATTTATTTTTTCAGACGGTTCCCCCTCTGCTAGTTTTTGGACAGCGAGGGTAGTTCCCCCCTCCTCTAAAAGAATTAGCTTTCCATCTTCTTTGCAAATTCTTTCCATTTCGCTTAAGGCCCTTTTCCTGTTCGTAAACCAGCAAACCCCTAAATAACAAATCACAACATCAAGGGTTCTATCAGCATGATTTAGATTTTCAACATCTTGGACAGAAAATCTAATATTCAAATTTTCTTCTTTTCTTTCTCAATTGCCTTTTGGAAAATTTTCTCTCTTATCCTGTTTCGTAATTTCTCAAGAACTCTCTTTTTAGCGTTTGTGTGCCTTGTCTCCAGCATAAACGTATCATATTCCTCAGTAAACTCATCAAATGCTTTTTTTACCTTAGTTGATCTTGTCATAATAAAATAACAATTCTAAATTTTATAAACCTAATCTCTTATATCCGAATCGTTTGAGCATTGGTTCTATGTCCTCATAGCATTTCCCACACAACATCCCGCCAGCCATGAACTTTTCATTTGTGACATCAGCTAAACAGAATTCTGGCATTTCAAATGCTGCCTTCTCCTTTTCATTTTCAAATTCTACATCAATAACAACCAATCCTTTCAAACAACCTTGATAAACATCTATGTGCAGAACATATCCATTGTAGGGATAAAAATATCTGATTTTGTGAGATGTTTTTCCATCCAGTTTTGATAGCGCCAAATACTCATTATAACTCAGTACAATTGTTTGTTCCTCTTGTTTTGATGGGTCATTCTCCTCTGTCAATGATTTCTTTGTTATCTCAAATTTATCCCCGATTCTCCTTATCCGCAGGATAGGGTGTTCAACATCTCTTGGTATGTATATGTCCTCTATCTCTATACGTTCATGCTTCTCCAAATCTTCTGGCAGATATTTCGCGAGAAATGTTCGTTCAAGTTCAATCATATGCCTCACTTCTACAAACAAACCCCTGGATGCTGTGCAAGATATTTGAGCACCATTAGCACCCGCCAACTCCACTTCTTTCTAAGTCACCAACCAATTGTTCCATCCTATTCACAAATTTTCTAGCATCTTTCAAAAGTCTTTCTGCAGCATTCTTTCCTGTTTCTTTAGTCACTCCATATTGAGCAGTTTCCCTTTGCCTTCTTGCCATCCTAAACTTTTGTATGTATTCTTCTTCAAGTTCTCTTGCTTCTTTTAATTTATCCAAGAACTCTTTTTCAAGAAGATTTTTCCTTACAAAGAATACCTCAAGAGCAAGTATGGTTGCGGTGTGATTGTCGCTTTTATATCCTATTGAGGCGAGCGCTGCTAAAGCAGAATGATACATCGCATAATATGCAGTTATGACAACCCAATCATAGGCAGAAAAATCTTCTGGAAGTTTCAGCATTTTCTTTTGTTCGTTGCTGTCCCCGAGCTTTAACAGAATGCTACTTACCATAAAATTGTGATTTGCCTTTGAGATGAAGCTTGACACTAGTTTTCTAATAAATGGCGCTTTTCCACTCAATTTTTTTCTTTTCAAAATCTTTAAGTCTTTTTTCAGCATCAATCATTTGAAACACCTTCGCTTAGTAATGAGAAGTAGTTTTCAAATCCATAAAGAACTATTCCGTCACGCTGTATCTCATGAGCAACCATTCTCTCTTTTGACTTTAACATTTTTTTAAATTCAGAAGCAGTGGTTATGAGGGAGGCTATAGCTACACCATATTTGTGCTCAATTCCACCACATTCTCTTTCCAGTTTTCCACTTACCTCAAAAGTAGAACTTATAACTAAAACATCTAGATCGCTATGCTCTGTTTGCTCTCCTCTTGCATAACTACCAAATAAAACAACACATAACAACTGATCTGGAGCAGCTTTTTTTAATTTTTCTACAAGTTCATTTAAGAGCCTTCTCAACACAACGTCTTTTTTGAGGAACTCTTCTGTCTTTGCTATGCTTATTTTTTCAAGATATTTTCTTGTTGAGATGTTATGCAAATTTAAGCTACAAACTAGTGTTTTCCCCATTCTTTTTACATTTAGGATATTATTTTCCACGAGGTATTTAACATGACGATAGGTGGCATCATAAGAAATATTCGCTTTCTTTGCTATCTCCCTGATATTAAACTCACTAATCAATTCAGGCATGAACACTGAAATTATTTTTATGATTGTTGTTTCTCTTACCATTGCACTTACCCGATAATATTATCGGAAAAATACAAATATAAATGCTTTGTTTTCCTCTCAAAATAGTCGAAAACTGCTAATCCTTTGAAGGTCCCTGAGTGCAGGGGAGGGGATTCGAAGAGCGTCCCTAGGGGGGCAACCCCCCCTGGCTACCCTCGGA
>JAGGYF010000038.1 GCA_021162685.1 Candidatus Iainarchaeum sp. | reverse complement strand
GTACATGAGCAGCCTAGGTAGATTCCAGTTCCACAACTTCTAGTCGGAAAAGCGACTAAAATTTGGCAAAATTGGTCGGAAAAGCGACTAAAATTTGGCAAAATTGGTCGGAAAAGCAATGCCTTAAAAAGCCAGATATGCCCATTTCCATACTACTTGGTGCGATTTAAACGAGTCGTGGTGAGAGAAAGGAGTATACAAAAAATAAAAATAAACTAGTAAGAATATCTCAAGAACTAAGAAAACTAGTTTTTAACCCTTCGTTTTTACCTCTGAGCTGGCAACTCCACAAAGATTTAAATAGCCTTCCCGAAAAAGCTTACAAAATACTCAATGCAATCTCAACCGCTTTTCTTGGATTCTCAGCAAATATCCTAATCATTGGCTCTTTCCCCACTGCCCCTTTATCATAGATGATATCCGGGATATATCCTAACCCTTTATATGCTTGTTCAACAATCCAAGGAATGCTTGCTCCTTCCTTTTGTTTTATGTTTTCGGGTTCATTCATGCGATCAAAGAAAAAGATAGAGTATCCATGTTCCCTCAATTGCTCTATGTTTTCCTCAGAGTATCTGATGTTCATACAACATCGTTTATTTGGGTCGAATTGGATGGCTTTTAAGCAGGTTCTTGCCATATGGGAGGAAACACCAAAATGCGCGCTTTCAACAGTAGAGGGTTTGCCTAATGCTTCCCTTATTCTACCAGGAATTGCTGCAACATCATCTATTGTTTTTGCGTCTGGTTTAGCGTATGCTATGTTTGTTCCGACCTCTGGAATTAGTTTACAAAATGCTGGTGTCTTCTTTATAATCTCAACTGCTTGATTGAGTTCATCAAGTATATTCATTTTCTCACCCTTTTGTATAATACAAATGAATAGATAACAAGGAACAATATTGATAAGATTAATGGAAGAAGAGAGACAAGTATGAGATTAGAGTCATACACACCAATAAACAGAAACAATGAGGAGAGCATTAGTAGTTTGCTTCCGAGTAGATGTGTTTTTTTCCATACCTTTTCACTAGCTAATGTCCACGGTGTCCTAATACCTATGAAAAAATTTCTTTTTGTAAACCTGATAGTATATGAGATATAGAACAAGAAGGGGATTAAGACCAACAGGACGGCTTGAGATACTGCAAAGATAAATCCCAGTGAAGCTAATAATACTACATAAAAGATAGAGGTCATAAGGAGAACAAAGGCAAAACGTATGGTGAAACCAAAGTTTTCATAAAATCTCATGATGTTTCTTTTGTATACTGATATATGTGGCAGATAGAATAAGAAGCAGTATATCAGTACAGTTAGGAGAGGAATAAGGAAGATCATGTATTTGGGTCCCATGGAATCAACATAATTTTGTGCATTCCAATGAAGAGGTATTTTCTCTGGAAGAACTTGATAAAGAGCTATAGGGATAAGAAAGTTTGATAGGAGCAGTACGATTATGAGCCATTCCTTTTTTTCCATAGTTATATATATGAAAAATGTGTTAAAAAACACATGCGTCTATCTGGCATTGGGGAAAGGGCAATAGTTGCAAAACTTAGGAAAATGCTGAGGAGAGACCGGCATGTTTTAACAAAATATGAAGAAGATGCTGAAATTATTGGCAATATGGCAGTAACCGTGGATATGAGTGTTGTTGGAAATCATTTCCAAACAACTGATCCGAATGCGATTGGTCACAAGGTTGTTGTTAGTACCATGTCAGACTTGCTAGCAAAAGGTGCATTGCCCCAATATATGTTTACTTGCGTGGGGATACCATCAAACTACGATGAGTCATTTGTTATTTCATTATACAAATCAATGGATAAGAAATTGAAACAGTTTAATGCCTATCTTTTGGGTGGAGATACCATAGAGAGTAAACAGTTGGTGGTAGCAAGCACTGCAATTGGAAAAATAAAGAATAAGCCGCTTCTGAGGAGCAACGCAAAACCTGGGGACTCTGTGGTTCTGACCGGAAATATAGGAAGCGCTGCATTAGGTTACAGAATACTTACTATGGGTTTGCCAAGAAAAAAGGAGTTTATAGAACCCCAACTCAAACCCGAGCTGAATGTTAAACTATGTAAGAAACTAATGGAAAAAGCAAATGCCGGTATTGATATTTCAGATGGCTTAGGATTTGAGTTGAATGTGTTGGCTAAGCAATCTAAAGTAAGAATTGATATAGATAGGGTTCCAGTAGACCCAAAGTTGTACAGGTATTGCAGAAGATATGGATTAAATGCTGATGATATCATATGGCACTCTGGAGAGGATTACCAGATCGTTTATACAATACCTGGATACAATGGAAAGTACAAGATTGGAGAGGTTAGTAAAGGCAGGGGCGTATATTACAAAGGAAAGAAAGTGAGTGCAAAAGGTTGGGAGAACTTTTCAAGTTAGGCATTCTGCTGTATCCCCTGATTCTATGCAATTTGCTGCTGATGAGCATGTTTCCACATGGACCCAGGTACCGTTCTGGCATTCCCATATGTACTTCTCCTCCGTGTGTGTGGCATCTAAACTAGCACAAATTTTAGAGCCATGAGGCTTGTCTGGGAAAGAACAATCATTGTAGGTAACCTCTTGCTCTTCCTGAGATGCATTCGTTTCGTTTTGCTGGTTGTCCTGCTCCTGTTGCTCCTGGCTTGATTGGTCAGAAGAGGTATGTTGGATAATGATAGGCGATATTGACTCGTTTCTGTAGATAATGCTAGTATCTGGGGGTTTGGGTCTCTCCTTTACGAGAGAGGTATAGCCGATATAGCCCAAAGCCAAAACCAGTATGCCAATGAAAGCAATGATTAGGATGATTAAGATTATAAACACAAGTGTCATCTTGTCTGTTCCTCTTCTTCTACGCATGGAAAAAAATAATCAGTTGAGGTATAAAAATATGTATGTAACTGATTTAAAGATAGAAACGCATAATCTCATTATATGATTACTAAGCTTACTCATGAGTATCCTGATGAAGAAGTCTATTCAATATTGGCAAAGCCTGTTAGAAAGTGGTTTAAGGAAACGTTTGGCGGTTTTACACCTCCACAGAAATATGCAGTTATGGAGATACATAAAGGAAAGAATATATTAATATCAAGCCCAACTGGCTCAGGTAAAACATTGAGCGCTTTTTTAGCATCAATAAATGAACTGGTTTTGCTTGCACAAAAAAATGCACTTGAGGACAGAACATATGTGTTGTATGTTTCTCCGTTAAAGGCATTGAATAATGACATAAAAAGAAATTTAGACGCGCCACTAAGGGGAATAGAAAAAATTGCAAACCTTAAGCAGAAGATAAGGGTTGCAGTGAGAACAGGAGATACAACCCAGTCGCAACGTTCCAGTATGTTGAGAAAACCGCCACATATCCTGATCACAACACCTGAAAGTCTGGCAATACTCCTTAACTCCCCAAGGGCAGTAAAGATGTTAGAGAATATCAAGTATGTTATTGTTGATGAGATTCACTCTCTTTGTGAAAATAAGAGGGGAACACACCTCATGCTATCGCTGGAAAGGTTACAAAATAGGGTGAAGAAAGAGTTCATACGTATCGGACTAAGCGCGACAATTCACCCATTGGAGGAAGTGGCACAATTTTTGGTTGGTACACACAGGGACTGCGCAATTGTTGACGTAAATTTCCTGAAAAAGATTGAACTAAGTGTTGTAAGTCCGGTTGATGACTTTATTTATAGCAGTGTTGAAGAAACACAAATAAACCTTTACAAATTAC
Source organism: Candidatus Iainarchaeum sp. (assembly GCA_021162685.1). Lineage (GTDB taxonomy): Archaea > B1Sed10-29 > B1Sed10-29 > WALL01 > WALL01 > JAGGYF01. The sequence goes on along the minus strand of JAGGYF010000038.1, from coordinate 32,230 downwards.
TTGATGACCTTATATCAAAACATAAGACAACACTCATCTTCACAAATACGAGGAGCGGAACGGAAAGGGTTGTGCATCATTTGAAGAAGATGTTTGGAAACAAATATGTTGGAGTCATAGGGACACATCATTCTTCATTGGGCAAGGATATCAGATTAAATGTCGAAGAACAGTTGAAAAAGGGTGAGTTAAAGGTTGTTGTTTCAAGTACCTCTCTTGAACTTGGCATAGATATAGGAAACATTGACCTTGTTATCTTGCTGGGGTCTCCAAAAAGTATAACCAGGGCATTGCAGAGGGTTGGAAGGAGTGGGCACAGGCTACATGAAACCTCTAAGGGGGTATTTGTAGTCACAGATAGAGATGACCTTATAGAATGTGTTGTATTGGCAAAAGCCGCAAGAGATGGAAAATTGGACAGGGTTCACATACCTAAAAACTGTTTGGATGTTTTAGCCCAGCACATAGTTGGGATGAGCCTGGAAAAGGATTGGGATGTAGGGGAGATGTTTGGAGTAATTACCAAGGCGTATCCCTACAAAGACTTGAACTATGATGATTATCTAAACCTGCTAAAATATCTAAATGGAGAATATGGGGAATTGCAGAATAGAAAAGTGTATGGAAAGATATACTTTGATGGGTTGAGGATATCCAAGAGAGGAAGGATGATCAGGCCGATATATTATATGAACATTGGGACAATTCCAGATGAAACAGCAATAAAAGTATTCACAAAAAAAGGGCAATTTGTTGGAACACTTGATGAGACATTTATGCAAAGAATGAAACGCGGGGATATATTTGTATTGGGGGGTACGCCATATAGATATCTATATGTGAGAGGGATGAAACTTACAGTGGAAAGCGCAATTGGAAAGCGACCTACTGTTCCATCATGGTATTCAGAAAGTTTGCCCTTGTCGTTTGACCTCGCAATGGAGATAAACAAATTCAGAAAACGGATGGATGAAGTTTTATCAAAAGAAAGTAAAAATAAAATTATTGAAGCGCTACAGAAGGAGTTTATGATAAACAAGACAACAGCAAATGCGATATTCTCCTATTTTATGCAACAGAAGAAGTATTTGAGAATACCTACACATACGCACATAATTATTGAAGAGTTTATAGATGTTGATGGAAGAAAAAATCTAATCTTTCATACATTATTTGGAAGAAAGGTAAATGATGCACTATCGCGTATATTCGCATATCTTATATCAGAAGAGGAGAACATAAACATAGGTATAACTATCTCGGATAATGGCTTTGTCCTTACACTGCCAAGAAGAAAAAAAGTAGATTACAGCACATTATATCGGAGGTTATGTGAAGCAGATATAATCTCTATACTGAAGGATTCGCTTGAGGGGACAGAGATACTAAGGAGAAGGTTTAGGCATGTTGCTGCTCGTTCGTTTCTGATTTTGAGAAGATATATAGATGGTAGAAGAAGCGTGGGAAAACAACAGATGAGTGCATATTTCTTATACAATATAATAAAGAAGATAGATCCAAATTTCCCCATAATAAAGGAGACATATAGGGAGATTCTGGAGGATGCAATGGACCTAGAAAATACAATAAAGGTTGTGAAGTGGATAAAGAACAGGAAGACATTTATTGTGCTGAGGAATGACAGAGAATTGCCATCACCATTTGCACATAATCTTATCGCTGGTGCATCAGACACTATGAGGATACAAGATAAAAAGAAGTTATTGCAGTATCTACATGAGTATGTGTTAAGAAAGATTGGTGAAAAGACATGAAAAAAAGCGTAAAAATTAATGGGTTACTGGCAACAAACACAGGTGCGTTGATATCTAAGGAATTTGTAGTAATTGCTGATTTACACCTAGGATATGAAAGGGCAATGGTTGGTTCTGGTCTGTTTGTCCCTCAATACCAGTTCAAAATCATTATGGAGAAATTAGAAATGCTGCCAGAAAGAGAGATGATGATACTAAACGGCGATATAAAACATGAGTTTAGTGAAAACAATCCGCAGGAATGGACAGAAACAAGAAAGCTTTTTGATTATTTGAGTGAAAGATTTGATAAGATCATTGTGGTAAGGGGAAACCATGATAATTACTTAAGGACAGTTACGTCAAAATATAAGAAAGTTGAATTTGTTGATTATTTAGAGATTGATGATAAGATAATAGCACACGGCCATAAGGATTTCCTGCCATTGCATACAAAAAAGTTAAAGATTATAGGGCATGAACATCCCTCTGTCACACTAAGGGATGATGTTGGTGTTTCATTGAAATTGCCATGCTTCCTTTACAATGATGAACTAATTGTGATGCCTGCTTTTTCCCCATTAGCAGCAGGTACTGATGTAACAAGATGCAGAAAAGAAGATTTATTGAGTCCTGTTTTGAAGCGCATAGGAATTGGCCACTTAAATGTCTTAGCTATAGATGAAGAGGGATGTATTGAGTTACCAGAGGTTTATGAACTTGTAAGATGATGTGGGAGCACCCAAGTAGCTCCCACCCTGGGTGCCACTCCCTCCAACGGCCCGGGGTGGATTCGAACCACCATCACCGGATTAACAGTCCGGCATTATGCCAATTAAACCACCGGGCCATTGACTTATTTATTATATATGTACATATTTTTAAAATTTTTGTCATAAAAATTGGAGTTTATCCGGATAAACCACAAAATATTTATATATGTTCGGACAAAATAGTAGTTCATGGACAAAAAAGACCTGCAGATACTAAGAAAACTGCAAAAGGATGCTAGTAAGAGTATTAAAAGGCTCTCCAAAGAACTTGGTCTTCCAAGGAGTACAGTATACGATAGAATAAAAAGGATGCGTGAAGCAGGGATAATAAAAGGATATACTGTAGTTGTAGATAACAAACTGATAGGTAACCCAATAACAATATTCTTACTTGTTGCATACGAACCAAACAAAGAGGTGTCACAAAGAGAGCTAGCCAGGAAACTAGCTAATATAGAAGGAGTCACAGAGGTACATATAGTAGGAGGAGAGTGGGATATTCTCTTGAAAGTAAGAGGGAGGAGTATAGAGCAACTTGGTAATTTAATATTGGATAGGATACGTGCAATGAAGGGAGTAAAGAAAACTTTAACAATAACTTCTTTCTCAACAGTTAAGGAGGAATATGATTGAAAGTTGCTAGAATCGCCAGAATCGAATTAACAGACGAGGAGAAAGTAAAATTTGAGGAGGATATGAAAGAGATTCTAAAATGGGCGAGTCAACTACACAATCTAAAACAAATAAGAAGTGATTTGAGAAAAGAAGGTTATCTCAGAGATGACCGTGTTGAAAAATGCGAAGATGTTTTTACGTTCAGTGGTAGGTATGTCAAAGCAAGAAAATATTTTGATATCCAGTAAGGATTTGGTCCAAGGAGGAGTAAACTTAGAAAAGAGGATAGAAAAGCAGAAGAGAATCATAAATAAATTAAATAGAAGATTACATGCTTTCATATCTATTAATGAAGAAAAAGGAGAGGGACTTTCATTAGCAGTTAAAGATAACATTTGTGTAAAGGGTATGAGAGCAACAAGTTCTTCAAAGATATTAAAGGATTATGTCGCCCCATATGATGCAACTGTGGTCAGAAAATGTAGGGATTTATTTTATATCATTGGAAAAACTGCGCATGATCCCTTTGGAGCAGGATCTTCAGGCAGTACTTCTGACTTTGGTGTAACAAGGAACCCAATAGATGAATCCAGAGTACCGGGTGGATCTTCTTCTGGAAACGCTGTTGCACTAGCTACTGGTATGTGTGACTTTGCTTTAGGAACAGATACATTTGGTTCTGTGCGGGCGCCAGCCGCGTTTTGTGGTGTCGTTGGTTTGAGACCTACATATGGTCTTGTTTCAAGATACGGATTAATGGACCTATGTATGAGTCTTGATACAATTGGGCCTATGGCAAGAGATGTCTATGGTGTTGCATATATTTTATCATTTATAACTGGGTTGGATCCAAGAGATTGTACTACTGTAAAGACAACAAAGTGTGATTATACCAAAGGATTGGATGAGCCTATTCTAAGCAAAAGCACTATCACAATCTTTAGAGGATTAGAACTACAAGCAGAAGTTGAAGATGCTTTTGAAAAGGAAGTGGAAAGGATCTCAAACTTGGGTGCAGATATAAGAGAGGTAAACTTTGGTAAAATAAAATATGCAGTTCCCACATACTATCTATTAATGTTCTCAGAATTTTCTTCAGCAATGCAGAAATTTGATGGCGTACTCTTTGGCGAAAAAAGAGCTGTGCTCTCTGAGGAGGTAAAGAGAAGAATTTTGCTTGGCACATATATCACTCTAAAGGAACATAAAGATAAGTGGTATTCCTTAGCACTAAATGGAAAAAGAGTTGTTGAGAAGGAACTTTCAAAGATTATGAACAAAACGGATTTTATATTAACCCCTACAATGCCTGTTCTACCTTGGAAATTAGAAGATGAACTTAGCCCCGTAGAAGAGTATATGAGTGACATATGCACAGGTTTTCCTGCATTGGCTGGACTGCCTGCAATCTCCATACCTGTAAGGAAAATGATTGGGATGCAACTTGTAGGAAAGAAGTTTCAGGAGCATAGTCTACTAAGGGCAGCTAAGGAGATGGAAAAATGAAGATTGGACTAGAGGTACATGTATATTTGAATACAAAGTCTAAGATGTACTGCTCTTGTCCAGTTACCGAAGCGCTCCCTAACACAAATATCTGCCCAGTTTGTACAGGACAGCCAGGCGCAAAACCCATGGCCACAAATATGAAGGCTGTTGAAGAAGCACTTATAATTGGCAAAGCCCTCAATTGCAAAATGTTGGATAGAGTAACAACCATGCGCAAACATTACTTCTATCCAGATTTGCCAAATAATTACCAAAGAACATCCTCTCCTTTTGCTGTGGGTGGAGAGTTTATGGGTATTAGGATAAGGGAGGTACACTGGGAGGAGGACGCTGGAAGATATGACCCAAAGAAAAAAACTATTGATCTGAATAGGAGTGGTGTCCCTCTTGTAGAAATTGTTACAGAACCAGATATGAAATCCCCAAAACAAGCAAAAGAGTTTTTGTTGGAATTGAGACACTTACTGTCGTATTTGAGAGTAGGCAGAGGTATATTCAAGGTAGACACAAACATATCCCTTGGTTCAGAAAGGGTAGAAATCAAAAACATAAATTCTATAAAAGGGGTTGAAACCGCATTAGCTTATGAAATAAAAAGGCAGACAAAATTGTTAAATCAATCCAAGAAGGTTAAAAGAGAGACAAGGCATTTTGATGAAACAACAGGAAAAACAGTATCACTTAGAGAAAAGGAGACTGTTGAGGATTACAGATTTATTGCTGATCCTGATCTCCCTCCAGTAGACATCAAAGAAATTAGAGTTTATTTGCCAAAACCATTGGAAGAAGTTAAGAAAAACTTGGAAGGCTTGGGGCTGAAAAAAGAAGAAACAAATGTTCTAACAACTGATTGGAAACTAACTGAATTGTTCTTTTCCCTTTCAAAAAAACTGCCTCCTCAATTCGTTGCTAATTGGATTAAAACCGAATTGATGGGTGAGTTGCATTATAGGTCGATATCCTTTTCAGATGTGGAAATTAGTGCAAATGGGATTGCTCAGTTGTTAGCTGATATGTATCATGGAAAAATTACGAGGGCGATAGCTAAAAGAAAATTAAGAGCGATGCTAGATAATAAGCAAGAAATAGAGATGAGAAGTATCTCAAAAAAAGAAGTAACAAGAGTCATAAGAGAGGTTATAGAAAGCCATCCAAAAGAGGTGAAAAAGTATCTAAAAGGGAAAACACAACTGTTAAATTTCTTAGTTGGGGAGACATTAAAAAGATTGGATTACTGCGTTGAACCTAAAGAAGTAATTGTACTTTTAAAAAATGAACTAGAGAGTTATAAACTGCCTTGAACCTCTAAAATCTCGGGATGCTCTGAGAGCCATTCCTCACACTCTTCTGGATGTTCTTCACAATACGCACTACATTCCTCGGGTGTTGTGCAGTTTCCAGGCGTATTCTCAATTGTCTCAATTAGCTGGTCTGGTGCTAATTGTGGCTTCTTCTCAAAAGCCTTCTGTAATGAATCCAATGTTCCGTACATCTCAACAAACAATCTATTGCCTTTTGTATCCACGCTAACTAGTTCAATATCAGAAGAAACAAGTGATGGTATCACTGACGCCATCATCTGTGCTGTTTCTGGACTTTCCATCTCCGCAACAATGAAGATGTGGTCAGGACCCTTCTTGAATTGCACTGCGATGCCCCCACGTTTGAACGGTTCTTGACCAGAAAACAAAACCATAAGGTCTCCATCTCTCATATTTGTGATTACTGATTCAAATTTTGGTGTTGCTTTGCTTTCTTCTTTCATGCGATTTATATAGTGCCTTAATGTATCTATTTTTGAGAAGTATACTTTATCTCCTATGTGATAAAAGGCGTTTCCATCATCCATAACATATAATGTGTGGCCTTCATATGTGACCTTTTGTATGTTTTTTGTGAATGAGAGAAGGCCTATGAGGATGTCCAATCCAAATGCATCAACGACCACAACAGGCTCGTTATCAATTATTATAACGTATGCGTATTTTACCAGTGAAGTAAGTTGCATGGCCTCTGGGGGTATGTTTGATTTTGCTTGTATATTGTCATCTGATAATAATTTATCAATGTTCGCGTATATCACAACACTTGAGGAGTAGGGTGCCTCATTTACTGCCTTCCTTATGCCCTCTTTTCCTGTAGGTGGAGAAGAAATGCACCCAAGTGTTAGTATTAGCACAAATACTAGTGCTATTGCCCTCATAGTGGGAAATAGGGGGCAGAAGTTTAAAAATTTTGTGGTAAACTACATAAATAGGTTTAGCATATAATATGGCATGGCAAAAAAGAAGAGTCCAACACCGAGAATATATGAAAATGTTTTAGAGGATGCACTTGCATTAGAAGAAACCATGACAAACGCACCAGAGGATCAGATTGAGGATAGGATAAGGTCATTAGAAGAGGATACAACAAAAAACGATTGGGAAGATGAAGAAAAGGAATACAAAGAACTCACGAAGAGGCGAAAACATGAAACTAATTAAAGAGACATTTTCACTATGCCCAGAATGTCTGCAAACTGTACCAGCAAAGATTATTGAGAAGAGGGGAAAGATAATCATACAAAAACGTTGCCAAAAACATGGAGTATTTGAGGATGCGTATTTTGGAGATGCTTCGCTTTACTACGAATATATGAGAAGTTTCCAGACAAAAGAAGGAGTTAAAAACCCAAACACAAGGAGGAGGAATGGTTGTCCCTTTGATTGTGGGCTTTGTCCAAACCATAAAAGTTCAACAATTCTTGCCCTTATTGATGTAACAAATAGATGTAATATGAGGTGTCCTATCTGCTTTGCAAATGCGAATGCTGCTGGGTATGTATATGAGCCAACTGTTAAACAGATAAAAAAGATGTTGGATGTTGTTGCAAAAGAGAAACCACGATGTTATGCTGTTATGTTTGCAGGTGGTGAACCTACTGTAAGAGATGACCTACCAAAAATCGTAAAAATAGCTAGAAACAGAGGGTTTAAAGAGATTTTGATTGCAACAAATGGTTTGAGACTGGCAAAGGACATTGACTATCTTAGAAAGTTGGCAAAGGCTGGAACCAATACCCTATACCTGCAATTTGACGGAGTTACAAAAGAACCATATATTGTTGCGAGAGGATTTAATGCGCTTCCTATAAAAGAAAAAGTGATAAAAAATGTTAGGAAAGTCAACAAAGAGTGTGGCAGACCAAATGTTGTACTTGTGCCAACAGTTGTTAGGGGCGTGAATGACCAACAAGTTGGAGATATAATCCGATTTGCGATGAAGAACAATGATGTAGTAGCTGGTGTCAATTTCCAACCAGTATCATTTGCAGGTAGAATCAACAAAAGCGAATTGAAGAAGAAAAGGATTACAATTCCGGACCTTTTACATGATATTGAAGAACAGACATATGGACAGATAAAAGCAAGTGATTTTGTCACTATTCCAGCGATCACTCCTCTGATTGATTTCTTGAAAAGAACGCAAAAAGGAGTATATCCAGAACTAAGCACACATCCAGCGTGTGGTGCAGGCACATATGTGTATGTGAACGGGGACCAAGTTATTCCGATAACAAGATTGATTAATGTCAAGCGTTTGCTTGAAGTTTCTGAGCATTCAAAAGGTAAGATGGATGCATTAGCGAGATTGTTCATAAATGCTCCTTCTATAATTTATTTAGATAAAATAAAAGAGAGTAAATCGCTGCTTTCATTACTTAAGGACATAATTGTAGGTGGGGACTTTGCATCAGCTGCAAGATTCCACAAGCAGAATATTCTATTTATTGGGACAATGCACTTCATGGATCCATATAATTTTGATGTTGAAAGGGTTGAGAGATGCGTGATACACTACGTAACACCAGACCATAAAATTATTCCATTCTGTTCATACAATTCTTTACATAGAAGCAAGTTTGAGAAGAAGTTTTCAAGAGAAATAAAAGAAGACGAAAGGTTTGAAGGGTTTGTTCATCCTGAGTATAAGTCACTTATCCCAAAAGAAAAGGCAATTAAAGTTTGATTGCTTGGACGGGACAAGAGCTTGCTGCTGCTTTGCAGTCACACTTGTCGCAGCCATTTGGGTCTTTTACATGTGACTTTCCATTCCTCATTTCAAAAACTTGTGGGCATATCGCTACACACGCTCCACAACCAATACATAGGTTTTGATCAACTTCTACCATATTATCCCTCCTCTTCTATTACTTCATTTAACTCCTTTATAAGCTTATCTGCATCAATGCCGTGTGCTATCGCTCCTTGTTCTACTGTCTCAAAGCTTGCTATGGCACACCCTATACAGTGAAGGCCGTATTTCATAAATACGGGGATTGTCTCTGGATGCCTTTGCACAACCTCTGCTAAATTGGAGTCTTTCGTGACATTCATGGGTGGTCTTTTTGATTTTAACAAATAAAAAGGTATGCCATAGTACCAATAATTTAAATGATGGAATACATAAATGGCAATAATGAAAACCCTTGTTTCGCTTGTAAGATATTTATCTCCGGAGGAGAAGAGGAGTGTTATTGATGAATTGGTGAAAAGAGGGTATAGCGTAGAGGTGGATAGTTGGTCACCAAAAAACAGGTTGTTGGTGGAAGGAAATATAAAAGAGCAGATAGTGGGAATAGCGTATACTATACCTATATTAGTTGAAGAACATTGTGATAATATTGAAGATGCCGTAAACATGATAAACAGATTCTGTGAGAAGCATAACATCCACAATATATCATTGGAGTTATTTTCTCAATCTCTTTCAGGAATCCAGAGCTTGTTGGACACGAGCGAAAAGGAGGGGGCAAAGAACAAGGTATATGTAGGACTGCTTCAAGATGAAAAAATCCATGTGCGTCTAGGGATAATAAGTGAAAAACCTGCTGAGATAGGTAACATAATTATTGTGCTTGAATCGCCAAAAACCGTGGAGGAGATAGTAGGTTTTATACGATTATGCCATGTGTTTGGTGTTGAACTGCGAGTTTCAACAAACAATGATTATAGAACACTGGATGCGCTCTCAAGAGCGAAATTTGCGCTTGAGGAATTTCCAATAGATATGAGAGTATATCCTACTACGGAGAAGGCAATTGAGGGCATGGCATGTATCGGGTTTTCTTTGTGGGGCGATGAGGAGTTGCCAGAGATAAACAGCCCAACTGCTCTTGTATTCGGAAACCATGAAAGAGGCCTCTCATTAGATACACTGAGAAGGTGTGATAAAGTTGTGCATTTGGGCCCAAAATCTGATAAATCAATGACAGCAAGCCAGGCTGCTGCGTTTGTTCTTGGACTGCTCTCTAAATCCAGCCAATCTTTTTGAGGATTGCAGCCATTATCATGGATAGTATAACAGAAATGACAATGATTGTCCAGAAGTCAAGAGGAGGTAATGCAACATTCATACCAAATAGGCTTGCGATAACTGTTGGGATGAGTAGCAGAGAACCAATGACTGTTAACTTATGCATGCTCTCGTTCATTCTATGGGAGAGATTTGTTAGGTGAAGATTGGATATGTTGTTTAGTGATTCCCGTATTGTATCAATGGAATCAATAGCGAAAAGTAATCTATCTTCAATATATGCATCAAAATCAGACTGTTTTACAAACTTTGCTTTTCCGGATATTATTTCCCTAACAACTTCAAGGTCTGCTTTCAACATCTTTGAATTCTGGAACGAAAATTGTTTTTATTATCTCTTCAACAAGCTCCCCTAAAACATCTGAAAGTATCTTTGATGGAGTAACATATGCCTCTGAATGCTCGTATTCTGTCATCAGCTTATCTATGGTCTCACTTCTGATATTAGATACAGATATAATCTTCCGTTTTGATATTATGAATGATAGCTGCAACAAACCTTCAAGTAATGGAGCAGCAAAAACAACAACTGAAAAGTTTTTGAAGTTTGTTAATCTTGGTCTCTGCTCCTCAAGGAGATCCTCCTGGAATTCCTCGTCCTGCCCCATCTCTTCTATGATTGTATCAATAACCTTGTCCTCATCAGGGTATAGGTGCATCCACACTACGTCTTTTTTCCCTTCTTTTGAGAAATCATCCACTAAGGATGTCACTTCTTTATCTGGCTTGAATATGAGTGTTCTCACCATTGTACCACTCAGTAGGATATTTAAATATATGTTGATATATATATCTTTGGAGTGATTGCATGGACCCATTAGAAAGATTGAGGAAAACAACTGTTGAGGAGCTTATGGAAAAGAACTATCCATATGTCAAGGTTACAGATGATATAAGGGATGCCATGAGCAAACTTAAAGGGCATGGCGTTGTTATACTGCCCGTATTTGATGAAAACAATAACTTTGTGGGCATTGTTAATGAGCAAGACCTATTGAAATTAGTGATTGACCCAAGAGACATCTCAGAACAGGAAATACTCACCGAACCATTACTTGGAATGAGCTTCTTTCCAAAAACTATAAAGGACATCATGAAAAAGTGTCATGCATCTGTTTCTCCAAAGGACACTATAAGGGCAGCTGCACTTAAAATGTATAGAAATAAACAGCAAGTGTTACCAGTTATAGATAACGGAAAGCTTGTTGGGATATTGTCGCAAGATGATATATTTGAGGCATTGGAAAGCTTCAGGTATTAGAATGGACTATTCAAGGCAGATAGTGGCTATTGGGAAGAAAAATCATGAGCAATTGAGAGAGAAAAGAGCAGCTATTGTTGGATGTGGTGGTCTTGGAAACTTCTCATCATTGCTCCTTTGTTTATCTGGGATAAACCTGGTGTTGATTGACCATGATAATGTTGGGGCAAGCAATCTCCATAGGTGTCCTTTATTTTCTGAGAGGGATATAGGAAAAAACAAAGCAGAGGTACTAGCAAAACGTTTGAGGGAACACAATCCAGGCATAGATGTAACTTACATAACCAAAAAGGCCAGGGAGGAGCATATAAGAGATGTAGATATTGTGCTAGATTGTACTGACACATTTGCAACAAAATACCTGTTGAATAGTATGTGTATCAAAATGGAAATCCCTCTTGTTTATGCATCTGTTTCTGGCTATGATGGGCAAGTCATGTTCATACATAAAAGTGCATGTTTAAGATGTTTCATTCCAAATGGTTCGGATAACCCGTGTGGGGTAGTTGGTGCAATACCTGCTGTGGTTTCTATGATTTCAAGTGTACAAGTTATGCAAGTAATAAATTTTTTTATAGGAGGAAAAGTACTAAAAGACGAGGTATTCATTTATAATGCAAAGAGGAATGCATTTTATACTGTTGAGGTTAAGAAAAGAGAGGATTGTAAGGATTGTGGAACAAAAGAAAATGCTATGGACTTCCTTACAATACAGCCATGCAAAGCAAAAGCAGCGTTTAGCATAATACCAAAAAAGATGCACGTTATACAAAAATGGGAAGATGTTGATAAATGCGAACAAGGATGAAGCTGAAAGTATAGCAAGGAGAGTATACGAGGAGATCCTATGAAATGCATATCTTTGATTTCAGGTGGTATAGATTCCCCTGTTGCAACATACTTAATAGCGAAGAAGAATGTTGAAACTGTTCCTGTATTTTTTGATAATTATCCGTTCTCTGGCAGAGAAAAAAAGGACCTGGTCTATGAGATAGTTGAAGTACTAAAAGAGAAAGACAGCAATATCAAGGATTTGATTGTTTTCCCCCATGGAGAGAACCTAAATGCATTTGTTTCATCATGTAAAAGAAGATTCGCATGCGTTTTGTGTAAAAGAATGATGTTCAGAATCGCAAGCACTTATGGGAAAAAGATTGGTGCTGATTTTTTGGTCACAGGAGATTCACTTGCACAGGTTGCGAGCCAAACATTACAGAACATATACGTAACAGAGCGTGCATCCCTACTACCTATTGTAAGGCCACTGATTGGGTTGGACAAGATTGAAATTGAGGAGATGGCAAAGAGGATAGGGACGTTTGAACTATCAACACGTCCTACGATATGTTGCACAGCGGTCCCAGATAAACCAGCCACATCTGCGAATCTTGACGAGATAGAAGAGGAAGAAAAGGAAGTGGATGTGGAAAGGCTTGTGGGATACAGCCTAAAACACATTAAAAAGTAAATGCACTGTCACATACGCTATTTAGTATGCATTTGTCACAGAGAGGCTTTTTTGCCCTGCATATCCTTCTCCCATGCTCTATCATATTGATATGAAGTATATATTTACAACTATCAGGGATAATGCCATTGAGTATCTCCTGGGTTTTTTCTCTTGTAGTATACTTGGGAACAATGCCAAGTCGTTTGCTTATCCTATACACATGTGTATCCACAGGCATTATTGGTTTATTGAAGCAAAACATGAGAACAACTGCTGCTGTTTTTGGTCCAACACCTTTTAGTGAAACCAACCATTTCATTGCATCTTTATGGCTCATTGTCCTCAAAAAAGAGAGGTCAAAACTGCCTCTCCTATGTTTTATTTCTTTTAGGACGTGTTTTATTCGCTCTGCTTTTATGTGAGGAAGCCCTCCTATTCTTATCGTGTCTTCAATGGTTTTTGTTTTTGCTTTCATCACAGCATCCCATGTCTTAAACCTCTTTTTAAGGGAGGAGAAGGCCCTATATGAATTTGTATCAGATGTGTTCTGCGAGAGTATTGTTTGTATTAATGTGTCAAGGGGTTTGTTGCACTCTATAGCTGGTTTACCATATGCTCTCTCAAGCCTCTTGCATATCAATTTGATTTTATTCATAAGAGAAAGATTGTGTTGTCTAACCTTTTAATAACATGTGGAAAAAAAGAAGTAAGAGGGGCACATTACGTACCCCTTGCTATTATCCCTGCAATGATGCCGACTTGCAGGAATATGAAGTATGACTGGAGAGCCTGTTCAAAGAGGCCAATTACGAAGGACACGGCAGCAGCGTACTTTGGTATAGCACCGAAATAGGCACCAACTATGAATCCTAGCACGAAGAGCCAATACTTCCCTTCGTGACTCCATATAATTAACACCGGAAAAGCGTCCCTATCTGCATTCCACCACCCCCTATTTGTAATGGAATGCTTTGACCGATCTATCCTCGCAGATATTGTATCAAACAACACCTGCTCAAGTCAGCCTCGCAATTATATTTATGTATATAACATAAAGATATATCTTTGCCTTTTTTATTTAACAATTTGGTTAAATTATTTATAAATAAATTGACAGATAGTAACATTTAAATAGGGAAATAGACATATATTTGGACAAAATGGTGGTGTATAAAATGTTAGGAAAGGCCGAAAAAAAGGTGCTTTTGTGCCTTTTGGATAACTCCAGAATGAGTTATTCAGAAATAGCAAAGGAGACATGGTTGAGCAGGCAGACAGTACAGAGATGTATAAAATCCTTGAAAAAGAAGGGAGTAATCAGAAGATTTACAGTAGATGTAGACCCAGAAAAAATTGGGCTGGATATAATGGTGTACACAATGGCCTCCTTCAAACGTCAGACAGATTATACAAAAACAGAACGTTCCCTCATGTATCTCAGAGAAGTATCTCAAGTTCATCATCTATTGGGGAGGTATGACACGCTTATAGAAGCCAGTGTAAAGGATAGAAGACAACTAACTGCACTTATAAAAAAGATACAGGGGCTTTCTGATATAGCCAGGACAGAAACGTTTGTGGTATTTGAGACACTGAAATATGCACCCGAAGATCCGATAAGAAGAATACTTGAATCAAGCTTAAATTAGGTGTATGCGCAGAAGAACAAAAGCAAGTGGATAAGTGATGAAGATAAATCCTGCGATCATCAGCGATAAGTGTAAATCACCAAGGAGGTAGGAGATTATTGCTATCAATGTTCCGAACATCCTACCAAGTGCTAAACCAATCTCTCTGTTTAGCATTGCATTAAATGTTTTTGATGTTGTCTCTGTTATAACAGTCCATAGGAACGGCGTGGTCATGTTTGAAAAAAAGAAGAGAAACCCTGTTGCAACAGTCCAAAGATAGAATGTGTGGCTTAATGATGAGAGGATTGTGAAGAGTGATGAGAACGCAACAATTGTAAATGCAAATCTTAATCTCCGTTTTATTTTATCCGAGAACACACCAAGCAAAATGGAAGAAGCAGCGCCCATTAGACCCAAATATGAAAAAAATGTTCCAAAATGTTTTGGTTCTGTTATAAATGTCAATGTTATTATCCCGATAGTTATCCATATAGTTCCATTCCATACCCCTTCAATAAACGTGAGAGGGACTATGTGCTTGTTCAAATGTTTTGGGAGGGATATATGCATATTGCAGGTCTTCTTGACAGTTTGGGCAATAAACACTGTAGGGAGTACTAGTAATGTACCAATAACAAAAAGGGAGGGATATCCATAGAGCGAGGCAAGTATTCCTCCAACTGCTGGTAGGATTGTTCTGGTGAATGGCCAAACAAAAAGGAATAGGCTGTTCCTAAATGCCCTATTTGACTTTGTTGTTATCTTTTCGTATAGCGTGTTAATACTCAGCCAAAAATAGATGATCATCACACCAAACATAAGGGATATGAGAAAGATTTGCTCCTTGAAGAGAAAGGAGATGGCCAAAACAAAAGCAAGCATACGGGCAAATAATCCAATTGACATAGCTTTCCTAGCATCAATCGTTTTCTTTATTGATAACACAATAAAAGGTGAGACCCAGATAACAAGTGCATATAGTAGTATGTCTAGAACACTGAAACCAACTGACAGAGTATAAGGTATGAAAAACGTCCATCCCAACGCTACTGCGGACGAGAGAAATAATTGTATTAAAAGCATCTTCTTTGCATCATCCATGCTAATCCTCCATAAAGAGGTGAGATGGGTCCCTTAAAAAATTGAAAGAGGTGGGAGAGCGAACAAACATAGAGTATATATTCTCATTAAATAATTGATTTGGGCGCACAATATTCAATTGCATATCCTTTTTATAATATGGGTTTTTTATCCAGCTTTTTTCTTTTATGTAGTAGTATGGGCCTCCCTTCCTCTCCCTCACTTCTTTGTATTCAGATGCGAAATTACTAGAAACAAGGTTTGCCATGATAAGTGGCTTTTTTTCAGATGGATTTATGGTAATATGACCAAAATTTGGTGGGACTATAACCTGGTCTCCAGCCTTTGCTTCAACTACCCTCACTTCATCCTTGTTAAACAACATATAATATGCATTTCCATAGAGCACCTCGTAAATTTCTGTATAGGTCATATCTGTTCCAGGCACTACTGGGTGGAAATGACCAACTGTTTTATTGTATTCGCTGCCAATGAACAAAGGCGGTAGAACAGTGATATCGTATCTTATACCAAACCTCTCAAAAAGTTCCTTGTGGCTATCAAGAAATACATTACGATACATATAATACAGTTCACGCGGTGCATCCACATCTGAATTATACAGAACGGGTTTTGCTTGCTCTAATGTTCTAACATCTGGATGTAATTGCTCGCCATCAAAATAGAGGAGATTTGCATCACTATCATATTCTATTGGTAGAAAATTAAATGTTACCATTCATCCACCTTTCTCTTCCCTTTTACGGATAAATATTTTTAACAAGACGGCAGTTATGATTGCACCAAGCAGGACAAGAAGCATGGTTGTTGAGAAGAATAGTTCCCCTACCTCTTTTGTGAGTATAGGCTCTCCTGTCCTTCCAACTGCAGTTACTGCAATAGATGCTAACACAAGATTTATGTCTCCTCTTGGAAGCATACTTATGGACATCAGGAGAGACCCCTCTTTCCCAACGTTATTGAGCATACCAGCAAGGTATGCTGCAACCGCATTTGCTATGAGAACCCCCCCGACAATAGCAAAGGAGAAAGGATTTATATATTCAAAATTTAGGAGCAATCCTCCCCAGATAAAGAAGAGTGGGATAAAAATCGCTAATGAGATAGAAGATATCCTTCTTAGAAATGTTGTTGTGCCCATTGGAGAATCGGAAAGTATAACGCCTGCAAGGAATGCTCCGATTATGCCATGCAACCCAAAATGTTCTGCTGTTATTGCTAAAAGGATAACAAACGCAAACGCGAATGAAAACTCTGCCTGCTCTACATTCATATACTCAACATATTTCACGACAAATGGAACGAGCTTATGCATAACAATAAAAATGGCGAGAAAGGCGACAATTGAGGCGAGGACATGCATGATCCCAGCAATATCAATTGTGCCAAGCGTTGCATATGTCATGATTAGGGTAAAGATTATCAAGCCTGTCAGTCCGTCCATAACTGTAACTCCAACCATAATCTTTCCTGCACGCGTTCCCAGCTTTCCCACACTTGCTATTGATTTTATCGTTATGCCTGAATCTGTTGCTGCCACAAGAAGCCCCAAGAGGATAAGTTGGTTAAGTGTCAGGCCAAAAAACCAACCGATAGCCATTGCAGCGGCATATGGTATGAAATAACCCAACATAGAAACAGAAGCAATTGCTTTTATGTCCTTCATCAATTCCCTTATGTTCCCTTGCTCAAACCCAGTAATAAACAGAAGGAAAAGGATACCCAATTGCGCAAAGATTTGTACATCTTGTGGCTGAGCCACCTTTAAAACCATGGGCCCTGCCACAATCCCAGTAATAATATATCCTAAAACGCTTGGTATTCCTATCTTCTCACATATCTCTCCAAATCCCTTAGCAAGGAGGAGCAAAATGATGAGTTCGAGCAAAATGTCCATACATATGGTTAAACGAAATCATATATTTAAACGTATTTATTGTCCTTCAAAGATTTTTTTGAGATACCTAAATCGCTTGATTACGTCCTTTGTTGATGTGAACGGCCTATCATGAATTCTTGTCGTCCCTATATAGTTATAGACCTCTAATCTATCTGCTCCAGTAAGCTCTATCGCCTTTTGTAAGGACATGCCCAATGCATAAACACGAGATGCTTGTTTTATTCTTGCTTTATGTAATATGTCCTTCACATAATTACCATAGCTCTCATCTATCTCAGAGATATCACGTATTATATCCTCCTCAAGTATACCATGCAAAGACATTCCCTCACGCGACATCTTTACTGCTTCATCAAGGTCTGTCTCAACATCAGCAAGGAAATGTTTCCACTCCTTCTTCTTCTTAAAATGCTGCTTGGAGAGAAGTTTGTATAATGCATATGCAATGAGGGATAAATCAACAAGTTCTTTGTCTTCGTTCATTGCGGCTTGCTCTATTGCTATGTTACTTATCTCCTTCAAGCGTGTTATATCTCTCCTTTTGAATGCATCCCTTAACTTCTCTATAAGCATTTAACCACCAAACCATTGGTCTAAACGGGATTGTGTGCCCTTTACCTCTAAGGCCTTTGATAGTCGTTCTGCTGTCCGTTTTACCCTATCTTCAGAAAACTCATATTTTTCAACTAATAGTTCAATGAGTTTCTTGGTATCTGGTGTCCCCCATGTTAGAGTATACTCATCTGTAACGTCTGGTTTTAGGAATAACATCCTTATCTTTTTCAGGTCTTTTGTATCCATATTGTGCTCATTAAATACCTCCTCTGCACTTTTTCCCTTCTTCACAAGTGCAAGGGCCTTTTTTGGTCCTATACCTTTCACTCCCTCATTATAATCTGTGCCAACAATCAATCCTATCTCAATGAGTTGCTCTCGTGTAATACCCAACTCGCTCAGAACACTATCCAACTGGATGATCTCAGGTTTGATCATAACATAAACGTTCTTCCTCGGGAGTTTCCTCCTCCCAGTAATAGTTAGGTTTCTAACCAATCTTGGTGCACCGAATAGAAGTGAATCAAAATCCTGGCTTCCCACACCCCACACCTTGCCGTTTGAGCACATATAGCTTGCTTGTGCCTCTCCCTCGCTTGGTGCCTGAACATATGGTATGCCCATTGCACTCAACAATTCTTTTGACTGCTCAACCATTTCTTTTGTGAGCTTTACAGATTGTTGTGCATATCTCCGCGCTTCTTCTATATCTCCTTTCTCCAGCGCTTCATCCCATTTTTCCTTGGCTTCCATCCTTATTGCTATTCGCTTCATAATTGTCTCGTGTTTTTTCTCTGGGGGAACACCATCAAAAACAAAACACGGTTTGATACCTTGCTCCACCAGGTTAGTAGTCCTGTATAATAGCCCTGTGAGATGAGAGGTAATCTCACCCTTTGAATTCTGCAGAGGTGTACCGTCTGGTTGCCTTATGACAGAAAGAAATTGATATAACGTGTTGTACGCATCAATAGCAATTGTTCTTCCTGTGAGGTGTTCCAGCTCAACAACTGTCTTTGGGACTATATCAGAGATATCTACTCCCATGTTCTAATCTATCCCTCGTAGATTTATAAAGATTTGTCTATCCATAAATAGAATAATCTACTTCAATTCTTCCTTTTGCTGCTCTGGAACCTTTCCAGCTGTGATATCAATAACCCTCTGTTGTCCATCCTGTGTGAGATAGATAACATGAACAATACCAAATGCTTTGCCCTCATCAACAAGCTTCTGTAGTGTTGCTAAAATCTGAGTATCCTTTACAGAGATGCCCCCTTCAAAAATGATCTCTGCCACTTTAAAGTTGTTCTCTTTGAGCATCTTGTATGTGGTTTTCACTTCATCCTCCATGGTCATAGGCTCACCAAACACCTTAACTCACAGCTGCTTTAAAAACCTTTTGCTATCTCATCAATTATTGCACTCGCTATCTGTGGCTTTGAAGCGGGCCCTATGGTCTTCATCTTATCTTTTGTTATAATATATACTTTATTTCTATCAGACCCCATTGCAGATATATCATTAGCAATAATCATATCCAGCTTATCCCTTTTCATCTTCTCCCTCGCTTTTTCCACATGTCTTTTTGTTTCCAGCTTGAACGCGATGATTGTTTTTCTTGGGAATCGTTTTCTTGCCTCAGAAACAAGTTTTTTTGTTTGTTTCAGTTTTAATGTCAATGGTTTGCTGGAATCTATCTTTCCCCTCACCCTTCTTGTTGGCGTGTAATCTGCAATTGCTGCACATGAAATGAGGATGTTTGCTTTTCTCATTGCCTGTAATGTTTGTTTCAGCATCTCATCTGCAGATTCTACATATATTGTTTTCAAAAACTTGGGTGGTGTTACCCTTCCTGGACCGTACACCAGTGTCACATCAGCTCCACGGTATGCTGCATTTTTCGCCAGCTCAATACCCATCATACCAGAACTCATATTTGTGATTCCCCTAACAGCATCAATACGCTCAAACGTAGGTCCTGCTGTCACCACCATCCTCTTTCCCTTCATATCCTTTTTACCTACTCTCAAAAGGACTGCATCCGCAATATCCTCGTTTAGTGCAATCTTCGCTTTTCCTTCAATCATCCTCGGGCCTATAAATTCGACACCAATGCGTTTTAGTTTTTTTATGTTTTCTTTCACAATAGGATGTTTGTACATAGAGTCGTGCATTGCTGGAACAATTATAACGGGCTTTTTTGCCCCTATGGCACATGAAACCGTGCTTGTCACGGGAGTATCATCTATACCACATGCGATCTTTGATATAGTGTTCGCAGTAGAGGGACAGACCAGAACCAAATCAGAATAAGCACCTAAGCGTACATGCTCTATTTCACCAGAAAGTTTTGTTACAACAGGATTCTCACATGCCCACTCCATAAGCTCCTTTGTGATCAGATGCTCTGCTGACTCAGACATCACAGGAAAAACATCTGCACCATGTCTCATGAGTTCCCTTGCTATTTTTGGTGCCTCAATACATGCAACAGAACCTGTCACACACAATGTAATCCTTTTACCCTTAAGAAGATTGCTTTTGTTTCCCTTAATACTCAACATCAGGCTCACGCTCTATATTAGATAGCGAGTGTTTTATAAATTTTTATAAATATAACGATTCCTAAAGTTATTAGGTGGAAATATGAAGCGTAGAATGACTGCAATTATAACACAAGAGGAAGATATGTACATCGCGGAGAACCCAGAAACAGGAATAGTTAGTCAAGGGAAGACAATTGACGAAGCAATATCAAATCTAAAAGAAGCAGTTGAGTTATACCTTGAAGAGTTCCCTAATGAAAAAAAGAGGAATATTCCTTTCATGACCTTCTTTGAGGTTGTAGATCATGTCAAGACTACCAAAGCTACCTGGAACTAAAATAGTGAGAGTGAGTTCATGAAGGTGCTGGATGAGAAGTAACATCAGGCTCACGCTCCAGATTTTGCTTCATAATCTGCATTGCTTCTCTCAAATTTTCTTTATTATCAAAAGGTGCCTCTTCTTGCCTTTCCTTTGCGTATTCCACCATGAGAGGCACTGCCCTGATTACGTTATCCACAATTGTAATGTCTGCAAACCTTGCAGTCCTTGACATTGGATTTAGGTCTATAGTGATAACAAACTTTCCTGCTCTTTTTAATGCCTCTGTTCTATCGCCATCCTCCAGTGGAACCAATACTGTCTCTGCTTTTGCTATGCCCTCAGGATTCGCTTGTTTCCTATTGCTCTCTATATCCAGGTATTCTTTATTGCTAACTAAGATCTCATCCTCTTCTGCACCAGCTTCCAAAAGTGCATTTCTTATTGCATTTATTCGCTCTGGCCGATAATAGAAAAGATTTATCTCAAGAGGGGCACGAAGTAGATGTGCTAGTTTCACGTATTCCTCTGGACAGAGAACAGCAACGTTTCCATTCACAGAGAGTACTGTTTTTGATGACTGCATGCGCGCAACTGCTGCTCTTATTGCTTTCTTTGCATTTTCTGTGGTTCTCTCTCCAATAAGATAATCAAATGCCTCTCCCCTTCCATGCGCTATAAGTCCTGCTATAGCGGTTATGTTTTTCTTCACCCCTTCAATCAGTTTCTCCCTCTGCATAAGTGAAGCATAGCGAGGATGTGATTTAGGCACGTTCATGGGTAATATTGCTATTTTGTTCATATAAAAACATTGATGTGAAGAATAGGGATGCCAAACTTCTTTACATCCCTCTCTCTTGCCATTGTCCCATCCTTGTTGAGTATCTCACAAATTGCGGCAACGGGCTGCATCTCTGCTCTTTTCATTAGCTCAACAGATGCTTCTGTATGCCCTTGTCTCTCTTTGATATCCCTTGCGATCAAAGGGAAGATGTGCCCAGGTCTTCTGAAATCCTCTGGTCTTGACACAGGGTCTGCAATTGCTCTTATCGTTAATGCCCTATCAAATGCAGAGATGCCTGTTGATGTTTGTATGTGGTCTAAAGAAACGCCAAAATTCGTTTGTAGAGGGTCTTCATTGTTCTCGACCATTGGCTTTATCTCAAGACGCTCGGCAACGTTACTATCCATTGAGACGCATATGAGTCCTTTTGCATGGTTCAACATGAATATTACTGCTTCTGGTGTTACCCTCTCAGCAGCAAATACTACATCACATTCGTTCTCCCTGTCCTCGTTATCTATGATAATCACTGGCCTACCTGAACGTATAGCTGAGATTGCTTCCTCTAACATATCTAAACCTTTGCCATTTTCACTGCTGCTTCTACTGCTCTTTTTGCATACTCGTCAATGCGCTCCATTGCAGCTGCTCTTGTTACGTTTGGTCCAATTATGCCCAAAGCAATGGGTTTGTTGAACTCTATGGACAGGTCTGCTGCTTTTCTTGCTGCATGCTGTGCTACTATCTGATCGTGGTCTGTGTCTCCTTTGATTACTGCACCCAATAGAGCAATGGCATCAACATCGCTTTTCTCTGCAAGTTTTTTCATTGCAAGAGGCATATCAAATGCTCCTGGAACCCATACAACCTCTGACACATTGACCCCTAAAAAGTTCGCATGTGCCTTTGCTCTTTCCAACATTTTAGACGTTATGTCATAATTGAATTCTGAGACAATAATCCCTAAATTCATATTATCACCTTATTGGTTTAACATCATCATGCCCCTGCCTTCTCCCAGTACCTGCCCTTTCCATAAGCTTATCTGGATTGTGCAGGAGCCAGTATGCGTTAATGGCATGTTTGTATGCTCTGTCCTTGCACATTTCATATAATTCCTTGTCATTATTTGCCTCATCCATGTGGACAAAAACCTCTATGATGTGTTTATTTGTTAGCAACTGTGCATGTATAATCCCCAAGCTTGCCTCGTGCGCACATTGTTTATCAATAGGTTCTGGACCAGGCATTCCCAGAGCCAAACATATGTCACATCCTTGATCAAGAAGTTGCTTGCACGCAACAGGAAGGTCCTTAATGCCCGGCACTGTTTTCCGTATTATGGTGTCTGTGCTCCCAACATCCCTTAATGCCTTCTTCACAAACTGATACATATCCACCTTTGCAAACGTTGTATCACAGACGCCTATCTTCATGAGGGTATATTATATCTGGTGGCATATATAAAAGCAATACTCTAAAATAGGTATTTACTTAAAAATGAGTTATACAGAAATAGTAACTGTATCACCTGGCTTGATCTTAAGCTTCTTCCTGAGATTCACCGGTGCAATAATTTGTATAACATTTGGCCCATAATGGTTTCGCTCTGGGAATATCACCGCTCCCTTCACTTTGTCGTTTATTATGCACGGAAAGCACTCTACCTTACCATATGTCCTACCGTCCCTCTCAAACCCTTTTATGATTATACCATGTTTAAGCAAATCCTTGTTACTCATGTCCTCAACCGTCTTCAGTTTTAAATTCAATGTTCCTGGATATGGTTTAAAGCCGAGTTTATTCTCAAACTGCTCTGTGTATTCTGGCAATGAGATATAGAACCTTGCCTCTCTAAATCCATCAAAAAGCTCTCCCTCTATATCTATTGGCCTGCATCGCTTTGAGAACGTTTTGTGTAGTGATGTATATATTGATTTTAGGAGGTCCCTTGACTTCTTTGTGAGTTTAATACCGCTGTTGCTCCTCTCTATGTATCCTTGTCTCTGTAGCTCTATAATCCAGCGCGATGCTGTCTGTTGCGATGTCTTTAATTCCTTTGCAAGCGCTATAGTAGTTATCTTATGACATCGCTTCAACGCTCCTTTCTCTGCTAGGTATATCAAGAGATCCAGCTCAGAAGAACGCATGTCTTATTTTTGGTTTAGGTTACTTATAAATGAGTATGATGTAGATACCTCTCCTCAAACTCTCCTGGCTTAAAAAGGAGTATGCCTTTTTGTTCAAGGTAATTGAATAGTCTTGTTGTGTAGATATCGTGTCTGTCTCGCGTGATAATGCCCTCAGCATTGAAACGCTCAGCAGCAGCAACTAAAACAGCGTCACTAGGGTCAGGTACTAAGCAGGAAAGGCGGCTATCAATAAAATGCTCGTATTGTTTCTCATCACTCCACTCGCCTGGCTTTATTCCAGTAACATACAAAGGTATGCTGCCTGAGTGGACTGCTCCCTCTACAGCCCTTTTTGTTTTATGTTCTGCCCTTAAACCTATTTCAGCAAGCGTGAAATCTGTAAGTGCAATAACTGGATTCGTATTATTACCAAACATATGTTTGACAATAGTAGAGCAGGAACCGTGTCCATATTTAGTACCTTGTATCACCACGCAGGTATCCACAAAAAACATGGGTTTAATTGCTTTGGGATAGTTTAAAAAGTTATTGCTATTGAAAACCATTAAATAATGGTGTTCTGATATATTATCGGTGAGAACATGGAGAGAAAATTGTACCCAAAATTACCAGAAGATGTCATGCTCATAAAGGAACTTGCAGGTATGTATGGCGCGAGTGGTGATGAAAAAGTAGTTAGGGAGTATATCTCAGAAAAGATAAAGCCACATGTTGATGAAGTGCATGTAGACCATTCTGGAAACCTTGTTGCACACCATAAGGGAAAGGGACAAAAGGTCATGTTAGCAGCCCATATGGATGAAATCGGATTGATGGTTGAGGAAATCACAGAAGACGGATACATAAAATTTTCAACTGTGGGAGGAATCAGTGGTGAAACACTGCTTTCGCAACAAGTGCATATAAAAGGGAACAAGGGTATTGTACATGGCGTCATCTCCTATGAGTTGTTGCACACAGATGCAGAAACAGAAGAATTCCCAGAAATAAAAGAAATGTATGTGGATGTTGGTGCAAAATCAAGAAAAGAAGTTGAAGATGCTGGTATATGTGTAGGTAATTATATTATACCAAGAAGGGCATTCGCAACACTAATAAACAAGGATATAATATCTGGGAAGGCATTGGATGATAGGGTTGGTTGTGCAATGCTTATAGAGCTGGCAAAAAGATTGAAAAAATCTAAAAAGGATATCTACTTTGTCTTCACAGTACAGGAAGAGGTAGGACTGTACGGAGCAAAAGCAGCCATGTATGAGATAACACCTGACTGGGGCATAGCAGTAGATGCAACAAACTCGGAGGACTTCAATTCTGATAAGAAAGGCATTGGTAGAGGGCCCTGTATAACAGTAAAGGATTCTGAACTTATTGCAAACAAAGAACTTGTTGAGCAATTTGTGCGTGTTGCTAAAAGACATAAGATTCCGTATCAGCTTGAGGTTACAGAATTGGGGTCAACAGATGCGCTCGCAATGGCAATAAGTAAGGGCGGGATTCCTGCAACAGCAATCTCGTTCCCTGTGAGAAACATACACTCAACAATAAGTATTGCTAATATGAAAGACGTTAGGAACGGAATAAAACTCATAACATATGGGGTGGAAGAGATAAAGTTGAAGTAACTCTATCTCTGCACCATAAAGAAGATTGCTATGCCTCCTAAAACTAATACTGCTACTCCCAGTATATCAAATGCCGGTGCTACTTGTATTGGGCTGGATTGGATCGCAGGATAGTCAGATGAATCTGTAGGGTCTGTGTTGTATATATTTACTTCTTCTCCATCTACAAATCCATCATCATCTGTGTCTGCGTCATTTGGATTTGTACCGATGTTTGCTTCCTGTTCGTTTGTTAGGAGGTCATTATCAGCATCTGAAGAGTATGGTCCAGGGTCATTTGGATCATTTGGGTCTGTTCCCCATGAGTTCTCTGCATCATCTGAATAGCCATCTGAGTCGCTGTCAGGGCCAACGTTCCAGGATGAGAATCCAGGTACTGTGAATTGGATGTCATCTACTCCGTCTGAGAACGTTGGAGTTCCTATGCCACATGGGTTGCCTGAAACTATTGCTCCGTTGTAATAACATGTTGTGTTTGTTGTTCCAGAGCGTTTCCATATCACAACTTTGCTTAGGTTTGTTAGCGCTGTGTCTTTGAATGTTATTGTTGCTGATGTGTTCAGCTCAGGAATTGTAGAGGTGTCAACAGAGATGCTTCTGTTTTGGATGGTTACTGCAGAACCAAATGGCACAGATGAATAATTGGTAAGGTTTACTGAACTCCATGAGATGTTTCCTTCTACACCGTCATCTAAGACTAAGTTGATGTTTTCAAGCTGATAGTCTGCTGTGTAAGATGTTACATTTGTTGAAAGGGATGTATTTAGACCTGTGTAGTCTGCATATAGTGGTTTGAAGAAGATGTATGGGTACATTTTTGAGTTGATGCCGTCTGATACTGTTATATTCATGAAATTTGCCCCTGCTGTGAGGGAGGAGATGTCAATTGTGTTGGGGACGCCACTGTAAGATGTAGAGGATGTTGAAGATGAGGAAAATTTGCGGTAGTATTTGATGTTAGATGTACTCTTCCGTATGTCTGTAAGGTCCCAGCGCTGTGTGTAATCAGGTCCTATGGCAATACATGCTCTTGTCTGAAGGCCAAAATCAAAAGACTGTGCCCAAGAAGTTGCGGAATCACATGGGCTTCCTGATATGTAGAGGTTGTTATGAGTGTAAATCACATAGGCATAACACGTCCTTGGATAACATGAGTACGAATAATAATTGTAGGAGGCATAATCATTAGGAGTAAAATAGTCGCTGTTTGCATGATCGTCCAGGAGTGTAACCTGCTGCTTTGTTGATGTTAAAAATGTCACAGTTACATTTGATATGCTGTCGCTATCTAAATCTCTCTCTGAATGGTCCCATGTTAGTGTTGTTTGATTGGCTGTGAAATTCTGTGCTGTAGTTATCTGTGGTGGGCTGTTCAGAGCCGTGAACGCTGATGAGTTTGTGGCTGTTCCTGTTTCGCCTGCATCATCCTTTGGTGTTACTTCAAGTACTATTTGGTCATTTTTCACAAATGCTGGTTTTTGTAATGATAACGAACCATTGTAAACCCTGACATTGTCAATAAAAAATTCGGCGTCGCTGGGGTCCCGCATTGCCCAAAAACTGATTGTATCAGGGCCATTTGTGAATGCAGCACATTGGGTCACGTTTTCTGCCAAGAGCTGATTATCTATCCAGATGCTCTCCAAGTTTGTTGAGTTATCCCATTTTATCTTTATGTGGTACCATTGGTTCGCCTGATATGATGTAATAACCTGAGGGTTTCCGGAATCATCATAATAGAGAATATACCCCGAATCTGAGAAATGTATAACGATATTCTGCGCTGTGGCAAGTCCTCCTTCCTCTATCATGAAATATTTGTTTGTTGTTGTGTCAGGCATACGTATATACACTTCAAGATAACCAGCTGCTATTGTTGGTAATGATTTATATATCGCGACATCATTTTTTTGTTGCAGCCCATCTTCATGAGCAGAAACCCTCGTGCTTTTCCCAGTTGAACCATAATATATAGTATCATTAACCTTTATATTTCCAGTTTGTGCCTGATATGTGCTCCAGTTCGCAGGCGCATTTCCTGTGGTGTCATTATCAAAATTATCTCCCCAGAACACATGGCCACTTGCTCCTGAGATTGCTGCTCCGTTTTTGTACCATTGGAACGTTGTTCCGTTTTCTTTGTTGTTGTCTGTATCGTTGAAGTAGTATGTTGCGAAGATTTCATCATTTAATGTATCTGGATCATCTGAGAGCGTAATGTTTTGAACGGTTGGGGCAACTGCTAATGAGAGAGATAATAGCAAGATTAATGCGATAATTCGTTTCATGGGACCACCGTTGGTAAAAAGGAGAATAGGATATATAAACATTACTGAGCGGGGAACGAAAATAAAATAAGAAGGAGGGAGGCTTATCTTCTCCTTGTTCTTCTTTTCTTCTTCTTTGCCTTTTTCTTCTTTGTTTTCTTTCTCCTCGCTTTCCTCTTAACCTTTCTCTTTGCCTTCTTCTTTGCCTTTCTCTTCTTTGTTGCTCTCTTCCTTGCCTTCTTCTTTGTCTTAATCTTCTTTATGATGCGCTTGAGCGTTGTAGCCTCCTTTGTTGTCAAAGACAGTGTAACCTTAGATGCCAAACACACACCTCCATATGTTTTTTTATTTAATATTCATCTTCTTCGTGTTCTACGCTTCCTTGTTGTTGTCCTCTTCTTAGTTGTTTTCTTCTTTCTTGTTGTCTTCCTCTTCGTTGTTTTTTTCTTCCTTGTTGTTTTCTTTTTTGTTGTTCTTCTCCTTGTTGCCAAAATGAACACCCCCATTGTTACAATTGCAATTAAAGTGTTTTCATTTATAAGCTTTTCTGTTTTTTGAGCAATTTTACAGGAAAAATTAAAAATGTTGAATGTTTATTTTTCACTGCGAGGTGTTCTCATGAAACTTGTTGAATGTGTACCTAACTTCAGTGAGGGAAGGAGGAAAGAAGTTGTTGAAGCAATTGTTGATGAGATCAGAAGTGTTGAGGGAGTGAAATTATTGGATTATAGTATGGACCCAGACCATAACAGAGCAGTTGTTACATTCATAGGAGAGCCAGAACCTGCCAAAGAAGCGGCATTTAGAGCATGTAGGAAGGCAGCAGAGCTTATAGATATGGATAAACATAAAGGAGAGCATAAGCGAATGGGTGCAACAGACGTTATCCCATTTGTACCGATAAAGAATATGACTATGGATGAATGTGTTGAGCTTGCAAGAAGCCTGGGAAAAAGGATTGGCGAAGAGTTGGGCATACCTGTTTATCTTTATGAATATGCTGCAACGCGGCCAGATAGAAAAAACTTGGCTGATGTTAGAAAAGGAGAATATGAAGGATTGAAGAAGGAGATAGAAACAAATCCGGACAGAAAGCCCGACTTTGGTCCTAGTAAGATGGGTAAAGCAGGTGCAACAGCAGTTGGTGCAAGAGAATTTTTAATAGCATTTAATGTTAATCTAGATACACCCAATGTTGAGATTGCAAAGAAGATAGCAAAAGCGGTCAGGCATATCTCCGGTGGATTGAGATATGTCAAGGCATTGGGATTTGAGCTAAAGGATAGAGGGATTACCCAGGTCTCTATGAATCTTGTGAATTATAAGAAAAGTCCGATATATAGAGTATTTGATATGATAGAAAGAGAGGCAAACAGGTACGGCGTTAAAGTAATAGGAAGTGAGATTATAGGTTTGGTCCCAATGGATGCATTAATTGATTGCGCTGATTACTATCTGAAGCTTGAAAATTTTGATAAAAAACAGGTGCTTGAGAATAGAATATGGGGTGACTAGATGCTTGTTGAGAAAAAGATAACAGAATTTATGGATGAACTTTCATCCAACTCTCCAGCGCCAGGAGGAGGAAGCGTATCTGCGTTATGTGGTGCATTGGCTGCTTCTCTTGAATGCATGGTCTGTAACCTGACTATAGGAAAGGAAAAATATGCAGCAGTGGAAGAGGAGATGGTAGCAATAAGGAAGGATGCTGAAGCATTGAAAACAGCATTATTGAAACTAATTGATGAGGACACCAAAGCATTCAATGGGGTCATGGAGGCATTTAAGATGCCAAAAGAAACAGAAGAACAGAAGCAGGAGAGGAGAGCAGCTATACAACAAGCATACAAAGGGGCTGCCAGCGTGCCTCTAAAAACTGCAGATACCTGCTATAATGTGCTGAAACTTACAAAGAGGATTGCAGAGGTAGGAAACCCAAATTCAATAACAGATGTTGGCGTTGCAGCACTGTGCGCTCACACTGGATTGAGGGGAGCAATACTTAATGTCAAAATAAATCTCTCTGGGATAAAAGATGAGGAATTTAACAACAGTGCATTATCTAAAATAGAAGAATGGGAAAATAAATCAGAGGATATCCTCAGAGAAGCTATGAGTATTGTGTACTCAAAAATTTAGTTTGATTTCCTATTTTTCTTGGGTTATCTTGCTCTGCACTAGTGTGAAAAATTAAGAAATCTTACTATGCGTTACAGAACTGGTTTAAAATCTTAACTATGCCTTTGATTGCACACATATATATACTATAGTTCATTAATTAAGGATTAAAAGTTGCTCTTGGAGGTATGGTGATGGAAGGCCTGGTAAATGACGTTATTAATAATCAAACACCCAAACCAAAAAAGATTATTGAAAATGCTCCCAGAATAATGGTTGTTGGATGTGGTGGGGGAGGATGTAACTCTGTAAACCGCGTTGCACGATTAGGAGCAAGTGGTGCTGAATTGATCGCGTTAAATACGGATAGACTACATTTAAACCTCATTCATGACACGATCAAAAAATTGCTCATTGGAAAATCCGTTACAAGAGGCCTAGGAGCAGGAGGATACCCAGAAGTCGGAGAAAAGGCTGCTGAAGCAAGCAGGCACGAAATAGAGGAAGCATTGCAGGGCGCGGATATGGTATTCATAACAGCAGGTATGGGCGGAGGAACAGGAACTGGTTCTGCTCCTGTTGTTGCAGATATTGCAAAAAGGCAGGGTGCAATTGTCATTGCGATAGTTACATATCCGTTCAGGATGGAAAGAGCACGCATGCAGAAGGCAGATGCTGGCATAGAAAAACTCAAACAGATTGCAGATACAGTGATAGTTATTGATAACAATAGATTGGTTGAATTGGTTCCAAACCTCCCAATAGAGCAGGCATTCCTTGTTGCTGATGAAGTCATAGCAAGGACAGTACGAGGCATAACAGAAACAATTACCATACCTTCATTGGTTAACTTGGACTACGCAGATGTAAGAGCAATCATGACTGGAGGAGGCATAAGTGTAATTAGTGTTGGCGAAAGCGTAGGAAACAACAAGGTTAGAGATGCAATAAAGAACACATTGAAAAATTCACTACTTGACATTGACTATACAGGAGCAAAAGGTGTCCTTATACACGTAACTGGTGGTCCAGACCTAACACTAGGTGAGGTAACTGAGATTGGAAATGGACTAACGCAGGAAGTAGCACCAGATGCAACAGTAATATGGGGTGCAAGGGTACTCCCAGAATACGAGGGAAGGGTTGAAGTAATTGCTATCTTCACAGGTGTTGAAAGCGAGTATGTCAGAGGAGATGTCGCAAATGTAGCAGGTAGCTCACAGGAGCAGGAGATAGGGATATACTCACTAATTTAGATATCAATGGGCAGTGCAAGTAAGAACTTGAAAGCAGGAATTATTGAAATGATCTTGTTGCCTATCCTCTTCTTTTCCTCTGTTTTATAAGAAATTATGTATCCCACATCAACTCCAAACTTTTTCATAAATGTCAGTATTCCCTTTGTATCTATCTTTCCATACTTTATCTCAACTGGTAATGCCTCTTTATTTATCATAACAACATCTACCTCATTCTTGTATGGGTCTCTCCAGAAAAATTCAGCCTTTAACTGATTAACTAATAAACATTCAAACACCTTTGATCTATATACTCTATCTTCCTTAAACAGAAGATTGGTAGAAATTATTGTTGGGTAATACTTTTTTAATTTTCTTTCTACTTTCCTCCTACTTCTGGAGAAATTATATAACTTTTTGAGCAAGAACGATTCCTCAAGATACCTCAAATAATTTGAGAGTGTTTGTCTTGAAATGTTTAGTTCTTTGGATAAATCTGAAAGCTCTATAAGTTGGCCCGGTTCCTCCATCAACATATTGAGCAAGGATTCTATCGTACTTGCATCTCTAACCTTGAAAAGCCTTGGGATGTCCTTGTAAATAATCTTCTCTATTATGCTTTCTTGGATATACTTTCGTATAATCTCTTTGTCCTTGATACCAACCAGTTCAGGAAACCCTTGGGTTAAGGTAAACTCGTTAAATAATTTGATCAGTTCTGTTTCATAAAGCCCAATGGGTTCAAACTTAACGCCTCTAAAGCCAAGGAATTCTTTGAATGAAAGTGGTTCAACCTTAAATTCAAAAATTCTTCCTGCTAATGTTTCTTTTGATTTCTTCTTTATGAACAGTGACTCTGAGCCAGAGATTATTATCTTAACATTCTTGAAGGAATCATAAACTCTCTTTATTTGCTCCTCCCAATTGTTTAGTTTTTGTACTTCATCCAATAAGAGCAGATGTGGCTCGCTCCTAAAATCCTTTTCCATAATCTCCTCATATTCCTGTATTAATTTTCGTATTTCTATATTTCTAAAATTGTCAAATGAGAAATAGATTATATTTTTGGGATTAAAGCCCTTGTCTATATTATCTACCACAATTTTGAGCATTAATGTTGTTTTCCCCACTCTCCTCAGGCCTGTTAATGCTATTATCTGGGGTAAAGGCAAAAATTTTTGGATTTTTCTGTATACCTCTCTTTCTTTGAACTCTATGCTGAATTCCTCCTTCCACCAGGGGTTTGAATCACGTAATGCTTCCTTAATAG
>JAGGYF010000031.1 GCA_021162685.1 Candidatus Iainarchaeum sp. | reverse complement strand
ATATACTATGTTATAATATATTTATGAAGAATATTTTAAAAAAGCTTCTTTTAAAAGAATTCTTCTTACAAGTATGTTTTATGCCCAAAAATAGGATAGGGAAGAATAGCACTTCTTTTCGTAAAAACAGTA
The DNA here is from genome assembly GCA_021162685.1 of Candidatus Iainarchaeum sp. Lineage (GTDB taxonomy): Archaea > B1Sed10-29 > B1Sed10-29 > WALL01 > WALL01 > JAGGYF01. The sequence goes on along the minus strand of JAGGYF010000031.1, from coordinate 42,675 downwards.
AGATATTGTTTTATTTTGTATTAAAACCTTATTTTACGCTGTTTTATACTATACAGTCTTATTTTTTCTAATATAATCTGAATTTAAGCTAAAATATTGCTTATCTAAAAAGTGATATTTTTTAGGGTTTTTTTGCTGTTTAACCTTGGCTATACTGGCGTTGGATTTCTGAAACTGCCTTCTCTATGTTTTTCAGGGTTTTTTCCACGTTTTTTGAGAAATGCTGTTTGAAGGACTCAACAAGGTCTAGGGTATCAGATTGCTCATCCAGCACAAACCTATATTGCCTAGAATTTGTCTCTACAATGCCTAGGTCTACAAGTTTATTCATATGGTATCTAACTGCCTTTTCTGGCTGTTTTGCTAGTTCTGCAATCTCTGGTATAGTTGGGTTCCTTCTCTCACTTAGTTGTAGGTGTAAAAATGCATCAAGAATAGGTACTACACTCTGCCGTGACTCGTCCTCAGAAAGCAATCCAATGCTCAGACAGAACCATCTAAGTAGTGAATTCTTTGTTAGTTTCACGCTTGTTGGGTAGCGCATATCCCTTATTATATATCTTCTCTTAATATACTCCCTTTCTGGAATCATATGGGTATTTATTCTAAGAAGATGTATAAATAGTAAGGTGGTTTGATGGAAGAGCCGCAGATGCGCGTCAGAACAAGTTTTACGCCATTGAGAATGGTTGCTGGAAGAAAGGAAACAGTGATCCTTGCAGTTGAGGTAAAGAATAGGAGCAATACTGCAAAGAACTACTCTGTTAGTGTAAAATTGCCATTTGTCCTGAATTTTGTAGGAGAAAACCTGCTAAAGGAGAAAAGGGTCAGATTAGGGGGAATAGAGCCTAATCAATCAAAGGATGCTATATTCAAGATATATGGGAAGTATAATATCCAGCCAGGTAGCTATAATATTGAGATAACAGTTAGGGAACATGAGGTAAGGTTTGACAAAGCAACAGGACAGGTGAAAACCACTGCCACGCTAAGGGTTGTATAATATTTTGATATGATATACTAGCAATACGGGGTTGTGCTCTTTTTTACTATATCTTACTGTTAATCTAGGGGATTTGAGGCGGAAGATAGTGTATTAGGATAAGATATATACTGAGGTATGGGTTGTTTGTTTGCGGTTTCTGTGCTTATTATACTTGAACTACAACTAATATATATGAGTTTTTAATATTATTATAGCGTGGTGGAATGGCAAAGTACGAGACAACCATAAAGATCAAAGCAAGGGAACGTATCCCTGACCTAAGAACAATACTAGAGGGCTTGTTCTACAGAAAGCCAGAATTGAGCCAAAAAGCAGAATCATTCATCTATGCGCTTATAAAGAGGAAGAGAATACCAGCAAAGGAATGGGAAGCCCTACAAAAAGAATTTGGATGTACGCACCAGGAATACTACACAATGATTGATAAGCTCAGGGATGCTGGTATGATAACAAAGGTAGATGGAGAATGGATATTATCCGAACAATTTGCCAATAGATGCCAAGAAATGGCAGATATCTGGCAAAGTTTCATAAAGAGGTGGAAAACGCCGGTGAGCTGATATAGATGGTAAGTTTTGAACTAAGTGCTGGATTGAAGGGAGCATTGATGAAGATAAGGAGGGGGAGCTCTACTGAGATCATACGAATAGAGCGGCCATTTTACAAAGATGTTCTTGAAGTGGATTGGTTTGATACACATTACACTATTGTGAGGTCAGGTATAATAGTGAGGAATGCAAAAATATACAAGCAAGGAGAGTATATTGGCTCGGTTTATGAGAGAATAGGGATTATGACGCATTTTGATGTATTCAGAAAGGCGAAGAAGTTATTTGATATACATGAACATGAGACATTATTCACCCAGGAGTTCAAGATTATGAAGAACCATAAGGCCATTGGGAGATTGCGTTCTATTGGTGTATACATACCACTACTCTCAAATCTTGGAAAGGGCATTGAGGGGGAATTTTTTGATCTTAAGCCAGAAGAAGAGGAGATATTGGTTTTATCAATTATTGCAATAGGGGTTTAATATGCCACCAAAACCGCCTCACCCTCCGCACCCTCCACATAGGAGGGATACTTCTATTCTGCTCTCTATTGGTATAAGCACGGTGATCTCATTCGTATTAGGGGTTATTCTCCACCTTCTTAACATTCCAATAACCACTATTCTGCCTGTCCTCGCCCCAGTATGGGTGGGTTTTATAACAATCTCTTACATGGCACAGCAATGATTTGCAATAATGTTTTACCAAACATTTTGGTATTTTCCAAAACTCTTTTTCTCGGTATATTTTTCTATTTTATCTTTTCTAATCTCCTCAAAACTGTCTCAAAATCATGTGCTAACTCTTCTCCAAATTCTGTCAGTTTTACCTTCTTTATCCTTCCCTCTCTCTCAAATATTACTATGTTTGCTTCAGCCATGGTATCTAAAAGCTTTATTAGATGTGCATAGGTACAATCTATCTCCTTTGCCAATAAATGTGCGTACCATTCCCTATTTTTGTCAGATAAGGCAACTAATGCCCTTACTGGCTTTGTTCTTATAAAAAATTCAGGCTCCATACACCCACCATTGTTTTTTGTTATATACTTTGTAAAAGGATATTTATAAAGGTTTCTTTCAGAAATGTCTTATATAAGATGTATATTATATTATATATTTTATAAAAGGATTATTTGGTTATACGTTTTTGGGGCTCTTCTCCTACCTAAAAAAAGTGAGAGTTCTCGGCAACGAGATCCCTACCACTAAACATGCCACAGGCCATCACAAAAAAGTGAGAGATCCATACATCAAACATTAAAAAGGAGAGAGTAAGCAAGGGGAGATAGAAAATAAAGGCCTAAAAAGTGAGAGTTCCTTGGGGAAATAGAAAAAGTGAGAGTTCTAACCAAGGGGTTTACTTCCGGTATTCACATACAGGAAAAGTGAGAGAAGTGAGGGAGCATACCAAAAAAGTGAGAGAAGAGGGTAGAAAATGTAAAAATGGCCCAAAAACATTAAAAGTGAGAGTTCTTATTATATTTGATGTAATAATAAATACGTCAGTTGACATGTAAGGTTACGTAAACTAAATGATTAAATATGTCAACTGACATAATATACACATGGGTTTCTTGTCATGGCTGCTTAAGAAGAAGAGAAGCGAAGAAAAGAAAAATGAAGAAGAGCCTTTAAAACACAGAAAAGAGGAAGAAATACAGGTGAATAAAAAAAAGGAGCTTATTTCTGGAATTAAAGAGCAAACAATTGCATTAGAATCGTTAAATGCTCCAGAACAGAGGGTTTACTCGCCTGCTGTTGAACATCCTCTACTAACAATCCAAGACAGAATAAGCAAGTTAGAGGAGTTATATAGGTCTATAAACGAAAAATTGGACGTTATTGGGGAAGATATGGCCAAAAAGCACGATTTAGAGGATATAAAGGCATTAATAAATGAAGACATAGTCAAGGAGGATAGGATCTTGTCAGGGATTGTGGATATCAATGATAGGATAAGGGAACTGGAGGAGCGAAAAGCAGAGTTGACACGTCAAATTGACAATACGACACGTCAACTGACACAAGATATTACGGAGTTGACACATGTAGAACAAACAATTGAATTATTAGAAGCAGATAAGAAGATATTGGATGCGCTTGCTAAAGAGGAACTAAGCACATTGGAGCTTGTTGATAGAGTGGGTTATACAAGGCAGTATATATGGGAGAGGTTGAAGGCATTGCAAGAAGCAGGATATGTGAGGAGTATTAAGAAAGGGAGACGAACAAAATACCAGATCATTGCTATGTAGATATGTAAACTTTACGTAAAGTTTACGTAAACTTACGCTTTCTTGACTGTATATTACGTATTACACCAGGTACATGACCAGCACCAATAACTACCATTATGCGCTTGTTAGGAAGCGAGAGTATGTTTTCTGCAATATATCTGTTGCGTTTTGTCACAAGCACGTAGTACAAAGAGGGAAATTCCTTTTTAAACTCTCTCATAATCTCCTCTTTTTGGTCTACGACAGTAGAAATCGCTTCTTTGTCTCCCATTTCAAAAAACCCAAGAAATATTGCTTTTATGAGTCTCATTTTCTCTAAAAAGGACATAGATTTCATCATATCTTCCATTGTTTCCCTTATGTCTCTATCAATGAGGAAGATGGGTATCCCCCTTCTCCTTGCCTCATTTATAGCATACATCATATCTGCACCTGGCTTCATTCCCATTGTTTTTCCTGCCCTTTTCTGCAAAGAGAAAAGCAAGAAATAGATAATATTTTGAAGCTTGTTTCTGCCTGATACTGCTTGTTTTATTGATGGTTTTCTTTTTTTCCTCATGTTAATTACTCTGAACATGTCAAGCTCAACACATATGACCTCTGGGTTAAATTCCTCTATTGCCTTTTCTATTGTTTTGATGGATTGTTTTATTACATGGCCAGTGCCCACTATTCTTATGTGTTTATCTCCTATTTTGATATCATATATATCCATAAAACCATCTATAAGGTTTAAATACCCCAACGAATTAATTAGTTACTGATATTAATAGTTTGGGGTGGAAAAATGGCAATGTATATATCAGAGCTCTATGGCATGGACATATACAATGATGATGCAAGGTATATTGGAAAAGTAAATGACATAATACTAAACCTTGAAACAGGAAAGATCGTGCGTCTGACAACAGAACCTCTGAGATCAATCTCAAAGGAGAAGGCAAAAGAAGTCCTCAGAGAAAAGAGTGTTTTGTATAGGAATGTTGTTGCTGTTGGGGATATCATTATTGTAGGAAAAGGAAAGAATGTGATGCCAGAAGAAGGAGAGATAGAAGCAGAAAGAAGAGGATACAGAAAGCCGGCTATGGGAACGATGAGAAGAACATCACGAAGCCTTCTTGGTAGGACTAGGTAAAGTATTTGTTGATCTTATCAAAATATGTCGTTTTCCCTATTTTTATGAATTTTGCTGTATTCTTAGACTTCTTTATGGTTATTAGTGCATTTGGTTTTATCTGCACCTCTTTTATACCATCTATTACTCCTACTATTTTAGTGTTCTGTTTTGCCCTTATCTGTATCTCATGCTCATCATCTATTACTATGGGTTTTATAGAGGAGATATGGGGGTTTACTGGGGTTATACTTATAACCTTACATCGCGGCTCTATAATGCTGCCCCCTGCTGATATATTATATCCTGTTGACCCAGTTGGTGTTGAGACAAGAACTCCATCACATATCAAGGAGCAGATGTTCTTTGTGTCTACTCCTACCTCAACCCTTATCGCTTTCCCAGGTATCGCGCTTGTTATATATATATCATTTAGGGCTTCTGCCTGTTTTTTGTGGTTTACAGAGAGGTAGAGCTTGGCCCTCTCCTCTATGAAGAAATCGTTTTTCTTCACAGCTGAGAGTACTTTCCTTATATCTGTTGCTTCTCCTTGTGTTAAAAAGCCCAGATCTCCTGCATTTAGCGCTAATATTGGCTTTCCTCTGGCTTTTGACATCTCTGTCTCAAATATTGTGCCATCCCCGCCAAAAACAATAACAAAATCAAAATCTTTTGATATACTAAATCCTGCTCTTTTTATCTCCTTCTGTATCTTCTCTTTCATTGAGCGTGGGAACTCCTTTTTGAATACAACTGCTACCTTTTTCATAGCAAACAACCCTTGTTTTTGTGTTTATTGTATAACTTTTCATATTTAAGATTGGTGGTATATAGGTATATTTTGCAATAATTATAGTATTTTTATATGTTGCGCGAACAATGATTAAGTCCTATGTTCTTGGGACACAAACTTATATATTTGTATAAGAACATAAAATAACCTATGATTGTAGATATTATTAATATCTGCGGCCAGGGTGCCCCCATACTTCCGGTAAACATTGTTAGGCTGCTCCAGAAAAGAGGGTATTTTATATCAAAGAAGCCGAGAAAAGTAATTTACAAGCTGAAAAGAGAGGTTTTTTCTCCTTTAGTGGATAAGAATATACTACTCAAATACTCCCCTGATCAAGGTGAAGTATGGGAAAAGGCAATTATATTATCAAAGATTGATGCAAAAAAGAGAAGGTTGCCAACCCCGAGAAAGGTAAGTGAATTGTACCAAACCCATTTCTTATATTTAGGTGAGAACACTACATTACCTAATATTTATTCACTCCCAGATGCGCCACCAGACGTTAATTTGGAAATAAATGCCTTTTTATCACGTTTCAAAAAACCAAAAAATTTCACATGGGAGATGTTAAACCTTCTTATGTGTGCATCTGATAAGGGAGTAAGGGATGACCTAAGGGTTCACTTGTATATCCTTCCTCTTGATTACGATGAAATTGAATTACTAGAAAAGGTATTAGAGTATGGTGAATTATTCAAGGGTATACATTTTCCATTCAAACCAGATGTTGATGAAGCAAAAGGATTTTTGTCACGATTTTCTGTGAAATGATGAAAAGGAATGCATGAAATTAAACATGAAGTTATAAAAACGATGATATTATAAATATTAAATGATGACTGAACAGTGTTCAATATTAATATTTGATTTGACATATATTATTTCAATATCAAAGAACAATTCATAATAACACAACAGACTAAGAGGTATAGAATATGTCACATGAGCGTGTGTTAAATATAATAAAACAACACCCAAATGGGTTGTGGATAAGAGAAATAGCCAGAAGAGCAGGACTAAGCCCAGCAACCATATGTAATTACATATATGGTTATTATGATAGAAAGGGAAGGTTTATACCTCCAGTATTAAAAGATAGTGTAACCATTATTAAATTAGGGGATGGGGCACTAACAATCATAAAACCAAAATAATACAGGAAGTGAGGGGGGCCCATGTCACTAAGGGAACGATTGAATTGTTACCTTCTTAAGATACCAAAAGGAAAGATAACAACATACAAAGAACTTGCAGAAGTATTGCAGACATCACCAAGAGCAGTAGCAACATTATTGAGAACAAATAAATATCCAGATAAATACCCCTGCTATAAAGTGATCATGTCAGACGGCAGACTAGGAGGATATTCAAAAGGGGCAAGGGAAAAGAAAAGGCGCTTGAGAGAAGAGGGTATAGTTATAAAGGGAGATAAAGTGCAAGATTTGGATAGAGTTCTTTATCACTTCAAGCGAACGAAGTAAAAAATGAGGATAGTAGCGGGGGTTGGATTTGAACCAACGACCTTCGGGTTATGAGCCCGACGAGCACTCCTAGCTGCTCCACCCCGCTATAACAACGTGCACTATTTTATTAATAACAAGTTATTTAAAACATGTGGAATTTTACCCTATTCCAGCTCTTTTCCTTCTACAACAATCCTGAACAAAATAGGAGTTATAATTATACTAACAAGTGCAAGCATGACACCAGCATTAAACAAAATATCTGATGCAACACCATTCAATATACCTGAACTTTTTGCTATTGCCAATATGATAAGATCAAACCCTCCTCTTGGGAGAACACCAATACCAACACCAACAGCATTTAATGAGTCCATCTTACCAATAATCGCTCCAATGAACGAACCTATAAAGTTTGCTGCAAGCACACCAGCAATTATAAGGAATATTACAAAAGTGAGGCAAACGGGATTAACCATCATCCCAACCCAAGCAAAGAACAGAGGAGCAAATATACCATATGTGAGAGAAGCTAGCTTCTCAGAAAACCCACTATCTTTCAGTGTAGTTCTTGATATCACCATGCCAGCCAGAAAAGCACCAATAACACCATGAAACCCAAAGAGCTGCGTCATGTACGCAAAGGCGAGCATCAGTATGAAAGCAATAGAAAACTGTGCCTCTTCCACCTCAAGACTCTTGAGTTTCCCAACAACATTTGGTAGGGTTTTACTCCCAATAACAAAAACAAGGAAGGTGATTGCAGCAAAGAGACCAATTTTCAATATACTACTTATGGAAAGGTGGTATTCTGCTAATGTACTGTAGATAAGAACAAACAACACAAGGCCAAGAATATCATCAATAACAGATGATGCGAGGATAGTTCTCCCCATATCTGTATTTAGCTTCTTAATGTCTATCAGCGCCCTAACACTTGTTGTTATGGATGTTATGGAAAAGGCAGTTGCAGCGATGAGTAGCTGAACTGGTGTCAGAACAAAAATACTATTTATATTCTTCAAACCCATACCCACAAAAAGCACAATAGCAAACGAGAAAATATAGCCAAACACTGAAGATGCAAATGAGGCCACCTTGTTCTTCAAAAGAAAGTTTATGTTTATCTCTCTGATTCCTGCAGAGAATAGAATGAGTATTGCACCAAGTTCACCAAAAACCGCAAGCTCATTTGAGGGAGGTATGAGCGGCTTTCCCAAAACCAATGCAGGGACAGGAGAGAAAAGAAGACCAGCAATGATATACCCCAAAACACTCGGGTATTGCAAACGCTCTGCAATTTCACCAAAAAATTTTGATACAAGAACAATAACAGCGAGCACCAACAAAAATTCCATAATGAAACTATTCAATACACCTTAATATTTATTATGTTTTAGAGCAGACATAAAATAGGGCTGTTTCACAGGAGCCTTCTTTATATATAATGTATAGTATGCTTTCATATACTTAAAAAACAGATGCCAGTATCCCTGCTCCATGATCCTGCGTGCAGATGCATACACAATAATGTCTGGCCTAAATACAATTTTTCCGTATCTCTTTATACGATTGGGCAGTTCTGTATCCTCCAGCATACTAAGTGTCTCATCAAACCCTCCAACCTTCATAAACATTTCTTTTCTATATGCACAATTATTCCCACTCAACTGATAGAAACCAAAAAGAGGAGTAATCCTATACAACCAATCTGAGTTTGTTTTATATATTATTTCTTCAAGTAGCCCACCATCTAATGTCCTTACTGCTCCACCAGCAGCGATAACATCTTTATCACAAAACACTTCATTATATTTTTTTAACCAATCCTTAGCAACAACAACATCTCCATCTGTAAATATCAACACATCTCCTCTGGATTTTTTTGCCCCTATGTTTCTAGCAGGTCCTGCTCCTTTCTCCTTTTTGTCCCTTATCACTTTATCCGCAAATTCCTTAGCTATATCATATGTTCTGTCTTTACCAGCAACAACAACAATTAGTTCATAATCATCAAAATCTTGTGCCCTGATAGATGTAAGGCATCTGCCTATATTTTGCTCTTCATTATATGCTGCAATAATAACAGAGAGCATCTACTCAACTTTACTCTGTTTTTCTGTCATTGTCTTTATTCTGGTGATATACCCAGCAACAATATTCCTATCCACTTTTGAATAACTAAAAATTTTATATTCATCCAGAATCTGTTTATTCTTTTCAAAGTCAGTAGTAAATTTGTCCGGGAACATACTGAACAACTTTATTGCCTTTGCTTTCAGAACCTTGCTCATCTGCTTTCCCATGCTCTTCACTCCCTGATAACAGTTATGGGTACCACTCCCTTTTTGAACTCCTCTTTTGCAACTTCAAGTGGAGCGGAAAACCTATTTGTAGGTATGAGTGGAGGCGCACCCATAGCTAACTGCAGAGCCCTTGCTCCTATAATCCTTGCCCTCTCAAATCTTGTTAATTTCTCCATATTATCTACCCTCCAGAAGTAGCGTATTATTTTTATAGGAGCCCATTAATAAATGTTATTATTGGTGAGAATATGATCCGAAAGGTAGCAACCAAAGAAAACATATCAGAGAACCAACTAAGAAGGAAAATCCTGAAGGGAGCCGTTGTGGTGCTTAAGAACAATAGGAGAGAAAACATCACTCCAGTTGCCATAGGTGAAGGCATGAGGACAAAAATCAATGTGAATATTGGCACGTCTTCAGACATCGCAGATATTAGAACGGAATTGAAAAAGGCAAGGATTGCAATAGAATATGGAGCAGACACTGTTATGGACCTCAGCACCCGCTTCCCAGATAAGACGAGAAAGAAGATCATAAAAGGTACGTGTGTGCCTGTCGGAACAGTCCCAATATATCAAGCAATAATAGGCAAAACAATCTTTGACATGACAAAGGATGATATGATTAATGCGATAGAGAAACACGTGAGAGATGGTGTGGATTTTGTCACAATTCACTCAGGTGTGACAAAGGAAGCTGTGAAAAAGGCAAGAAAAAGGATGGCAGGCATTGTTAGCAGAGGTGGATCCATATTAGCTGCATGGATGCAACAGCATGGAGAAGAAAACCCACTATATAAAAACTTTGATTATATACTAGATATATTAAAAGAGAGCAATGTTGTCATAAGCTTGGGAGATGGTCTTAGGCCAGGTTGTATTGCAGACGCAACTGACAAAGCGCAAATAACAGAGCTAAAAACATTAGGGAAGCTAGTATTAAGGGCTAGGAAGAGAGGAGTACAGGTAATAGTTGAAGGCCCGGGTCACATACCAATAAATCAAGTGGCAGAGAATGTTAGATTGGAGAAGAGATATTGCCATAATGCACCTTTTTATGTTTTAGGTCCATTGGTGACTGACATAGCTCCGGGATATGACCATATAGTAGCAGCAATTGGAGGAGCATTAGCAGCAACTTATGGTGCAGATTTTCTATGTGATGTAACGCCTTCTGAGCATCTATGCCTTCCAGATGAAGATGACATAAAACAAGCAACAATCACTGCAAAGATAGCTGCGCATGTAGCAGATATAGCAAAAGGTATTGATGTTGATAGAGATAATAATATGGCCATTGTTAGAAGAGCATTAGACTGGAACAAACAACTGAGATATGCAATAGAGAAATCCAAACCGAAGCAGTATATAAAGAGGAGGCCACCAGTAAATAGGAGGAAATGCACAATGTGTGGAGAACTTTGTGCAATGAAACTTTTTGGCGACTTTGTTACATAAATGCGCTGATATCTCTGTTTTTCTTTACATTCTGACAGTTTAGGCATAGGCCAGTTATGCTCATTGTTGGCTTGCCACATCTCTTACATTTATCTATATTATTATCAATCCATTCGGATATCCTCGGAAACTTTACAGGAAGTGCAAAATTAAACGAGCCAGTTGAAACAAAGAGACCCTCTCCTATACTGTAATAAGGTATCTTCTTCTCAAGTTCATTGACATAGGGTGTTGTTTCTGCAATCACTCTTGCGTCAGAAGGGATAAGCTGCAAAATCACCTTGTTGTGTATCTGTTTCAATATTCTATGATCAATTCCTCCTGGATCCTGTTCAACAACAATGGTGAATACATGAAATTTTCTTCCTTCCTTTGCTATTTTTGCGATTACATTGCCCTTTCCTGTCTCCTCAGGACTTAAATAATTATGTGCCTCCTCCACCAGGATACCAGCTGGCTTGTATTTTTTCCACTCGTTATAGTTTCTAACTCTCTGTGATTTATACTTTGAGAAAATACTTTTTGCGATCATCGCTGTAATGACCTTTGTTGTTCTCTCACCAATAGAGCTAACATCTATTATATACCAATTTCCTCTTGTGACACCTTCCACAATAGTACTAATAAAATTATTTGATTCTGCTGTCCAAACCTCTTCGTCTTCTTTGAATATACCATTTAGTCTATTCTTCACAGCCATGACAGTTAAGGGAGATAACTCTCCTTTCTCCTCATTCTTGAAGTCATCAACAATTTTCTCAACTGGTGTATCAAGCAGATATCTTATCCAGTCTTTCCTGCCTTTCCAGCGTACACACTGATTCATAAAGTTTACTTGTGTATCTTCCCTGAATTCATACACCTCTGTCAGATAACTAGGGTATATGTTCTGATATGAAATCTTTAACTCCTTCTCAAATTCATCATTTCCAGCGCCAACAGTATAGTGTATAACCCTTGGCGCACCAACAGTATTGAAATGTTTAAGCTCCTGATAATACTCTCCATGTGGGTCTATAACTACTCCTCCAGCAAACGGTTCTCCATCTCCTTTTATTGTTACATTTAGTAATACCTTTGCGGCATTTGTTTTCCCAGAGTTTGTCCAGCCGCATAGGAGCCAATGAGTAATATATGCTTCCTTTCTGAAACCTGCTTTTGTGTCAAAGTGATGTGACCCCGACCTAACATGTGCAAAATCAAGTTTTGGCAGACCAAGGATATCAAAGTCATGCGTTTCTAACACATAAACAAGTTCATTATGTCTTGGGATTGTTTTGTAACCTATTATCTTCTTTTTATCCCCTTTTCTATATTCAAGTAGGATAGTTGCCTGTGCATACAAGAGGTATCGTTCTTCAGTATCAAATGCATAATCATACTTTGAATACCTCGCTCTTAATTCAGAGTCTAAAGGCATTTCACAGAGGCTGGTAACAAAGATGTAGAACACCTTTTCATCGTTTTCTACCTTATAAAATCCTTCCTCCTCCACCCCATTCTCATCTTCAACAAAGAAGAACAGCTTTCCTTTGTTCCCATCAAAATAATCTACTTTTCCAACCTTTTTCATCACGCTCTCCTCCTAAATCTCTCATACCATAAATCTTCTTCAATATCTCTTTTTATCAGATCAGCAACGTCCTTGTCCATGTTCGTATTAAGCAATACCTTTTTAACATATTCTTGTGCATATTCCCTATCTCTCGGTCTCATAACAGCGTCTGTGTGAACAGCACCAAGAGGATAAGGATAGTTCCTATATTTTGGTTCCAAGCTGAACATCGCAACCTTTGATAGCTGTTCACTTATATGCTCTTCTCTGTCTTTCTCATCAAGCTTATTTAATACATTACTAGGGAAGTCAATCCTAAAACAATGTATGCTATTACTAACAAAACTCGCAAACATAATCTCAGCAATTGGCTTTTCCTTTCCAGGATACTCTGCGACCAGCGGATAACAGTACCAAGGCATACTATTCTTTTTATATCTCATAGCAAGCTTTGAAAGATAAGATGAAGCAGCATACCTATTTATTGTCATACCGCTCCTTTTTGATATCCCTAGGATGTTATCATGGACCTTAACTAATTCCTGCTCATAAAATCCCTGCGTACTTAGTGTTCCATCAATGAGAACAAGTTCATCTTTATCAACAAACCCTTTTTTTGTTAGTTCTCTGGCGAATCTCGTCTCCTCTCTTTTCAGATAATTACCCTTTTCATAAAACTTCCTCTTGACAACATCATCATTTTTTGTTTCTATCTCATCCTCTGTTAAAAATAATACAAACTTGTCCTTTGATTCTGTTTCAATGGTCTTCGCAATCTTCTTTTTAGGGTCAAATACAATCTTTCTTGCCCTTAATTTTATGTATCCAATACCCCAGTACGCAGTATCAAATACCTCTGCAGAACCACCATCAATAGCAACAACAGAAAACGCAGCATCTAGGGAGAGAGGGTTATAATTTTTGAACGAATGTTCTGTTATAGGGAAAAGCCTATACCTCCTCTTCTCCGATGAGTACATAGTAGTAGGAGGTATAACCTTGTCCGCAACATACCTCTTTCCAAGAAACTCAATAATATCCCTTAAATTTGATCCCATAGTTAATATAATATACTTAGGTAACTTTAAATATAGTGTAGTGTATAGCTTTCCAAGGTGCATCTATGGACTGTGTTTTTTGTGACATTGTAGCAGGAAAGGAAAAGGCGAGTAAAATATATGAGGATGAACATACACTGGCATTCATGGATATAGGCCAGGTTACAAAAGGCCATGTCCTTGTGATACCAAAAAGGCATATAGAAACCATTGATGAAATGAGCGAGCAAGATGCATTGCATTTAGCAAGAACAGTATACATTATAACAAAGGCAGTAAAGCAGGCATTGAATGCAGAGGGAATAAATATAATACAGAGCAACGGAAAAGCAGCAGGACAACACATAAAACATATCCATTTTCATATCTTACCTAGATTTACTGGTGATGGAATAGAAATACATTTCCCATATCATAGGCCAGATAGAAGAACATTAGGTGAGGTCGCAGAAGAGATAAAGAAATATGTGGTGGTTTGATGTATAAGATGGCAGTGGTGATGAGAACAGATATAGAAATGGGAAAAGGAAAGATGTGTGCACAGGCAAGTCATGCTGTTCTTGATACTTATCTTGAGGCAGTTAGGATACGACCAGATTATGCAGTTGGCTGGTTAGCAGAAGGTGAAAAGGTAGTTGTGCTAAAAGTTAATTCAAAGGAGGAACTAATGGACCTATATAATGCTGCTAAGAAGTACTTGCCAGCAAAACTTGTTGTTGATGCTGGAAGAACACAAGTAGAGGAAGGAACAGTAACATGTTTTGGAGCAGGTCCAGCGCCAGAACCAGAAATAGACAAAGTCTTCTCAAAACTAAAATTGCTGTGATAGCATGAGAGTAGTAGACCTGACATATCCTATCTCTGAAGATATGGTTGTTTATCCAGGCGAGCCAAAACCAATGATAAAGAATGTCAATACAGTAAAAAAGCACGGATGGTGCGAGCATTCTATATCTCTACAAACACATATTGGTACGCACATAGACGCACCGATGCACATGTTAACAAAGGGGAAGAGCATAGATAAGTTCAAACCAGAGCATTTTTTTGGAAGAGCAATTGTTGTTGATTGCAAAGAGAAGGAGATAACCAGCGAGCCATTCAAAAAAGCACCTATAAAACGGGGAGATATAGTTCTCATAAGGACAGGAGAGATGAAAAGAATCATGAGAAGAGGAATATCATTAGACAGGCAACCTCATTTAACGCTTGATGCAGCAAAGTATTTAGCTGCAAAAGGAGCGAAGATGATAGGCATAGACTCTACAAGCCCAGGAGACAGCAAATATAATTTTGAAACACATAAATACCTTTTGTCAAGAAATATTCTGATTATTGAATTTCTTGTAAACTTGGATAAACTACCACAACAATGTCACATATATGCATTCCCTCTCCTAATAAATGGAGTGGATGGTGCGCAGGCAAGAGTAATTGCAATAATAAGGTGAATACATGTCATTTAAACAGAACTGTCCGCGATGCGGAAGATACACAAAATTAACATCAAGAGGGATATGTAAACAATGTGAAAAGGAGGAGAAAGAGAAGAAGGAGAAGGAATAAATTTAAATCCTTTGGCTCCTAATACTTAATAGTGATAGCATGGCAGTAGGAGTACCTGTATCAGACGCAATGAGAAAGGGAGTAATAACAGTCAGTCCAGATGATACCTGTGATAAAGCATTGAGGTATATGGTTGATTTGGACATAGGTTCAGTGATTGTAGCTGAAAAGAAGAAACCAATAGGAATATTGACAGATTCAAATCTACTTGAACGGGTTTTTGCCAAGGAAAAAGACCCAAAGAAGGTAAAGGTAAAAGAAGTAATGAGCCACCCTATACGAACAATTACCCCAGATACAGATGTAGAAGAGGCGATGAGAATCATGAGAGACCTATCCATAAAACGTTTACCTGTTGTTGATGATGGTAAAATAGTTGGGATAATCACAGAAACAGACCTTATTACATTATCCCCTGCTTTGTTTGAGATAGTTTCTGAAAGAGCAAAAATGAGGAGTGAGTATAGCACACAACCAGAAAAACGATTTTCTGGAATCTGTGAGGGATGTGGTGAGTATTCTGAGTCCCTCAGGTTGGTAAATGGTGTACTTCTCTGTGAAGAGTGTGCAGGTGAATAACACATGGAAATACACGCAATCATGACATCGAGAGTTTATGTTGTCTCACCAACAGATACTGTTGCACATGTACGAAACATGTTGGTTAGACATAAGATAAGCTCTCTTCTTGTTGTTGATAAGGATAAACCAATAGGAATAATAACAGACAAAGATTTGGCTGATGCGTTTTTCGCATCAAGAAAGCCCATTGACAGCATACAAGCAAAGAACATTATGAGCAAATCTTTTGTAAAAGTAAAGCCAACCACGCGTGTAGAGAATGCAGCCAGGGTTCTTATCTCAAAAAATGCACATGCAATAATTGTCTATGACAAACAGATAATGGGCATAGTGACGAAGACAGATTTCACAAAGTATTTTGCAAGTTACTACAAAGGCATTATCAAAGCAAAGGACATCATGGAGAAAAAGGTCAGAACAATCAAACCACAACAATCTATATTCCATGCATTGAAAGAAATGGAGAGATATGGCATTGAGCAGCTCGTTGTATGGGAACCACCGATCTATGGTATAATCTCCCAGAAGGACATTGCATTATCCACGTTTGGATTAAGACCTAGAAGAATTGTGAGAGCATCAAAAAATAAGAAAAGAAAGAGCGTAGTTCTAGTCCCTCTTATCGTAGAGGACATTATGAAGACAGAACTGGTCAAAATTGCTCCAAAATCGGATGCAGCTACAGCAGCACACCTTATGATTAAAAAGAGGGTTGGAAGCGTCATTGTTTCAGAAAAAAATGTATTAAATGGCATAATTACAAAAACAGACATAACAAAATACGTGGCATCAAAATAGTGCAATAAATATACATAACATTTATAAACAATAACCACTGCAAATATAAATGCTGTTTCTGGGTGACACCTCTGATTCATGAGGAGGTAGTCAACAAGAAACAGTACAGCCCCATTGGTCAGCCCTCTAAGCATATGCTATGAAGGAGGGTGTTACAATGGGGCAACATACATCCTGGTGATGTATTATGTTTACTCAGACCCCTTTTGGGGTAGTTATTGATGTCCACGTCATCACAAACGCAGATGCATTCAGCATTGTTGGTGTGGATGAGTGGACAAAAGAACTAAAAATAAAGGTGGTGAGTGAACCAAAAAAGGGCAAGGCAAACCGAGAATTGCTAGCCCATTTGAGAAAGGTTCTTGATACTGAAGTCAAGATCATATCTGGCCTTGGTTCAAACAAGAAGAGGATTCTTGTTGAAGGCCTAACAATAGATGAAATAAAAAACAAATTAAGGATATGATGACAAAGGGAGACAAAATAGATAGGATATTGGATGACCTGCAATACGAACTATTGCAGGGCGTTCCGATTATCGTTGAAGGTATAAATGACAAAAAAGCGTTGAGCAGACTAGGGTTGCATGGTGAGATTATGACACTCTCCAAGACAACCCTCAGTGAACTCACACAGGCACTTTCACAGAAGGGCGTGAAGAAAGCAATAATCCTAACAGATCTTGACCCGTTTGGAAATAAAGCTGCTGAAAAACTCAAGAACTTTTTCTTGAATGAGGCTATCCAACCAGATCTCTCATATAGAGAAAAATTAAACAAGCTGGTTGGAGTTGTGCAATTCGAGGACTTGCCCAAAATCATAGAAGAAATAAGAGAAGAATAGGAGGAGATATTTATGGGCAAGACGTATATTGATACAGTAAAGTATGTTATAAAAGGAAAAGTAGAGATTGATGGCATTGTGGAGAAGCCAGATATTGTTGGAGCAATCTTTGGCCAAACAGAGGGACTTTTAGGAGAGGATCTTGACCTAAGAGAACTTCAGAAATCTGGCAGAATAGGAAGAATAGAGGTAACAGTTGAGACAAAGAGTGGCAAAACAATAGGTCACATCATTGTCCCAAGTTCTCTTGATAGGGCAGAGACATCCATCATTGCAGCAGCACTTGAAACAGTTGATAGAGTAGGACCGTGTACAGCAAAGATAACAGTGGAGAAGATAGAGGACACCCGTTCAACGAAGAGACAGTTTGTAGTCCAGAGAGCAAAAGAACTTTTGGAGAAAATGGAAGAGACAATCCCAGAAAGCAAGGAGATATCAGAAAAGGTAAGAGCAGAGGCAAAGATGGCAGAGCTTCAAGAGTATGGCAGGGAAAAGTTGGCTGCAGGGCCAGATATAGATACATCAGAGGAGATTATAGTTGTTGAAGGAAGAGCAGATGTTTTAAATCTTCTGAGTTATGGTATAAAAAACGTTATAGCACTAAGTGGACAAAAGATACCGCGAACAGTTGTGGAATTGGCAAAGAAAAAACAGGTAACAGCATTTGTTGATGGGGATAGAGGAGGAGACATGGTCGTTGCTCAGCTAGTTTATGAAGGAGCAGTAGATTATGTTGCAAAAGCGCCAGACGGAAAAGAGGTGGAAGAGCTAACGAAAAAGGAGATTATAAAATGTCTACGTAATAAGATGCCAGTGGACAGGTTCTTAAAACAAGTTAGTTCATTGAGGATACCTATCAAAAAGCAGACAAGGAGACCTGAATTTAGAAAGAGGAGGCAGACACAGAGAACTGCAACAAGGAGAAGAGAAAAGTATAGACACATCATAAAACCAGAAGATGAGAGGCTATTGCACATATACGATGGATTAAAAGGAAGTATGATGGCAGCACTAGTGAACAAAAACAATGAGGTAATAGCAGAGGTTCCAGTTGCGGAAATGATAGATGCCATAAAGAATACAAAGGGCATATACGCAGTTGTGTTTGATGGAATAATAACACAGAGGCTTGTTGAACTCGCGGACTCAAAAGGAATAGCAAAGCTTGTCGGCTTGAAGCAAGCAAAGATATCAAAACCAAAGAAGGTAAAAACAATAGTGGTTGGCGCATCACTTTGAGATCTCAACATTTTCCTCTACTGGGAGGATAACGCCACCACTTCTGTATACCATTGCCCCTATTACAAAAACAGCAAGCCAAAGCATAAATATCGCTGTTGGGAGCATAAAAAATCCCATGACCACATCACTTGTTAGTGCTGTTGGTGGCAGCCCAAATACAGATAACGCAATTTGTTCGCTGGTCTTAGCAATCTCAACCTGTTTTATTATCCTAAAGAGCGTAGCTATAGAATCAAGGACACCCAAGGAAGCAGCGCAAACAATTAGCGCACCAACAATCTTTATTAGCTGCAACCTTTTCCCACCAATCTTCAATAATACAATTCTGTGCATGTTTACACATACCACCTCAATATATAAAAAGATATATGCCCAAAATAAAGAGCGCGGGCTTGTGGTCTAGTGGTTATGACGCTGCCCTTACAAGGCAGAGATCGGCGGTTCGAACCCGCCCAAGCCCACTACAGCGTCCCTAGGGGACACCTACGGTTTCCCCTGGCTACCCTGGGAAGCCCACCCTTTCCCTTCTTATAAATCTTTTGATAATTAGTTCGAAGCCCCCTGACCTACTACAACATTCTTTGGCTTACCATTAAGCCAGGCCTTTACGTTCTCTATTGTCTCCTTTTCCAACCTTTCCTGTGCCTCTTCTGTCCACCATCCATAATCAGGAGTTAAGAATATGTTTTTGTTTTTTCTACATCTCTCCCTTACTTCCTTGTCAATAATTTCATCAAAATAGGCCCTTATCCTACCTTTGCTGGCCATCTCAATGATTACTTCCATATCGCATATCTCTGCTCTTGATGTATTTATTAAAACAGTCCCACTTTTCATTTTTTTAATTCTATTTTCGTCCAAAAGATTAACAGTCTCCTTTGTAAGGGGGCAATGAACAGAAATCACGTCACATGTTCTAATTAGTTCATCCAGTTCCATGGTTTTACTAGACCTAGAATAGTACTCAACCCTCATCCCAAAACATTTTGCTAGTTCAGCGACCCTTTTACCAATCCTTCCATATCCTATGATGCCAAGTGTTTTACCATTCAACTCATTGCTCAGCAATTTTCTAAAATCATAATCACCCTCATCACACTGCCTCATTGCTTCATAGGTTCTTCTCATGATATTTAGCATGGCTGAAATCGCAAGCTCTGCAACAGCCTCTGTGATATAATCTTTTTGCTTTTTGGAACACTTCTGGTTTGAAGTGATCAAATATCTTTGTGATAATAACAAAATTTTCAAGCTCTTTTACAAACCATTCGCTTACAGTTCTTCCTTTAAGGTCATAGATAACAATACTTACCATCTAAACCCCAAGTCAATGTCTTTCACTTCAACAATATTGTAATGAACAAGAATAGCAAGCCAAAACGCAGATACGAGCACAATCACAAGGCCAGCGAGAACAAGATAAACAGTACTTATCCTTAATGTTAGCACGCCCATTGTTGTGAGCATCAATGAGGCTGGCACAACTCCAATAGCAATGAGCAAGAACACAATGACCTCAAATATGATGAAAACACCAATCTGGATTGCAGTTAGTTTTGCAAGATTTATTATATCGCTCTTCCTTTTCAAGCAAACACCGCTTCATATAATAGCATCTTATTTTTATATATTTAGTGTGTTATGTGAAACATGGGAAAACGAAGGCAAAAGCCAAAATGGGTAAAAAGGATAGCATTAAACCACATAAAGCAACTTATCTCGCTTGCATCTCGTGTGGTAAAAAAAGACAAGGAGAGGGCAAGGAGGTATTGTAGGTTAGCAATATACATGTCGCGGAGGTATAATGTTACGATTCCAAAGGAGCTGAAAGCAAGAATATGTAAGGGCTGCTATATATACTTAAAGCCAGGAAGAACAGCAATCATAAGAAAGAAGAGCAGACCAAAACCACACATGACTATAACCTGCAAGGAATGTGGCCATGTATCAAGATTATACCTAGAAAGCAAACATTTAAAAAGGAAGAAAACAGAAAAATAGGAAGAGCTCAGCCCAGGGCTCATTTCTAGCGGCGTTGTTTGTTTGTGAGCTCACATAAGAGTCCAATATAGGTTAGCGGAAGCAGAGGTGTATTAATGGCATCTATCAATGATGTACCAGCACAGGTTATTATACAAAAAGTAGCAGAACAGTTTAAGCAAATGCCTGAGATGAAGGCACCAGAATGGACAAAATGGGTAAAAACAGGAGCCCATGCTGAAAGAAAACCAGATAATCCAGATTGGTGGTATGTGCGTTGCGCATCCATTTTGAGAAAAATATACATACAAGGACCAATTGGTGTTCAAAAGCTTAGGAAATGGTATGGTGGAAAAAAGAATAGAGGAGTTAAGCCAGAGAAGCACGTTGACGCCAGTGGGAAGATTATAAGAACAGCACTTCAGAGTTTGGAAAAGGCAGGACTTGTTGAGAAGCACAAGAAAGGTGGAAGAATTATAACGAGCAAAGGACAATCATTACTTGATAAGATAGCGGCAGAGAGTATACCAAGAAAGGAGAAAAAGCAGAAGAAACCAGAGAAGAAGACAAAGAAATCAAAAAAATCAGCTAAAAAATCAGAGAAAAAGGAGGAGAAGGATGAGTGATTTGGAGCAGATAAGGGAAAAGAAGATGCAGTTTCTGAGACAACAAATGGAAGCGCAGAGGATAGCAGAGGAGAAGGCAGCAGCAATTGAGGTACAAAAACAAGCGATACTAAAAAGGGTTCTTACAACAGAAGCAAGGTCAAGACTAACAAATCTAAAATTAGCAAACCCAACAATTGCATCACAGGTTGAGAATTTGATTATATACCTGTACCAATCTGGCCAAATAGCCAAAATAGATGATAATCAACTCAAAACAATTTTATATAAAATACAAGGTAGAAGGAGAGAACCGAGAATCATAAGGAAGTGAGGATTATGCCAAGCAGAAAGAGCCAAAAGGTTAAAGAAATGCTTACAAGCATGAGAAAGAGTAACAAGCGTGTGCCTGTTTGGGTGATGATGAAAACAGATAGAAGCGTGACAGTAAACCCAAAACAGCATCACTGGAGAAGAACGAAAAAGGGTAAGAAGATAAGGAGAATACTAAAAAACAGTGAGTAGAGGGGATTATGATGACAGATGAGAAAGAAAGCAAAAAAGAAGAGGTTAAGGCAAAGGAAGAACAACAAAAGAAGAAGAAAAAGATAGAGGAAAAACCAAAACCAAAGAAGATGAAGGAAACAGTCCATACTGTTAATCTGTCAGATGCATGGGAGAAGCCTCGCACAAAGAGAGCCAGGGCAGCAGTCCAAATAATAAAGAGATACCTAAAAAAACACACAAGGAAGGAGAATGTTTTGATTTCTGAGCAACTTAACAGGTTAATATGGAAGAGTGGTATACAGAACCCACCAAGGAAGGTAAAGATAAAGATTTTAGAGGAAGAGGAAAAAGCAATTGCCGAGCCTGCGTGATGTTATGTATCTTGAGCAAGCGAATATAATAGGCAACCCGTTTGTTGGGGTGTTCTCCTCTACAAATGATAATATAACATTACTCCCTCATCAGGCGAGTGGCGAATTTGAGTCCCTTGTGAGAGAGGTGTTGAAGACTAAGCCAGTGAAAACAACAATATACAACTCATCTCTCATTGGTGTTTTCTGCTGCATGAACAATAATGGGATAGTAGTTCCAGAATGCATATACAAGGAGGAGCAGGAGCTACTCTCAGAGCATTTTGATAATGTGGCGGTTATAAAGGATTATACAGCAATAGGAAACCTGATAACATGTAATGATGCAGGCGCAGTCGCCAGTCCCCTATTCTCGGATAAAACAATAAAGACAATGGAGAAGGCATTAGGCGTGGATATAACAAAAATGAAAGTAGCAGGGATAGATACCTGTGGTTCATGCGTTATTGCAACAAACAAGGGATTTCTTGCAAACCCGAACACTACAAAGGAAGAGATAAAAGCATTAGAGAAGATATTTGGCGTTCCAGGTGACATTGGTTCTGTAAATTATGGGAATCCTTTTGTTAAGAGTGGAATACTCGCCAACGTAAATGGAGCAATTATCGGTTCACTGGCCACTCCATTTGAAATAGGGAGAATAGATGAAGCATTATTCTTTGGAAGGTGATGTGATGACAACAAAGATATTTAGGGTTAAAGGAACATTCAGACAAAATAGAAAGGATCATAATTTTACAATTGATGTAAGGGCTTTAAACGCAGCAACAGCATTGCACAGGGTTTTTTCCAATCTTGGTTCAAGACATAAACTGAAACAGAGGAGTATAAAGATAAAGGAAGTAAAGGAGATACCACCAGAGGAAAGTAAAAGCCTTCTAGTGAAACAATTGAGTGGTGAATGAAATGGTAGAACTAAGTCCAGAAGAAGCAGCCGCAAGATTACAGTATGATGAAGCGAGGATAGCAGATATAGAAAGACAGATAAACACAATCATAGCAACACTTAACGAATTGCGTTTGACAAAGAATACCCTTTCAAGTCTTCCGAGTGAGGAAAGAGAGTGTCTTATTCCAGTTGGAGTTGGGGTATACCTCCCAGCAAAATTAGGCAAAGAAAGCAAAGTGCCTATAAATGTTGGTTCTGATGTTGTTGTTGAGAAAAATATATCTGAGGTACTATCTCTTCTTGAAGAAAGGGAAAAACAACTAGTTGCAACCATAGAAAACCTCCAACAGACAGCAAAGAAAATAGGTACTGAGGCGTCAAAGATAAGGCAGAAACTTGAGGAATATCTAAGAAGCAGAGAGAAGGAAGGCAATGTTCCTGTGATTGGTTGATTCCATGTTTGAATTCCTCAAGGATAAGATAAAGGATATAACAAAAAAGATAACAAAGCAGACCTCAGCAAAGCTTTCAGTAAAAACAAAAATAAAAGAGAAGGTAGCAAAGGAGTTCACTATATCTGAAGAAGAGATAGATAGATTCATGTGGGACTTAGAGATATCCCTTCTTGAATCAGATGTTGCGAGGGATACAGCAGAGGCAATATGTGAGGAAATAAAAACAAGACTTATGAAGACAAAATTCAAGAGGGGAGAGAACATAGAGAAGACAATACAAAACATATTTAAGGATACTTTGCTAAATATCCTCTCCTCCCCAAAGCATATAGATATTGTTGATGTTGTGAGTAAAACAAAACCATGCGTCATTATGTTTCTTGGCCCAAATGGAGCAGGCAAAACAACGACAATAGCAAAGATTGCGCACCTCTTAATGAATAAAAACTTCTCTGTCATACTCGCAGCATCGGATACATTTAGGGCAGCAAGTATTGAGCAACTGGAAGAGCACGCCAAGAGATTGAGTATTAAGTTAGTAAAGCATAGCTATGGGGCAGATCCTGCAGCAGTTGCATTTGATGCCATAAAAAGCGCAAAAGCAAGAGGCATAGACTGCGTTCTTATTGATACTGCAGGAAGACAGGAGACAAACAAAAACCTCATAGAAGAGTTAAGGAAAGTGGCCAGAGTAGCAGAACCAACGCTTAAGATTTATGTAGATGAAGCTCTTGCGGGAAATGTTCTTGTTGAGCGTGTGAAGCAGTTTGATGAAGCAGTTGGAATTGATGGCATCATATTAACAAAAATGGATGTTGATGTTAAGGGAGGAGGAGCAATATCTATAACAAAAGAGACAGGAAAACCAATACTCTACATTGGGGTTGGGCAGGAATATGATGACATAGAGCCATTTGAGCCAGAAGTAATTGTATCAAGAATATTGGGTTAGTTTTAATAGTATTGTGGAGATAAAGATATTATGCCCATTTCAAAATTTGCAGCAGGGTTGAGAAATGTCATAAGCAAAATATCTGGAGCACCAATCATTGATGAAACACTCCTAAACCAGAGCATTAGAGAACTGCAAAGAACATTGATACAAGCAGATGTTAATGTAAAGCTTGTTTTGGAGATGACCAAGAGGATAAGAGAGAGGGTTAAATCAGAGAAGCCACCAAAAGGACTAAGCCAAAAGGAACACTTTATAAAGATTGTATATGACGAACTTGTCAGTCTTGTTGGAGAAGGACACACACCAGACATAAAACCTCAAAAGATCCTGCTTGTTGGGACATATGGACACGGCAAGACAAGTACAACAGCAAAACTTGCGAAATTCTTTTCAAAAAGAGGACTAAAAACTGCAATGATAACTACAGATACCTGGAGGCCAGCAGCATACGAGCAGTTAAAACAACTTGGTGACAAAATCAATATTCCCTCCTTTGGTATGCCAGAAGAGAGAGACCCAATATCTATACTAAAAAAGGGATTAGACACATTCAAGGGATTTGATGTAATAATTGTAGATTCTGCTGGAAGGGATTCAATAAATAAGGAATTGATAGATGAAATAAATAAGATAGCTCAGGTTCTAAAACCAGATGAAACATATCTTGTTATTGGAGCAGATATGGGACAGACTGCATCAAAGCAAGCAAAGCAGTTTAATGATGCAGTAGGTCTTACTGGAGTTATTATAACAAAGATGGATTCAAGTGCAAAAGGAGGAGGAGCACTTTCTGCATGTGCTGAGGCAAAGGTACCAATAGTCTTTATTGGAACAGGAGAGAAGATAGATGATTTCGAGATATATAATGCAGAACGATACATCTCACGTTTATTAGGATATGGAGACCTATCCTCCCTTTTGAGCAAGGTAAGGGAGATAGTAGAAGAGGAGGAATTATCACCCGAGGAGATGCTGAAGGGGGAGTTTACATTAAAGACATTTTATAAACAACTTGAAGCAACACGAAAAATGGGACCATTATCTAAGGTGTTAGAGCAATTGGGATTATCTATGAAGATATCAGATGAGGACATAGAAAAAAGCGAAGAGAAATTGAGGATATACAAAGTCATTATAGATAGTATGACAGAGGAGGAGAGAAAGAATCCAGATATTATTAAGAAGAGCAGAATAGAAAGAATAGCAAAGGGATCAGGGAGAAAGGAAGAAGAAGTAAGAGAACTTTTAAAACAATTTAATCTAGCAAAGAAGATGTTTTCAAAGATGAAGAAGGGGAAGAGACCACCTTCCAATCTCTCCTCACTGATGAAGCGATTTAGGTGATTAGTTGAGGATAGTAGCAATAGGGGATTTTCACATACCTAACAGGGCAAAGGTTATACCGAGTTGGATAATTGATATAATGAATGAGGCAGGGCCAGATATGATCTTTTGTACAGGGGATATAACAAATCAGGAGACACTTGACTATCTTAATTCTTTTGCACCAGTCTTTGCAGTTGAGGGAAATATGGATTATTTGGATCTGCCCCATCACATAGAGAAGAGGATAGGGAAATGGAAGATAGGGATGATGCATGGCACAGAGATTGTTCCAAGGGGAGATATCCCCCAACTTTATATGTATGCGAAGAAGATGAACGCAAATATACTAATACATGGCCATACACACGTGTCAGATATCAGCATATATAATGATACTCTATTTGTGAACCCGGGCAGTGCTTGTGGTGTATGGGGGGGCGGAAATGCAGATATGAAGCAATCCTTTTGCATAATGGATTTCAGTGATGAAGTACTTATTAGATTATATGTTGAGGGTGAAGAGAAGAGGTTTAGGTATGGAAATTGACTTCAATGAGATGAAAGCAAAGCTTGTCAATAAGGGGCTCTGTGATAGATGTATTGGAAGGCAGTTCTCGTTATTGTTTAAAGGGCATAACACAGATGAGATAGGCTGGGCAATACGTAATGCAAAGAGCATAGATGAGGCAAGGACATTACTTGAAACAAAGAGCGCGAAGCCAAAAATGAGCAAACAATGCCCATTGTGTAGAGGGATTTTCTACAAGATTCCAAAAGCAATAGAGTATGCTGAAGAGATGATTCAAAATTATGATTTTGATACATTTGTTGTTGGCACAACTGTTGATGAGTCACTATTGGTTGCAGAGGAAAAGATATGGGAGGAAGTAGGGGCAGCTTATTGTGAACCCATAAAAAAGGACATTGTTAGGGAGATAGGAAGAGCAATAGAGAAGAAAACGGGAAAGAAGGCAGAGTTTAGAAACCCAGATATAACTATTCTTGTAGATTTAAGGGGAGAAGATGTAAGAGTGACTATACTATCCCATCCCTTGTTTATCTTTGGAAGATATAGGAAATTAGTTTCTGGGATACCACAAACAAAATGGTATTGTAGATATTGTCATGGGAGAGGATGCGAAAAATGCAACTATACTGGAAAGATGTACAAGGAGAGTGTGGAAGAGATAATAGCAAAACCCATCATGGATGTAACAGCAGGTAAGGCCCACAAATTCCATGGTTCGGGTAGGGAAGACATAGATGCGAAGATGTTGGGATGGAGACCATTTGTTATTGAGATAAAAGAGCCAATAAAGAGAAACATAGATTTTCAGTCACTCATGCATACCATCAATATTTATGCAGAAGGAAAAGTAGAAGTAAAGGATATGAGGAAGTCCTCAAAAGAAGAGGTAAGGTTTTTGAAGGCTATAAAATATGATAAGACCTACGAGGCAATAATCTCCTGTGATGTAGAAGTAACAGAAGAGAAACTCAAGCAGATAGAGAAGACATTTTCAGAAACCACAATATCACAGAGAACACCAAAGAGAGTCCTGCATAGAAGAGCAGACCTAACGAGAAGGAAAAGAATAAAGGAAGTGAGATGTGAGAAAATAGATAACCACACGTTTAGAGCAGTAATAACAGCAGAATCAGGTACATACATAAAGGAGATTATATCTGGAGATGATGGGAGAACAAAGCCAAGTTTTTCGGATATTCTCCCCGGCTGTGTGTGTAAAGAATTGAATGTATTAGGGGTGCATGAACACGTTACAATGGATTAGCATATTTGTTGCTGTAGTAGGGACACTTATAGCAGGATATCAGGACTGGAAAACCAGTTACATATCCGACACCCTAACATACGCTATGATAGCAATAGGAGCAATTATCTTACCATTTGTTTACGGATTAGAGACTGCAATACTATATTACGGAATTGCAGGCATAGTATTCTTGGTTGGATTAGTCTTCTATTTCTTTGGCCAGTTAGGAGGAGGTGATGTAAAACTATTTACTGCATTGTCTCTCCTAATCCCAAAATACCCAGAGCAATTAGTCTCTTTTACACACATAAGGGTTGTTCCACCATATCCTCCAATAGTATCTATATTCTTCACAGCAGTAATCATCGCAATGTTCTTTGTCTCTCTTGGTTATATCTTTCGCATATACAATGATAGAAAAAGGATAAAGCAATTCAATAGAAAAACAATTAAGGGCATTGGGATATGTGCCATTATGCTACCAATGTTCTATGTTTGGTACATCTTGAACGCAAGAATGCTCATAATAGCAATACCTATGATACTAGGAGCATTTGTTTTAGCCTTTAAGGAGGACATACTAAAGATGTATATTGTAAAGTCAAAACCAATCTCAAAACTAAATGATGATGATGTTCTTGCATTAGAGCTTATAGACGAAAAAATGAAAAAAGCCCTAGGGCTTGGTAAGCAGAGAACACTCTGGGAACCACAACTTTCGCAGATAAAGAAAAATGCAAAGAAGCATAAAATAAAAACAATACCTGTGAATGAATATCTCCCAAGATTTGGACCATTTATATTCATCTCCCTTGTCCTCACATTACTAACTGGCGATTTACTATTTTGGATACTCCTCTCTTAATGCCCAAAAGCAATTTAAACCTCCATACACACTATCTAAAATATGAAGGTGAAAACAAAAAGAATCCGAGTAAAAACAAGACACGATCACGAATATATTGATATAACAGATGAAGCACAGTCATTTGTCAAAGAGACAGGCATAAACCAGGGTATTCTAAATATATTCTCTGAGCATACCACAGCAGCCATAACTATACAAGAGGCAGATGAAGATATGCATTCTGATACAAAGGAATTCCTCAAGGATATTCTGCCCCTAAACAAGAAATACAGGCATGACTACGAAGGGAACATAAATGCAACCGCACACATAAAAAACCAGCTATTTGGCTCAAGTACAACAATTCCTATAATAAATGGCAACCTAGCACTTGGTACATGGCAGAGGATATTCTTTATTGAATTTTTTAAGGCAAGAAACCGTGAAGTTATACTAACAATAATAGGAGAGTGATGGGAGCAGATGAGAGGATTAAGAAACCTCCTAAATAAATTCAAGTGGAACAATGAGAAGGGAATAACAATTGAGATTATACATAGGGGTGCAAAAGGGAACATAAAGCATATACGTTTTGAGGATATTGTTGAACTTGGACCATTTGCCATGGTTCTTTCAAATGGCACAAATATACCGTATCATAGAATAGTTAGGATAACACAGAATAACATCCAAGTATGGCCTAAAACCGTAGGGCAATAGCAATCCCAATCAACCAATACATCAAAATATTGAACATATTCCAGAGTGCTGCTATTCCTAATCTCCACCAATCCATTTCTTTGAACAGTGCAACCCTCCATTTGAAGTATAAAAACTCTAATGGAATGACTATAAAGATAGCAAACACACCAACTTTTAATGACCAGTCCAAGTTGATAAAATATGTAAAACAAAAACCAAGGATTAAATAAATAATATGTTCAGCAGTCGCAATAATCCATTCTTTATGTGGTCTTTTGACAAATTTTGGGAATAAAGCCTTCTCAACCCTTGTGGGCTTGTGGCTTAGTGCATAGTACCAATCCACAGGAGGCAGTCCAGATAATACAAATTCCAGCCAATCTCCCAATGTTAGTTTCATTGTATCATCCTCATAAATCTTAATGCATCTTCATAGCAATATATATTGTTAAATAAGACATAGCTTTTCTTCCTTACGTTTCTCCTAACTCTTTCCAGTTCCTCATCACTGAACCTATAATTATACATGCTAGGTTTTCCGAATCCATGGAGTCTGTAGTAACCAATGCCTTTACTTAGGCTTCTCTCCCTTAACGGATCAACACAATGTATTAGCGAAAACTCCTTGCACAGTTCTTTTACTCGTTCCTTGTTTTCTTTCCCCCTATACTCCCAAGCAATTTTTCCATTCCAATCTATTGATTCCATGAACCTTCTAAATAATCTCTCATTCTCATCATTGATATGCCAGCTTGGTGGGCATTGTATTAGAATAATCCTGGCATTAAGTATCTCGGCTATTCTTTTTGTTTGATTAAATGCTTCCAGAGAGACATTTGTTCTAAATCTATCTTTATGGCTGACAATCTGAGAACATTTAACAGTGAATTCAAATTCTTTTGGAACTTCATTTCTCCATCTCTCCGCAGTTTTTTCTTTTGGTATCCTGTAAAAAGTTGAGTTAATTTCAACCAACTCAAATAAAGAGGCGTATGCAGCAAGCTTAGATTCAAATCTTTCCTTCCACCTATCACCAAAATATGCTTTTGCATCAAGATAGCTCCAACCGCAACAACCAACTTTCATGTGTTTTCACTACACATCAATGATTAAAATGTCTCATCCCAGAAAACACCATCGCAATCAGCGTTGGCACCCTGGGAGCCGTGGGGCACAAGACCCCACTATTAAAACATCAATGATTAAAATGTCTCATCCCAGAAAACACCATCGCGATGTTGTGCTCGTTGCAGGCGTCTATTACTTCTTGGTCTCTTATAGAGCCGCCTGGTTGGATAATGGCTGTCACTCCTGCTTCTGCAGCTGCA
Organism: Candidatus Iainarchaeum sp.; assembly: GCA_021162685.1. GTDB lineage: Archaea > B1Sed10-29 > B1Sed10-29 > WALL01 > WALL01 > JAGGYF01. The sequence continues at coordinate 12,356 of JAGGYF010000031.1, read as the reverse complement.
TCAACAGCATCCCTAAACGGGAAGAATGCATCTGATGCTAATGCAGTGCCTTTTGTGTCCAAACCCGCGTTTTTTGCTTTCATCGCTCCGATAACTGAGGAATCTACTCTTGACATCTGACCCGCACCTATCCCTATGGTTCTATCCTGCTTTGCGTATACTACGCAATTGCTTTTTACGTGTTTACATACCTTCAATGCAAAGATCATAGCTTTCATCTCTTCATCAGTTGGCTTTCTATTGGTTACAACTTTTAGTTCCTTGTAGAGTTCTTGATCCCTATCCTGTATTAATATGCCACCAACAACCCTCTTTATTTCAAGGGACTTGTTATCCTTCTTCCCTCTAAATGGTGGCACTTTCATTAATCTCAATTTCTTCTTTGTTTTTAGTACCTCAAGTGCCTTTTCACTGTATCCAGGAGCAATTACGCACTCATAAAATCTTTTAATGATCTCTTGTGCAGTCTCTTCCTCTACTGGTGTATTGAATGCTATAATGCCACCAAATGCTGAGATGGGATCTGTTTCTAATGCTTTTCTGTACGCATCAATCTGCTTATCTGCTATTGCTGCTCCACATGGATTATTATGTTTTACTATTACACATGCGATTTCATCAAATTCCTTCACAAGTTTCAATGCAGAGTCCATATCAAGGATATTATTGAAGCTTAATTCTTTTCCATGCAGCTGCTCTGCTGTTGCTAAACAGGAATCTGTAACAAACGGTTCTTTGTAGAATGCAGCTTCTTGGTGAGGGTTTTCTCCATATCTTAAATTCTGAACCTTTTCGTATGTCAGGTTTAATGTAGTTGGGAACTTCTCCTCTTTTAGATAGTTACCTATTATAGTATCATAGTGAGCTGTATGCATAAAGACCTCAGCAGCGAGCATTTTTCTTGTTTCTAGATCAACCGAACCTTTCCTCAATTTTTCTAGTATCTCATTATACCTCTTTGGGTTGCAAATTACAACCACACTCTCAAAGTTTTTCGCAGCAGAACGAAGCAATGTTGGCCCACCAATGTCTATGTTCTCTATTGCCTCCTCTAATGAGCAACCTTTAGATACGGTCTGCTCAAAAGGATATAGATTAACAACAACTAGGTCTATTGGTTTTATGCCATGTTCTTCCATCTGTCTCATATGTTCCTCTTTGTTTCTCAGCCCGAGGATTCCAGCATGTATTTTAGGATGTAGGGTTTTTACCCTCCCATCCATCATCTCAGGGAAACCAGTATATTCAGATACATCAATAACGTCTATTCCTGATTCCCTAAGTACCTTTGCTGTTCCACCCGTTGATATGATGTCATATCCTAACTCTTTTAGACCTTTGGCAAACTCTACAATACCTGTTTTGTCAGAGACACTAATCAATGCCAACATCAATAAACCACCTCTTTTACTCTGTTTTGCTTTATTGCGTTCTTCAACTCAATTGCAATCCTCCTCCCAGTGCTCATTGGTTCGTCATACATATAGTATGAGTAGTGGGAACCCATAGGATAGAGATTTGTTCCAGCAACGATCCTCGCGGAGATCTCAAATACATAAAATTCAAGGTCATCTGTGCATATTGTTTCAAGGCAAAATGGACCAACCATACCTGGATAAAACCACTCAACTGATTTATCAACTACGCTCCTTCCCATCTCAAAGATTTTTGGGAGTAACGATTCCCTTACTACTAGTGGTAGATTTCCTGTAACAACAAATGTTTGTTTCACACCAACTCTCTCAAGCTCATCTCTTGTAAAGCCAAACCTGTGAAGTTCATCAATGTTTGATTCGTTTCGTCTGTCAATACCTAACAGCTCTATGTGCCCTTCACCTGCCTTATATCCTATATCAGATAATGGAGAGTAGAAGAAGTGGTGGTAGTACCTTGTTCCAAGTATGAACTCTTGAATTATATAATCCTCGTTTCTGTCCCCAAGTTTCCTATAAAATTCCTCTTCATTAAGGGCTATGAAAAACCCTCTTCCACCCTTTGCTCCACAAAATTTTACTAGACATGGCCTATCAATCTGCGATGGGTCTTTTATTCGTGGTGGCACCTTGCATCCTGCTTCTTTTAGCCATTTTCTCTCTTTCTCTCTATCACTCTCCCAATCTAGTACTGCCCTGTTGCCAAGCATTGGCACCTCTAATCTATCCTCTATATTTTTTGACCCAACATATTCCACAAATGAACCATGTGGAACAATAACAGCGTGCCTTTCTCTTAGTTGTTCCTGTATGTTCTCATTCAATATATCACTCATTTTGTCAACAACAATATATTCATCTGGTTTTGCAAGAGGGAAAGCATCGTACGTATTTATCCTGTCTCTTGTGGCAATTCCCAATGTTTTGAATCCTTCCTTCTTCGCTCCATGAAATATCTGAAGTGCTGTATGTGAACAAACAGTTGTTATTGTTATGTCATCTCCATATCCATCTAGTATTTCATCAATCCTCTTTTTTGGTATCATGTTACCACCTCTGCCAACCTTCCGTTTTTTGCTGCATACCCTATCTCCATTATACTTAGATCAAGCGGTGCTTCAATGTCTTTTCCATATTTCAAGCTCAACCTTCTCATTTCTGGACTTGTAGGTCCAACGCACGGGCATCCTGGAATTCTTGGGCTTACATCAAATACAACAAATTCTGGTCTGTTGTTCTTCCCATAAGGCATTGCCCCTTGAAGACTGAACAGCCCAATCATACCAGGCGGATATTCCTCTTCAACTACCCTCATAAATTTCTCTGCAGCATCATACAGTTGTGGCTTCAGAGACTCCCTCATTGTTACGCCTTTGTGTCCTACCTCTTCATTCTTCAAGTACACATTGATTTTAAGTTGTTCCTTTGCTGGAAGGTTTAGTATTCCTCCAATATTTGTCTGTATCCTGTCCTCCAAACCAAGAAAATCAAGCTCTCCGAAAACATCCTTTAGTGCATAACCCTGGAAATTGGCATTAAACCTCGGGCCCAGCACAAACTCCTCAATCCTCGCCTTTTTGAGTCCTTCTTCGGATATTATCCCCTCTTTTATCAGTTTATCCCCCTGCTCATAGAACTCCTCTGCTGAGCTTGGGTAAAAGAATGCTCTCTCTAGCGGATTGTCCTTTTGCTGCACTTTGACTATTACCATTCTGTCTATTTCTTCTGGCTTTTTGAATTCCTTTGGAAACCTTATCCCCGCTTTTTCAAGTAACCAGTACTGGTTCCTCGGAGCAGTTCTTTCTTCAGCTCTTAAAATAAACCTATTACCATACATTGGAATCTTAAATATATTCTCTATGTTATCATATCCGACATAAACAGAAAAGCTCCTGTTTGGGATGAACACAGTATTCATTTCAATAAGTTTTTCCTGGATTTCATCATTGGTCATATCTGAAAACTTCTCCAGCACAATAATATCGCTGAATAGATGTTTTGAATGTTTTGCATACAATTGTTCCCTTCCTTTCTGACATATCACCACACATTTCATTCCAGCTGCTTTTGCAGCCATCCCTACCTCTTCCGCTGAGTGACTTCCTAATACCCCAATTGTTATATCTCCATCATAACCTTCAGCGATTTTTTGTATTTCTTTTCTTTCAATCATTGCTTACACACCTCTAAAAAGTTTTTCATGATTGTTTCTCCATATTCAGTATGTTCAACCTCTGGGTGAAATAGTGTACCATATATTGGCTTTTTCCTGTGTTTTATTGCATGATTGACATCATCTTTTGAGACAGCAAGGATGTCAAATCCAGGACAGTTTATAATCTCATCATTGTGGGATGCCCATGCAACAAATCGTTCTGGGACACCTACAAATAAATCATCTGTTTCTTTAATAATTATCTCCACTCTACCATATTCAGTATGTCTTGCAGGTTGTACATCACCACCAAAATGCAATGCTATAAACTGTTGACCAGCACATATCCCTAGTATAGGTATGTGTAACTCATCTAAATATTCATGTGCATAACCAACCTCTTCTTCCCCACCAGACCCTATCCTAACTGCTCCACCAGAGAGGATTAATCCATCTGCATCTATCTCCTCCACAGGAGTAGTGACTGGAATAATCTTTGTTTCGCATTCTAGATATCGTAATCGTCTCCATATTCTATGTGTCCATTGTGACCCAAAATCAACAACTAAAACATTCATTATTCCCACTCTATTGTACCTGGCGGTTTTGATGTTATATCATACACAACTCTGTTAATGTAATCTTTCAATTCTCTAGTTATCCTTTCCGACATCCTCTGTAAAACACTATGTGGAATTTCTGAATACTTTGCTGTCATCCCATCTATACTCTGAACAGCCCTTATCCCTATTGTGTATCCGTATGCTCTCTTATCTCCCAACACACCAACAGTTTTCATAGGGAGCAACACAGCGAAGTACTGCCATGGTAGTTCCATCTCTTTATTTTTGGCAGCATTCTCTATTTCTTCCTCTACAATCGCTATCGCTTCTTGGAGTATCTTAACCCTCTCTGGTGTTGCTTCACCTATTATTCTTATCGCAAGTCCAGGCCCAGGGAATGGTTGTCTATTGTAAACATGTTCTGGTATACCCAATGCTTTTCCAACCTTTCTGACCTCATCTTTATACAGGTCTCTTAATGGCTCTATGAGTTTTAATCCCATTTTTTCTGGTAGGCCACCAACGTTATGATGACTTTTTATGTTGTCTCTTAGACCAGAACCACTCTCAATCCAATCAGGAGCGATAGTACCTTGTATCAGGTATTCTGCATTATCCTTTTTTGCTGCTTCTTCAAACACCCTTATAAATAATTCGCCAATAATCTTCCTCTTCTTTTCTGGATCAGTTACACCTTTCAATGCATCATAAAACCTTTGACTTGCATCAACAACTTCAACATCAATACCCAATATTTTGAACATTTCCTTCACGTTATTTGCCTCATTCTTCCTCATATATCCTGTGTCCACAAATATACAATGCAACTTATGCCCAATCGCCCTATGTGCTAGAACAGCAGCAACAGTAGAATCAACACCACCAGATGTGGCAATAACAGCGTTACCATTAACATTGTTTTTCATAAATTCTATCTGCTCTTCAATAAACTTCTCAGGATTAAACATCTAAGTCCTTCCCCGTGATTGCTCTAAATATCTCCAAATATCTCCTACTTGTCTCTTCAACAACTTTCTCTGGTAGCGCTGGTGCAGGTGGCTCTTTGTTCCAATCTACACTCATTAGATACCTCCTAACATACTCCTTGTCCATCTGCTTTATTGGTTTTCCTGGTTCATAGTCCTTAGCATACCAGAAACGTGAGGAATCTGGGGTTAGCAGCTCATCAATCAAAATCACCTTATCGCCTAGTAATCCAAATTCAAATTTTGTATCTGGGATAAGTATGCCACGACTTTCAGCATATTCGTTTGCTTTCTTGTATATCTCCAAACTTTTGCTTTTCAGTATGTCAGCTATTTCTTCCCCTACTATTGCTCTCATTTGTTCAAAGCTTATGGGTTCATCATGACCACTTTCTGCTTTGGTTGTTGGTGTGAACAGTGGTTCTGGAAACCTTTCTGATTCTTTCATATTTTTTGGTATGTCTATGCCGTATACTTTCCCAGTCTTCTTATAATCCCTCCACGCTGAACCTGTTAAATAACCTCTAACAATACACTCTATTGGTATTGGTTTTGCCTTTTTTACTATTACACTTCTTCCTTTCAGCTCTGAGTGCTCTTTCAATTCATCTGGGAACTCATCAAAATTCCCTGTAATAATGTGATTATCAATGATATCCTTCATTTTATCAAACCAAAACAAGGATAACTGATTCAAACATATTCCCTTGTAGGGTATGCCATTTGGCAAAACACAATCAAATGCAGATATCCTATCTGTTGATATCATCAACAGAGAATCACCAAGATCGTAAATATCCCTTACTTTCCCCTGCCTTTTTGGAAAGTTGAGACTAGTTTGTGTAATAACATTTGCTACCATAACAAATAGCACCCCGCCATACTAAGTTATAGTTTTAGGGTTTTAAATATCTTGGGGTGTGAAAATAACAAAGACATCTGAGCTTATTGATATGCACGAATAGAGGAATTAGCCAAAAAATACAATATAGAAAACATTGGATTTAAAGACGTAATTAAAGCATGGAAAGCAGTAGTAAACAATAGAATAGTTAGATATGTTGCACTTAGAAAGGTTGGCAAGTATTATAAATTAGACTCTGTTGTTGATGAATACAAGAGAACAGAATTTTTAGAGAATATAGCTTTGTTTCTTTACCCACCAATAAATTTCCAAAAGAACTCTTCTGCGTGATAACTGTGAGCAATATAAAAAGGCTTGCAACCCAACACAGATGGTGCTTAAACTAAATTCTCCTCAGCATACTCAACAGCATTTCTGAATATTTTTAACCCTTCGCCTTTTTCTGATTCTCCCCTTGTCCATCTGGGATGATTTGTTTTGTATAAGTATCCCTCTGGGTGAGGCATTAATCCAAAGATCCTTCCTGTTTTGTCGCAAATGCCGGCAATACTGTCAATGCTTCCGTTAGGATTCCATGGAAATTCATCAGTTATATTGCCTTGTTTATCACAGTATTGTAATGCTATAAGCCCTTCGTCATGGAGTTTTTTTCTCACATTCTCATCTTTTACAACAAACTTTCCTTCACCATGTCTTATTGGTAGGTACAGTTGGGTTATCCCTCTTGTCCATATGCATCTGCTCTTTTCATTTATTCTTAGGTAAACCCACCTATCCAAAAACCTTCCACAATCGTTAAATGTTAGTGTTGCTTCCTGCTTTTCCATGGATGGCAAGAGAGGATATTTCACAAGTACTTGGAATCCGTTGCACACTCCTATGATAAGCTTTCCAGACTTGACAAACTCCATAACCTCATCATGTAGGTTTGTTTTCATTTTATTTGCTAATACCTTACCTGCTGATAGGTCGTCACCAAAGGAGAAACCGCCAGGTATCGCCATTATATCATAGTTTTCAAGGTTTTTCTCTCTAGTGATAAGTTCATTAACATGTACTCTTTCTGTTTCCGCATTTGCTAACCTGAACGCATGCTCTGTTTCGTAGTCACAATTTATTCCATACCCAACCAAGATTAACACTTTTACCATAGGAACACCTAAAAGTTCTTAAACGTACTCTTCCACGCCTCCTCTAACTCATTTATATCAGCGTTAATGATCTTGTTCCCATCCAGACCATATACTATAAATTGTGTATCCTCCCTAACTCTACCTATCCTGCTGAAAACCACGTTTTTACACATCTCTTCAAACTTCTCAATGTTTTCTGGTTTGACAGTCACCACAAATCTGGATGGGGTCTCTGAGTATAAAATCTTGTAATCCTCAACAAGATTTGAAGGCACCTTTGAGAGATGTATCTCCATACCAAAGCCACCAGCAAATGCCTTCTCTGCAAGTGCGATTGCTAAACCACCTCTATAACATCCATGACATGATTCTATAACTCCTTCTTTTATTGCTTTTTCCACGGTTTGATATATGCGCAGAGCAACCTCTTTGTTTACCTTTGGAACATTTTTTCCTATCTCTCCAAACATCTCATAGAGCTCTGATGCACCAAGTTCATCCATGGTTTCTCCAATGATGTATACTAAATCACCTGCATGTTTTACATCCATAGTGACACACTTTTCAACATCATCAACTTTTGCAACAGCAGTAAACTGTAATGTTGGTAAACCAGAAATTTTCTTTACAGTTCCTTGTTTTGTCTTTATGTTTCCATCTATAAACATAGAATCCTTTCCTGAGATACAAGGTGTCTTGAAATATGTTGTATATTCATATAGTGCTTTGTTTGCTCTTACTAACTGCGCAAGTTTGTGTTTCCCGTCGGGGTTCTTTTTCTCATCATATATTGAGTTTGGCCAACAAAAATTATCATTCAGGGCGATATGATTAAGATTTGCTCCAACAGCTAAAACCCTTCTTATTGCTTCGTCAAGTGCACATGCAGCCATATAATACGCATCTATTTGGCTATATTTTGGGTTTATTCCAGCAGCAATTGCCAAGCCCTCTTTTCTGTCTAGAATTGGTTTTATAACAGCAGCATCTCCGCATACATCATCTTTTATGCCAATATACGGCTTTATGACACTACCTCCCTGAACTTCATGGTCATACTGCCTTTGTATCCATTCTTTGCTAGCTATGTTTATCCTTGAAAGCATGGATTTCAATATTTTGTTATGGTTGCTTTCATCTATGCTCGGCTCTTCATACTCTGGGGCATTCCATTCTGCCTCAAGGATTAGCCGTGGGAAACCACCATGTAAAAATTCCATGTTGAGATAGGCAACAGTTTTTCCTTCATATAACACGTGGAATTTCCCGCTGTTTGTATATTTTCCTATTACACTCACTTCAACATCATGTTTTTTTGCTAACTCCTTTAGTCTGTTGATTTTATTTGGGTCAACTGCAAGAACCATCCTCTCCTGAGATTCTGAGAGAAGAATTTCCCAGGGATCCAAACCCGCATATTTTAGTGGCACCTTATCTAGATGTATTTCACATCCATTACTGAAACGGGCAGTTTCTCCAATAGCAGATGATAGACCACCGCCTCCACAATCAGTAATACACCTATATAGGCCCAAGTCACGTGCTTCCAGAAGGAAGTCATGTACCTTCTTTTGTGTAAATGGGTCGCCAATCTGCACATGTCCTGCAGTTATCCATGCACCATGTTCAAGCGATGATTCTGTAACACCATGTAAACCATCTTTTCCAACCCTTCCTCCGCACATGACAATAAGATCGTTTGGCTCAATACCTTTTTCGTGCGATGGCTCCCCATTGATCTCAGATGGCGCAATTCCTATGGCTGATACATATACTAGTGGTTTTCCTATAAATCCATCATCAAAGAACACCCTTCCGTATACTGTTGGAATTCCACTTTTGTTTCCTCCATCTCTTACTCCCTCAACAATGCCATCTAAGAGCCTTTTTGGATGCATTCTTGGCAATAACTCTCCATCATAGAACGGTGACCCAGTGCAGAAACCGTATGTTCCTGCGACAATTTTTGAGCCCTTGCCTGTCCCCATTGGGTCTCTATAAACTCCAACAATGCCAGTCATTGCTCCTCCATATGGGTCTAAAGCACTTGGGCTGTTATGTGTTTCGCATTTTACAATGTAATTCCATTCTTCGTTTAGTTTTGCAACACCTGCGTTATCCCAAAACATTGAAACAATCCAATCCTTTTCCTCAGCAATCTTCTCTGTTGAACCTTTTATGTATGTTTTGAATAAGCTATCTATTGTTTCATTTTTTTCACCATCTCTGTAATGTATAATCCCATTGAATATCCTATGTTTGCAGTGCTCACTTTGCGTTTGTGCAATTGCTTCAAGTTCAACATCCGTAATCTTCTCTCCAAGACCAACCCTCTTCCTCTCATTTATCACATCCTCTCTTCCAAAATAAGCTTGTATTGTTTTCATGTCTGCAAGGCTCAATGCCAATGATCTTTTATTGCTGAGTTGTATAAGCTCTTCATCAGAGACGTTAAGATCTATTTCCTCAACTCTTGGTTTGTGTTTCAGTTCAACTTTTGGAACAATAGCACTAATACCATTAGCTTTCCAGTCATTGAAGTCAATGATCCTCCAGTGCTCTATTAGCTCATTCGCGAGTAGATTCTTGGCTATATCCTCAACATCTTCTTTTTTTATATCTCCAGAGAGCCTATATTGCGTTGATGTATACACGCCTTCTCCTTCTTTGATACGGATTCCCAATAAATCAGCGATTGCATCTGCTGCAGTCTCTCCTTCAGTATCTTTAACTCCTGGAAGGAAGCCAATTTCAAGGAGGTAGTCAAATACCCCTTCAATTGGCTCAAATGATGCAATCTGCGTCACAGGGTCATAGAATAGTCCCTCTTTTATCCTATTGAATTGCTCATCGTTGAGATTGATATCAATTGTGTATACATCAATCCTCTCAACATCTACGTCAATACCTAAGTATTCTTTAACCTTCCTCTTCACATACTCTGCCCTGGCATCCCTAAATTCTGGTTTGAATTTTACTTCAATTCTTCTTACCATATAATCACATCAAACTAATACCTTTCTGTTTTAACACAACTTTCTTTTCCACTATTGCCTTTCCCATTTCCCATGCATGAACATACCTTTTGAGCACATCCAAAGCAGTATCAACTGATGTTTTTGGAACTACAACACAAAAACCAACACCCATATTGAATGTTTTGTACATCTCCTCATCTGATATATGTCCAGCTTCCTGTATATCCAAGAAAACCTTTTGCGGTTCTGCAAGATTTGTTATCTCAAATCCACACCCCAATCTAAGTAAATTTAACATCCCACCTCCTGTTATGTTTGCAAGGCCTTTAACATCGCATTGCTTTATCAGTTCCATTATGGGTTTCACATAAATTCTTGTTGGCTCAATTAATTCAGACCAGTCATCTAAAACCTTTCTAGCCAATGTTAATCCATTGGAATGTATACCAGAACTTTCCAAGCCGATTAGGACATCTCCCTCACTTATACGTCTTCCTGTTATCTCTTCTCCAACACCTACTATTCCTAATGCAGTACCTGCTAGGTCAAATGGGTTTTCTCCTATCCCAGTTATCATTTCAGGGAGTGTGGCTGTTTCTCCGCCAATTACAGCAACATCTGCCTCCTTTGCAGCTTCGTATAGCCCTTTCCCTATTTCGCTCATAATCCTTTCGTCTGGTTTCTTCATTGCTATATAATCAACGACTGCAAGTGGTTCAGCACCAACACAGATCACATCATTAACAAGCATCCCCATGAGGTCAAAACCAAGGGTGTCGTATTTCCCAAGTCTCTCAGCAACCAATATCTTTGACCCAACACCATCAGTGCTTAAGACAAGCTGTTGATTACCCACCTTTATAAGATTCGCGAAATGGCCAATATGTGACACAACTTCCCCTTTTTTCCCTTTTCTGAACTCAAATGTTTTCTCACACCATCTTGCGATACTCATGATTGCCTTATCATCCTGTTTTATATCAACACCTGCTTCGGCATATGATTTTGGTTTCAAATCTACACCTCTATTGTTGTGTTGGGTTCCATAACAATGACTTCACATGGGGCTTTTTCTTTGAACTCGTTAGGGTCAGCTTGTATTACAGGAAAAGTGTTGTAGTGCATTGGGATTGCAGTTTTTATCCCCAATAATTCACATGCTTTAACTGCTTCCTTTATACCCATTGTATAATGACCGCCTATTGGTATGAATCCTATTTCTGGATGGTACATCTCTCCTATAAGTTTCATATCCCCAAATAATCCAGTATCACCAGCATGATATAATATTCTTCCTCCTTTCTCAATTATGTAACCACACGGCATTCCAGAATAACTTGAATGCCATGCCTCAACCATGGTTATCTTCCAGCCATTGATATCAATAGTTCCACTAAAATTCATTCCTATGGATTTTACATCTTTTCCCCTGCACATAACATCTATCTCATGAATCCCAACAATCGTTGCATTGTTTCTTTTTGCTATATCAATAGCATCCCCTATATGGTCCTCATGATCGTGCGTAACACATATCACGCTACATGTTACATCTTCTGGCCTTGTTCTACAATGAGGATTTCCAGACAGAAAGGGGTCTATAACCAAGTCATCAATCTGAAACGCAGCATGTCCATAGTATGTAATTTTCATTATTTCAGCTCCTTCAGGACTTTGTTTATTATCTCATCAGTCCTCCCCAAGTAATTCCTAGGGTCTAGTGCCTTATCTAATTCTTTCTCTGTTAAGACCATTCCCCTTGTTTTCATGAGTACCTCTCTGAAACTCTTTTTCTCAGTGAATGCTTTCATCGCAGCTTTTCTGACCAACTCGTGCGCTTCCTGTCTACCTACTCCCTTTTTCACTAGTGCTAGCATAACACTTTCAGCCATTACAAATGGATCTTCTTTAAGGTTCTGTTTCATTCTGTCCTTGTAAACAATCAACCCATTAAGTACGTATTCCATCTGCTTTAACATGTAATCAATAAGGATACAACTCTCTGGAATCATTATTCTCTCTGCAGATGAGTTTGTCAGGTCTCTCTCATGTTCAAGCGCAATATTCTCTAATGCAGTCATAACGTTTGCTCTCAGTATTCTTGCTAAGCCACACACCCTTTCGCTCTTGTGGGGGTTTCTTTTCTGCGGCATTGTTGATGAGCCAACTTGCTTTTTCTCAAATGGTTCTTCAACTTCTTTTATCTCGCTTCTTGCTAAGTTTCGTATCTCTTTTGCTATCTT
>JAGGYF010000015.1 GCA_021162685.1 Candidatus Iainarchaeum sp. | reverse complement strand
AAATGCAGGGCTTGTATTATTTCCAATATTTGAAACCTTGGCAACTATCTCGTTCTCTCTACCAACAATTGGTGCTCTTTTTAAACTAATCTCTTCTGCATACAAGTCATATCCTAAAACGCCCTCAGGTGCAATACCCACTCCAACAACAACATACCCCGTGTCCTTCGCTCCCTCTGAATCCCATACGTCCAATCTGACCCTGTATATGCTAACATTAAAAGAATAGCCATGGGTTGGATTTACCTCAGATGAGTACGTTCCATCACCAAAATCCCAGAAGTATTTTAAGTTGCAGTTATCTTGGTCTGTGTAATCTGGGCAATCCTCATCATCTGTTGACCTATAGCCATAAAACTGGAAGTATGGATTTGTTACCTCTGGCTGATATCCGGGTTCTGCCTGCGCAACTGCGTTTGGTCTATTGTTAACATAAATCTTCCTCTGCGCCTTATTATTATCAATATTTGTCTCGTTCTCAACGGGCTTAACATAAACTTTAAGTGCAACAGTATCCGCAGGCACATTTACACCATAGAATTTAACAGATGTATAGTCAAATGTTCCCACGTGAACGCTCTTTGAACCCGCACTATACTTCTCACCATACATATCTATCCAGCTGATACTTACATAGGAATCTGCCGCTTGGCCTCCTAAGTTAAATACATCTATGACTATATCTATGTCATCACCTGCATTAACAAAATCATCTGAGAAGTCTATACCTCCAGATGTTACTGCAAGGTCTGGGTTTTCCTCAGAGTAATTAAATACCGCAACTTTCGCCGTATTATTCTCGTCAAATAGATTGTCCCATAACCCATCTGAATCAGAAACATTCAAAAACACAGTATACAAGCCTGGTTCATTGTAAACGTGCGTTGTTATCTCACCGCTCTCCATTACGCCGTTTGGATAATCTGCATCCCAAGTATAATCCACTAATGTCTTCCCTCCAGTTGCATACGAAAGAGAACCGTTTAGTGTTGCCTCACTTGTTTTAGATATATCAACTACTTGATCTGGACCCGCATTTGCAACAGGATATTCTGTCTCTACGGTCACATCCCATGTAGTTGAGTTTTCGTTTCCACATGAATCCACTGCTGTCAATGTTATAGTGTATGTCCCTGGCTGTGTATATGCATGTGTTGCTGTATCTGTTGTTGTTTCCTCAGTCGTACCGTCTCCCCAATCCCATATATACTTAACAATCTCTGTTGGCTCGCACATCGTTGTATCTATCTCAACAGAATCACTATCTGATATGCCCCACTCATTAGTCACTGTCAATGTTGCAGTATATGTTCCATAATCATAATAGGTATGCTCTGCTGCAATCATATCATGATCTCCACTTGTCTCTCCATCACCAAAGTCCCATGCATACCATATTATACCTGCATCATCATGGCTTCCTGAACCATCAAAGGACACAGTTAGAGGAGCATATCCAGATGTAGGGTCTGCACTAATCACTGCAACAGGTCCTGTTGCATCAGTGGGCAATGTTGTCGTTATTGTTTTTGTTGCAGTACATGTCCCTCCACTGTCATCTGTTGCAGTTAACGTAGCTGTAAATGTATCCACCGCAGTATATTCATGGCTTGTTGTAATGCCAGAATCAGACGCTCCATCGCCGAAGTCCCATATATATGAAACAATTGGTCTTGGACCCGTTGTTCCAGATGCATCAAATTGCACTGTCAGAGGTGCATCTCCTGACTCTGGATTTGCTGTAAATGAACATGTTGGTGGACTCGTTGAACTTACAGTTATCCTGAACGTATCCAGGGAGGATGCCCCGCCCGTATCTGTAACATTTACTGTTATATCAGTAAATCCTGCCTTTGTTGGTGTTGTACAATCTATATATCTGTTGGAAACTATTGCACATTGGGTAATGCTTGTATCTGACTGTGTGGTTATTTCAAACGATAATGCATCGTCGCTATCTTCTTCGTCATCCGTATATTGCCACAAATCAACGAAATTGTCTGGAAACGCAACACCCACCTGCCCACTCTGATCTGGAATATCTATGTTTGGAGCGAGATTCAAACCGGGGGTTAAACCGATAGCATAGAGGTAATGGTCATCTGAGCCGAAGTAGATTGTGCCGTCTGATGCTATTGCAGGGGATGACAAAACATAATTATTTGTTTTGAATTTCCATTTGAGGGTGCCATCTGGGTTGAGGGCATAGAGGTAATCATCGTCTGAGCCGAAGTAGATTGTGCCGTCTGATGCTATTGCAGGGGATGAGTAAACATAACTACCTGTTTTGAATTTCCATTTGAGGGTGCCGTTTGGATAGAGGGCATAGAGGTAATTGTCATTTGAGCCGAAGTAGATTGTGCCGTCTGAGGAGATTGCAGGGGATGACTCAACCCAACTGTCTGTTTTGAATTTCCATTTGAGGGTGCCGTTTGGATAGAGGGCATAGAGGTAATGGTCATCTGAGCCGAAGTAGATTGTGCCATCTGATGCTATTGCAGGGGATGAAAAAACTGGACTGCCTGTTTCGTATTTCCATTTGAGGGTGCCGTTTGGATAGAGGGCATAGAGGTAATTGTCACGTGAGCCGAAGTAGATTGTGCCGCCTGAGGAGATTGCAGGGGATGAAAAAACTGGACTGCCTGTTTCGTATTTCCATTTGAGGGTGCCGTCTGGGTTGAGAGCGTAGAGATAATAGTCATATGAGCCGAAGTAGATTGTGCCGTCTGAGGAGATTGCAGGGGATGAACCAATAGCACCGCCTGTTCTGTATTTCCATTTGAGGGTGCCGTTTGGATAGAGGGCATAGAGGTAATAGTCACCTGAGCCGAAGTAGATTGTGCCGTCTGAGGAGATTGCAGGGGATGACTCAACCCAACTGTCTGTTTTGAATTTCCATTTGAGGGTGCCTGGATTATCGCTCGTACTATATGGACTTAAACCAGTGCGCCTTAAATCGTGAGAAAAGAAAGGCCATGCGCCTGCAGTGGCCCATACCATTCCAAAAAACATCACAATAATCAAAAATGGCCATACTCTCATCACGCAACGCCTCCTTTCTCAACCACAAATACATCTCCAAGCTTACCTGGATAAACATACATCAATGTGTACTCTCCGACTTGCACCTTCCCTCCTACTGAAAGGGTTTTCTTCGTAACTGCACCATCCAAAACAATTGTGACAGATGCTCTGCCATTTGCTACCTCATCTAGCTTTATCCTCACATCTTCTACCGAAACAACATTGTTTTCTTTTAATATGAATGTTTTTCCAACTTCTACCTTTCTTGCGATATCAGTAGCCAAAAGCATGACATAATCATTGCTCCTGCTTATAACTTCAAACTTTACAAAGTTCTCAATCAAAGGTGTTCCTTCCGTAAGCATATGCTCTGTTGTAACTGCTGGCCATTCCAACTTTATCCTCATCTCCTCTGCATCTATCAATGTCAAGCGCACCATGCCCAAGTCTGCTGTTTGTCCTTCTCTAATCTTGAATGGTCTGTTCATATCAACAAAAAGGTCTGGGTACCCAATGCTTTTTGCTGAGCCTGCAATCTCAACGCACATATTGTTTACACAATGATACCCTTTGTTGCATCCTGCGTCCAGACAACATGTTATCTGGTTCTCGTTTTCGTCTATGACTCCATTTCCACATGTTGGCAATTGTTCTGGTTTGGGTTGTATCTGATAGAACCAGAAGCCAAGTATTAAAAAGATGAGTATGACTTGCAACGCAACGATCTTTTTCAACGTGCTTTCGCTTATCATGGGCACACCACCTCTGTACCACTTGCATCCCATAAGCCTGGCTCAAACAATGCAAGTGTTTCTGGACCTGAGAGATTCATATTTATCGTACATTGTAATGACTGAACAGTCAATACCATATCATCTGTGTCTGTTAGTCCATCGTTATCTGTTGCTTTTAATGTTAGTGTGTGTGTTCCAGCCTTTCCTGTTGTGTCATAAGAGTAGGGGTTGTCTCCCAATAACGTGTCTCCTTCATACCATTGGCATGATACTATTTGATTGTCATCTGTACATGTTCCGTTTAATATGACAGTATCTCCTTCGTATGCGTTTATGTCAGAGCCAGCGTTTGCTGTTGGTGGTGCATTTACTCTTATTTGCAATGTTGCATTGTTATTTGTCTCGCTTTCTTCTTGGTAAACGCTGTTGTAGTCAGCTGTTGCAACTAATGTATAATTGCCTGGTATTCCACTGCTCCACGTAAATGAAACGAGTTTAGAGGAATTAACTGCGAGGTCTGTAATTGTTTTGTGGTATGTCCCTCCATCTCTCAATTCTATACCTACATCCCCAACAACATCTGCATGTCCAATATTCTCAACAGTAACATCCACTTGTACGTTCTGTCCTAGCACTGGGGTTGAATTGTCTACTGTTATAGATGATATGATAAAGTCTGGAAATGACTGTGTTGCGTTTATGGTAACTGTATCACTTGCTTCTTGCAAGTCATCATCTGTAACTTTTAGTGTTACTGTGTATGTGCCTTCGCTAGAATAGGTGTGTGTGAAAGGTGAACTACAATCATGTGTGCTTGTTACTCCATCACCAAAGTCCCATAGATAGCTTACAATCGTTCCGTCTGAGTCGCTTGCAGTGCATGAAAATGTTACACTAAGAGGAGCATATCCAGATGTCGGATCTGCGGAAATTGATACGGTTGGGGGCACTAGACTAGCTACCTGAACTGTCAGTGTATCATTATCTGTACAGAAGCCATCGCTTACAGTTAGTGTTACTGTATAGCTTCCGCTTGAACTAAATGTATGTGTTGGATTTTGTTCTGTTGATGTTGTGCCATCTCCAAAGTCCCATACATAGCTTAACGTGTCCCCATCTGGATCATTGCTATTTGAACCATCAAAGGATACAGATTCCCCAACCTTTATGGATGTTGTGTTCGAACTGGCTGAAGCTGTTGGACAGTCATTTGTGCATTTTTTACTGGTTGTTTGCCATTGCCAAGTCCCAGATTCATCAGTACAATAGTATGTATTGCCACCACAACTTGCCTGCTCACACTCTGTATAATCAGAAGAAGTACAATATTTCACTGAACCTCCACCACAGCTCCCAGTAGCTCCATTTGACCCACAACCAGAACACGTTCTACCTGTTGTGAGGGACGATGAAGAACACACATCTGAGCATGTTCCTGCTTTTGTATAACATCCTGTTGAATCAGAACATGCTGTGACACAACAGCCATATGCAACACATTGTGTGGTTGTGGCAGAACATGTACAACCTGCGCATGAACCAGATCCATCGCAATATCTTGTACATGTTTCTGGATAATTTTTCCAGTATAACTTCCCACCAGACCAATAGCAATAATCATCTGGGCAATTGGATGTCCCACATTCCTCTGTAGTTGGAGAATTCTCGCAATACCAATCATATGTAGTTTGGTCACATGCAGCATATTGACATGTCGGACAATCAGGTGCAGGGCAATCGTCATCTTGACAATCAATTAAGCCGTCCCCATCATTATCTATATCATCGTCACATACCTCTGGCTCACACCAGTTGGTATGGGTTACACCAGAAGCTGTACATGTATCTGTTGTGCATGGGTCTCCATCATCTATTGTCTCAGATGAGCAGGTACTATCATCTCTGACCCAACCATTCTCAGTACATGTTCTTGTACAACCATAATAGCATACACCATTACTCTCATAATAGGCAGATACTGCTGCTATGAACTGTTCTGAAGCAAAAGCACAACCAGATGTTCCATTACAGAACCCATTATAATAACAATAAGGTCCATCTTGTTCATAAGAAGGACAATTTGCATCTTCATCTATTAAGTTATCACAGTCATTGTCTATCCCATCACATGTATCTGTCACACCAGGATGTACATTTGCATCAGAGTCATTACAGTCGCCACATGAAGGGGAGTATCCGTCATCATCATTATCTGACTCTGTTACATGTGTACAAGATGATGAACAGTTACCTGCGTTTACACAAAAATAATTCCTGTATCTGTTGAAGTAACAACCATCTGTTCCACAATCAGAATCAGAAGAACATGCTATGGATAATCCTTCATCAATTGAGTTATCACAGTCGTCATCTTCTCCGTTACAAATCTCGGTTGCTCCTGGGTGGATGTCTGCATTGTTATCATTACAATCTAAATTGTTTGAGACATAACCAGATGGTGCAGTACATGCCTGAGTAGTTACTGATGCATTTCCATATCCATCTCCATCTGCGTCTTCGTAGTATGTGTTCTTAACACCTTCGTCTATGTCTCCATCACAATCATCATCTATACCATTACAGACTTCATCAGAAGGTCCAACATAGCCAGTACAAGTGCTCCAGTCCCCCCACTGGCCACTTGAATCGCATGTTCTTGATTGTGTTCCACATGAACATGCTCCAACATCTGTACAGTCTGAAGGGCAGGACCGGCTTTCTGTAGAACCGGGGTCGCAGTCTCTGCAGTAATCTGATGATGGATACGCGTTACACTCATAACAATCATATCCGCATTGTTCAACATACATAGCGCAATGGTTGCTCGTATCAAAGTATACAATGCATGTATCACAGCAATCGCTCGGCTGAGAAAAATCGTACCTTGTTGGCCAGGTATCCCACTGAGTACAACACTTTGCTCCCGGACATGATCTACAATCTCCTGGAGCTACTTGATCAGAGCAGTATTCATTGGCATTACAATCGGTATTATAGAAACATTCCACAATCTTAGCATTTGTTTTCTTCCAATTATCTGCCGGGTCTGCTGCTCTTGCACTACCACCAGATACCTTTGCAGCAAAGTATCTTGTTTGAGGTGTTGCAACATCTATATTTACATTACATGACTTTGTTACTGATGAGCCAGCAGATATTGTTCCTGTTGATATTTCACATTCAGCTACACCTGTCAAATCATCAATACTTGTGAAATCGTTGTCACGTACATAGACATAGATTGTACTGCTTCCACTAATTCCTCCATTGTTTTTTACTGTAACCTTTACAGTTATTGTGCCCTCCTTTATCTCGTTGTTTGCATTCACGCCTTGGATTGAAATGCTTGCTACATCTATGTCTGCGTAACATGCAAGAGCATCATAGCATCCACCTTTGCTATAGCTGCATCTCTGGTCAGAGGTACATTGTGTTGATGTCTTAGAATCTACTGAACAGCTTCCTGTAGCAATCCCTCCAGTCCACTTACATGTGGCTACATACCATGTCGCACCACAGTCTGTTGTGCTGCTGCAATAACAATATTCACTAGCAGTACAAGCTGTGTATCCTCTACTTGAACAAGGGGTTGAAGAACAAGCAGCGCTTACCAAACTAAGGAGCAATATCAACAAGAAAATTCTTCTCATATTTCTCCCCTCCATACCACAAAGTATGCCTTATCGCCTTTCAGGTATGTTAACTCTGCGTTCATATTGTCAAATGAAAATGGTTCTCCTACAGCAACCTTTCTTGACTTCCCAGGATTTCCTATCTTACCAGTCCTAACCAGTGGTTCACCATCAACACTAACAAACTCTATAACGTCGTTTGTTCCATTAACTCTAGCTGCTTCACCAAACAGAAGGACAAATGTCTTCTTTAGATTGACTATCTTCGTATCTTCTGTCAACACCAAGAATGCTGCATTATTCCTCATACCAAGATATGTAAAGCGTATGTATCTCTCTGATATGCTCTTCCCCTGCTCAACTGAGAGGTGTGAAGGTTCACCAAACATCCAATAGACAACTATATCTGCGGAGTCATTTGAAAATCTGGGTACTTGCAAAACAAGTATATCTTTCAGTTCATTCAGTCTAACGTTGTTTGTTAGGAATGCGTCGCCAAACCCTATCAGAGTGGTTTCTGCTTTTTCAACCTCTTTTGGTGCCTCTCTTGTAATACACGTATTGTTTATGCACTCCAACCCCTCAGGACATCCAGCATCCAAACAGCAGGTTTGATACGTCTCTCCTGGCTCAATTATGCCATTGCCACATACAGGTACTTGAGGTGGTCTTGGTGCCTCTTTGGGTGTTGCCATGATCCACATGGCTCCAATCAAAAACAAAAATACTATGACGGCACCTATGATCAAAAAAAGGTTCGTTCTTTTCATAAATAGAAATAAGATGAAAAGAATATTTAAATATATCATATAATGCGCAGTTTCCCTTTCTGCCAGTCTTTTATCAGTTTCCTTGCTGCCCTGTCTGTGTCAAGCTCTGCCCCCTTCCTGAACATCATCCATTTTCCAGCTAATTCCATGAGCTGCTTTTCTGGGTCGTTATAGGGCTCAACACCATATGCCTCTACAAGTGATTTCTTTGGTATCCTCTTCAGTAGTTCTATTGCGACGCCTTCTGCATCCTCTATCTTGGTTACGTCCAAGGCGCCCTTTACTGCAAGTTTCTTCTCCCCTTCCCCTCTTGGTATGATGCCAGGTGAGTCCAAAAGAAGAATGTGCTTTGATATCTTTGTCCATTGCTCACCACGTGTAAATCCTGCTCTGCTAGATGCCTTTGCTTTTCCCCCCAATGCAATGATTACAGAGCTTTTTCCTGTGTTTGCATAGCCTACTACTCCAACCTTCACTTTATCCAAACAATCTCTATTCATGATCCTCTTTATCTCACTTCTAAGCCTTTTTGTCCCCCAGCGTTTCTTTGCACTAAAGGGTATTGCATTCTTTGGAATCCTTTTTGGTTTTGCAAGGTCACATTTGTTTATGACAATGAGGAGATGCTTTCCTTTTTCTTTCACAATGTTTTCAAGTGCTTTTGACCTTGTACCATCAATATCTCTGGCATCCACTACCTCAAGGATGATATCGCACATCTCCACAACTTTGAGAATGCGTTTGTTCATAAAAGCACCATCAGACATAGAACAAAGACTACATCTCTTTTGTTGTCCTCATGCCTGCTTCCTCAACATTGGTCAAAGAGTAGTTTTTACGCTCTTTGCTTACCTCTGTTGTCTTCCCAAAATATCTAACAAAGGTACCAACATGGATAATATATAATATGATTGCAACAATCGCCATCCACAGAAGTAAGAATGCAAAGATTGTGATGAATATTGCTGTACCTGTTAATAGCGCAACCATAAGTGGCTTCCAGAAGAAATACAGAATCATAAAGATAATGAGCGTTAGTATTAATCCGATCACAAGTGCAATTGCTATTGTGACTGTCCCTACAACAAACGATTTCCCTGCTTCCTTGTACAGATTATTTTCTGGAATGCTCATCCCCCCTATACACTTCTCCTAAATAGTGCACCAAGTGCTGTATTAGCAACAGTTGACCCTACGCTCTTTGAGGCTGAGCGTGGATGTGGCATGAAGTGGTAGAGCTTCATCGCCAATTCTCCAACCGTTATGCTTTGTACCCACACATCACCAGGTCCAGTTAATGTTGCCAAAAATAAATTCTCTCCTCCAAAGAGCATATTCTTTATGCCCTTTATCCTCTCTACACTATAATTCACTGTTGAATCAAACATGGCTATTGACCTTGGGTCTACTCTTAACTTTTGCCCCTCTGCAAGATGTATTTTTGTGACCTCTCCTCCAACATTAAAGAAGATGTATCCATTTCCCTTGGCTTTTATCAGAAGCAATCCCTCTGCACCTAAAAATCCTCCTCCAAGGTCCCTCGTAAAGGTGGGGTCAAATTCTACACCTTTTGACATACATAGAAATGCCTCCTTCTGGGCAATGACCTCTTTTCCTCCGCTTAACTCAATAGGCACGATTTTTCCTGGAACCTCGGGACCAAATGCAACTATGCCTGTACCTGCTTCGCTTCTGAAATGAACAAGAAACATTGACTCTCCGATGATAGAACGCTTTAAAAATCCAAAAAGGCCACCTTCAAGATTGGTATCCATCTTTATATTATCAGTCATGTACACCATTCTTCCAGGTTCTGCAGTTACTACCTCCCCCTCATCCAGCTCTATATTCAACATCTGCATTGTTGAACCTTGCAAGCTGTATTTCATAGACTCACCATACAAAAAAACGCGGTTTGTGTTAATAAAGATTAGGGGTCAGCGAGTCTGAAGCGAAAGCAGATGCCTCCTGATTTTAGCAAGGTCTCCTGGTCCCACCTTGCCTTCCATTTGCTTTAGGATACTCTTTATCTCACCTGGCTCAAGCCTGATTTGTGCATTTGTGTATACAGGAAATCCTGTTGCTCCTTCTGGCTGGGCAAATGGCATGTTCTTTGTTTCTTTTTTTCCAGTTTTGAAATCAACAGTATGTACAGTTAAATCACGCATTGTTGCCTTTGATATTGTTAGCTTTCCATCCCTGAACTCAGTAGTTATCCTATGCTCGGGTAAGCTGACCTTCGCGTGGCTCCTAAAACCAAAACTATGTTTAAAAAGTGGCTTTCTTTCCTTTGCTAATGGCATACTTCTCTTTTGTATGTCATACTTATTAATGGTTTACCATGTCTCGTTGTGCATAATCTCCTCTACATCTCTCAGTTCCTTTTCCTCAATCTTCTCATTTGGGTCTGGGTACCCAACAGCAATAATAGCAATAAGTTTTATATGGTCAGGAAGATGGAGTGCGTTTATCAATTCCTCCCTGTCTTCTTTGTGGCCTTCGTGGTGCGAAAACGTAGTAACAAAGCACGCTCCTAATCCAAGATCATGGGCAGCAAGTAAAAGATTTTCAATAGCTAACCCACATGTGATATCCCATTCCTTGTATTTTGGGTCTCTCGTTTTGTCAGCACACACTGCTATAAGTAGTGGTGCTTGATTAAGGGATTGCCTATCCTTATAGTGAAGTGCAAGTTTTTGTTTTGTTTCTGGATCCCTTATGACGATGAACTCCCATGGCTGAGATGTTTTCTTTGGTGGTCCACCA
Source organism: Candidatus Iainarchaeum sp. (assembly GCA_021162685.1). Lineage (GTDB taxonomy): Archaea > B1Sed10-29 > B1Sed10-29 > WALL01 > WALL01 > JAGGYF01. Next base: position 39,025 of record JAGGYF010000015.1, on the reverse strand, counting down.
AATGGTGCATGTCTTGCTGCATCTATCAACTGTTTTACAATACCATCATCTACTGGCTTTTCTAAGAACATCCTTCTGGAGCGTCTTGTTTTTATACATTTCATCGTTCGCATAACAAGATATTTGGCAAAACCATATTATATAGTTTACACAAAATAAGGACATGCGATTCTTGGTGGAGGATTTGAGAGAAGGCAGGAAAACTGTTGAGTGCAAGCCCGTTGTTTCAGAACTCATCAAAGCAATGGGTGAAACAGAGGAGACAGTAATTGTTGCAATTAATGGCAAGATTGTAACCTCGGATGTCAAGATTAAGCCAAAGGATAACATAAAAATCATTCCAGTGGTGAGTGGAGGATGAAGATTGTTGACGCACATAACCATATTGGAGAATGGGGTACATGGGAATACAGGAAGTACAGGATTTCTCCTTTTGAGGGATTTGAGATAAAAGATGTTGAGGATTACGAGACTTTTTTGCAAAAGAATAATATTGCAAAGTCTATTGTTTGCCCTACATACTGCCCAGATGGAAACATTGCATTTAGGTATAATAGGTTAGTGGAAGAAGCAGTAAAGCAGTTAGATAGGGTATATGGCGCATTATGGATAAATCCCATCCCAGAATTCAAAGAAAAGTCAGAAGAAGTATTGAATAACATAAAAAAAGGCATAATAGCGCTTAAAATGAGTCCTAATGCCTGGAAACAATTTACTCCGGACCCAAATTCATGGAATAGAGATGTTAGAGAGATCATGGAAAAGGCAATAGAGAGTAGATTAATCCTGCAAATGCATACTGGAAGCCAGAATTCAGATATAGAGCACGTAGAGAAGCTTATAGACGAATACAGCCCAAGGATTCATTTGGTTCATATGGGAGGCACTGTTAGAGGCCATTTTAAACTAATCCCTCGCTTGAAGGAATGGATTGAAACAGGGCTGGAAGTATACGCTGATACATCATGGGCAAGAGGATTTGCTGTTAAATGGGCAGTAAATTACTTAGATTCCGTAAAAAACATATTTTTTGCTTCTGATAACCCATGGGGGGATTTTAAATCAGAATTAGAGAAAATAAAATCCTTGGACATATCTGATGATGAAAAGGATATGATATTATATAAAAATGCTGAGAGAGTGTACGGGATATGAAGTGTTCAAAATGCAATAAAAGAGCAATTATAGAGATTAGATACGCTGGAAAAGCATTATGTGAGGAGCATTTTAAAAGATATTTTGAAAATAGGTTTAGAAAGAATATTCATGGGAAATTTGATCATAATGAGATGATTGGAGTGGCTATCAGCGGAGGAAAGGATTCCCTAACAACCCTTTATCTCATAAAAAAGTTTGTGAAAAGAGCGGATGTTGTTGCTATACTAATTGATGAGGGCCTAAAAGGATATAGAGATGCCCTGATAGAGGACGCTAAAACCCTGTGCAGCAGATTGGATGTTCCTCTGTATATATTCCGTTTTAAAGAGGAATATGGCATAACTATTGATGAAATAGCAAAAAAGAGAAGGAGGAGGGGGATTTGCTCATATTGTGGCGTTTTAAGGAGAAATTTGTTGAATAAGAAGGCGAGGGAGCTAGGATGTAAAAAGTTAGTAATGGGTCATAATTTAGATGATGAGGCCCAGGTTGCCCTAATGAACTTCATAAGAGGGGAATATTGGAGAATGGTAAGAATGGGAGAAGAACAAGGCCTTATAGAACATGAAAAGTTTATTCCTAGGGTTAAGCCGCTTAGAACTATACCAGAGAGAGAGGTTGTTGTTTATGCAATGCTTAGGGGGATAAAATCTAATTTTGTTGAGTGCAGATATGTCCATGAGGCATACAGGGCTGAGATAAGAGACATGCTTAATGAGTTGGAAGCAAAATTCCCTGGGACAAAGCACAGCATCTTACGTAGTAATGATAGATTGGTTGAGATACTAAAGGAGACATTTGTGGTAGAGGAAATGCCGAACACATGTAAGGTATGCGGGGAACCCTGCGCTGGAGAGATATGCAAGGCATGTGAGATGGTGGAAGAGATAAAGCATTTAAAGTAGGGAGTTGTAACAGAAAACATGCAGATATCTGAAAGGGTTTCACAGTTGCCAGATAGCACATTTGTTAGGATTTTGAGGCTGGCAGCGGAAACAAAGGATGTTTTATCATTAGGGCCTGGTGAGCCAGATTTTACAACACCAGAGCATATAAGAGAGGCAACAAAAAAAGCACTTGATGAGGAAAAAACGCATTACTCACCAATATCTGGTAGGATGGAATTAAAAGAGGCTATTGCAGAGAAGTTTAAGAGAGATTACAACGTTGATGTAAGCCCTGAGAATGAGGTCATAGTCACGTGTGGATCCACTGAGGCAATTATGCTGGGTTTAGCAAGTGTTGTTGATCCAGGAGAGGAGGTTCTGGTCCCAGACCCTTCGTTTATTATATATGAACCCCTGACGCAATTGTTTAATGGTTATCCAGTATCAGTACCTCTGAAAGAAGAGAACGGATTTCAGTTATTTGTTGAGGATGTGAAAAATGCTATAAAGGATCCAAAAAGGACTAGGGCCATAATTATATGCAACCCATCAAACCCAACAGGAACAGTACTTGACAAAAAGCGATTAGAGGAACTTGCTGATATTGCTGTTGAATACGATTTGCTTGTGATGGTTGATGAAGCATATGAAAAGTTAGTGTATGGAAAAAAGCATATTTCTATGCTATCATTAAATGGGATGAAGGATTATGTTTTAGCATTACAGTCATTCTCAAAAACATATGCAATGCCAGGTTATCGCATAGGTTATGCAGTTGGTTCTGAGAAGATTATCAAAGCAATGACTGACCTACACATACATACCTCGTTATGTGCACCAACTATGTCACAGATCGCTGCAACTGCTGCTCTGAAAGGGTCGCAGGATTGTGTTGAAGAGATGAGAACGTCATATGATAGAAGAAGAAAGTTTATGTACAAGCGGTTGAAGGAGATTGATGGATTTTCGCTCAATGAACCAGAAGGCGCATTTTATATGTTTCCAAGCATACACTTCAATATGACATCAAATAGGTTCTGTGAATACCTACTAAAAGAAGCGAAGGTGCTTACTGTCCCAGGAACAGAGTTTGGGAGGTATGGAGAAGGCTTTATAAGATTGAGTTATGCTACAAAGTATGAACTTATAGAGGAAGCAATGGACAGGATTGAAAAGGCGTGCAAAAAACTCACTTGACCTTTTTGTTTAATTCCCTCAGCATTGCTTTTATCTCGTCTAGATCGTTCTGCATATCTTTGATCTCCATCTCTGCCTTTTTGTTCACAATGTAGTCCATCTCTGCCTTCCTTCTATCGCGCTCAGCTGCTCTATTCTGTGACATCAAGATAATTGGTGCCTGGACTGCTGCAAGACATGAAAGGGCAAGATTTAGCAAAATGAATGGATAGGGGTCCCAGTGTGTGATAAATGCCCAAGTATTCAGACCCATCCAGAGAAAAAGGAAAATCAGGAAAAGGACTATAAATGTCCAGCTACCACCAAACTCAGCAATTGCATCAGCAGCCTTTTGGCCAAATGTTCTCTTCTCTCGTGGCATGTAAGGTAGAACATAGACCTTCTTATGGCTCTCGTCAATATCTACCTTTGCCTTTGGTTGCTTCTTATCAGCCATATTAACCATAATGTTCATGCCAAATAAAAAGTTTTCCTCAATTCTTTTATCTTACAATCAGGAAGCGCAATAAGGGGATAAAACACTGGTACTTCTCTTCCCTTTATTTTGTTTATATCTCTTGTGCCAGACACAACAGCTTTGCATTCTTTGAATGAATCAACATATGTTATTGGATGGCCAATGCTCCACTCATCTAATATGTTTGACCTATTTCCTTTTACAATCAAAGAACATCCTCTTTTCATCATCATAAGCCCTGCAAGTACATCATCTTTGTTATAGCATTCCAAACAAACTGTTCCAGAAACGCCAAGAGGTAGGCCTTCTATTCCTCTCTCAATCTTGTTGAATATGAATGTTGTGTCTTTAAATAACTCAATATAAATCGTCTGCTCTGGATTCGTTAGGTTCACTTTTGCTCCTGTATGTTTAACAATGTATGCTCCTACCTCCCTGCTTATCTCTTGGCTTGTCATTGGAAACTTTTTATAGGGCCTGTTTGTCTTTATAGCAAATGTTTTATTTGGCTCAACAAGCATGAGGCATTGTTTCTTTATCTGTTCCATATCTGTTGTGACATCAAATGCAGGAGAAAACGAAACAATACCAAATATTCTTTTTAGTATGGGCTTCGCTCTACCAAATTCAGTATTAATAATTAGTCTGCCTCGTTTTATGTCCACGTTTGCATCTGGTATTCCTGCCTTGATGTTTGAAACTAGCTGATTTATCATCCTCTTCTTTACTGGCTCTGATTTGAGAAACAGCTCCCCATACCTCACAAGAACTTTCATATAAACTCCTTTACTATCTTTGCTATGAGTTTTCCATCAGCCTTTCCTCTCAATTCCTTCATAACTTCTCCCATAATCTTTTTGAATGGGTTATGTTGTTTTAAGAGATGTTTGTTTTTGCTCACTATCTCTCTTATCCTTTCTCTTACTTCTTCCTCACTCATTTTCCTCAACTGCATATCCCTCAATCTCTTTCCTGGGTTTAATGCAATTGTCGTGAGGACATCTGGAATCCCCTCTTTTGAGATATACCCTTCATAATACAGATCAAAAAGTTCTTCAAGTGCCTCATCTGATATATTCTCAACAGGCACACCATCTCTACGTAATGCCACAAGAGTATTCTCCAACGTTGTAGCAATGAGAACTGGGTCTGCATTATGTTTTGCATATATCCTCTCAAAGACCTTCAACCTTTTTGAACTGAATAATTGCTCTGCAAGTTCATCACTCAAACCAATCTTCTTCAGTCTGGCCATTATTCTCTCTGGTCTTTCTGGTACTTCTACCTCATCTTTTGTCTTCTCATCTATAACTAGAGGAGGTATGTCTGTTTCTGGATATAATCTTGAGGCTCCTGGCATTGGTCTGAGATATTGTGTGTTTCCATCTGGAAGCGCTTTCCTAACCTCCTCTGGCACACCTTCCAAAAGCATCTTTGCTCTCTTTATCACTTGCCTGAGAGCCCTTGTTGCCTTCAATCGCGTGGATGCACATAAAACTATTGCATCCTCTCTATTTGCATTTAATGCTTTTCTAACTGCGTCCATCTCCTCTATATTATACTTCTTCATATCTTCATCAGAATGAATTATGCCTCCAACCCCCTGAGTCTTCGCATAATCGCTCAGCTCTGTTCCAACTCTTCTATTATTTTGTATCTCCCTGCCAAGTATTCCTGAAAACCTCTCAAGCTTTACTGCAAGGATGGCTCTTGCGTTTTTCAAAAACCTACATTTCGTCTCTTTAAATAGATCAGTGACGTCAAAGATCTCATCACAAACAGATGCATTCCTTTTTATGAGTTCTTCTCTGGCCTCTAAGAGATTCCTCTGCCGTATTACTTCCCTCTCTGCAATCTTTGGGAGAAGCTTTAGATCCTGGGCACCCTTTATTTCAACCCTTGCTCCACCACTAATAGAAATATTAACGTCCTGTCTTATCGTGCCTATTCCTCTTTTGACATTCAAGACACGTAATAGTCTTCCAATTGTAAGTGCTGTCTCTTTCAAATGCTCCGGATCTTTTATATCTGGCCCTGTTGCAACCTCTATTAGAGGTATGCCCAATCTATCCAACCTATAAGTAACAGTATCTTCAGTCCTATCAATCGGTGCTGCTGCATCCTCCTCAATCTGTATAGTTGGTATCCTTACTACGCCCTTACTTGTCTTTATCTTCCCATTTAACCCAACCATTGCAGTTCTTTGGAAGCCAGATGTGTTGCTTCCATCTACAACAGTTTTCCTCATCACATGTATCTCGTCAACAATATTGGCACTAACAAGCTTGCAGAATTGTAGTGCTATATGAAGTGCCTCTTTATTCATGCTCTCTGGTGGTTGTTCATCTAATTCAACAAGACAACTTGTCTCTGGATTTGCTTTGTAGAAAAATGTTCTCTGTCTTTTGAATTCGTATCTGGCTGCTTCATCTACTTTTCCCAATTCACCTGCAACTGCTCTGAGTTTCCTTTCAACTGTTATTGGAAATTTATCGCTTAATTCCGTGCTACAATGACAGAAAAGTTTCTCCTTAGTATCTAATTGTTGGTGTATCTCCAATCCTGCCTTGAATCCAAGTTTCTGGTAATCCATTCACTCACCAACTATCTCATCAAGCAGTTCCTCCACCTTTTCATATAATTCATCTAATGTGCCATTATTATCTATGACATTATCTGCCATCAAAAAAACTGCCTCCATATTCTTGCCCTTTTCATCCATCTCATCTCTCTTAAAAAATTCTTCCTTTGTTTGTGGATCCAGAGGGCTTCTTCTTGAAAATCTAACCTCTGGTTCTGCATCCACAAATACCAAAGTGAAATCGTGAGTATGTTCCTTAAAATATTCAACCTCTTCTGGACTTCTAAATCCCGTTACCACAGCATCTGGAACATCAATCTTTTTGAGAAGGCGTTTAGCCATAATATCCATTCCCTCCTCTTTTCTCATTTCGTTGCCTACAAGGCTCGCGTTCATCTTTGTTGGCTCCAAACCCCTTTTTTCAAGTTCTGGGACAAGCACATCTTTATAAAAATCGTAATGTTTAAACCCATAGTGCTCACATAGATATTTGGCAATTGTGTCCTTTCCACTCCTTGCTTTACCTGTTAAACCAATAATCACATATAACACCTCAATATAAAAACATGTCTGGCTGCAATCTCTCTTTGAATTCACCAGCGTAATTCGTTAACATCATGTCTTTTATCTTCTTCATGCTTTTTGTATGGCCCAAAACCCAACCAAGCTTAACATATGCTGTCTCTGGGAGCATATCTTTCAGGTGTACTGCATTTGCCTCATAGGCAAGAATCCTCCCATTTGCATAAACATCTGGATTTAATTTACCGTACAATGTCTGAGGTGCAATGCCGATAAATACGCCAGAATTTACTGCCTCTTTTACGTGAGGTATCCAAGAATATTTCTTATTTTGCGTGGGGACATGACCCAAACCTGTACCCTCTATAATTATCCCTTTGCATCCCTTCTTAACAAAATAGTCAATAATGGTCGGGTCTGAATTTGGATATGCTTTAACAAGTGCGACATTTGGCTCATACTTTGTGTCTGCCTTTACCTTTCCGTCTGCTCTCTTTTTGTATGTTTGTAATGGCTCTACTTTGCCGTCTGGCCAAATCTTTGCAATAGGATAATCATTTATAGGCCTAAATGTGTTCCTCATAGTTGTGTGCATCTTTCTTGCTTTTGTTCCCCTTATAAAAAAGCAATAGCTATCATCTGTTTCTGCATGCATTACAATACCTACCTCAGCAATATCTGAGATGGAAGCATGAGCTGAACAGATTAAATTCATAGCAGAGTCAGCAGAGCCCCTGTCTGTTGATCGCTGTGCCCCTGTAAGAACCACTGGTTTTGATAGTCCAGAAAGCATGAAAGATAATGCTGCAGATGTATAGTGCATTGTATCAGTACCATGTGCCACAATAACGCCCCCAGCACCATCATTAATTTGGTATGCACACTCCTTTGCAATCTCTATCCAATCCTCGTAACACATGTCCTCGCTCAATACCTCTGAAACCGTTTTCAGTTCCTTAAAGCAGACTATTTTTGAAAGCTCAGGTACTTGAGCAAACAAATCCCTTGATGTGAAAGAGGGATAAACAGCCCCTGTTTTATAATCTACTTTGCTTGATATTGTTCCACCAGCAGATATCAATGATATCATCGGTAGATCGTGGCACTTGGGTATGCTTTGCGCATGTGTTTCCTCTACCTCGTATTCAAACTCTTTTTTGATACGTTGTGGCTCCTTTGTGCTGCTCTTCTCAATCTTTCCTTTGAATTTAACACCTATGTTGTATCCATTGTCTAATTTTATAACTAAAAAGTCTGGGTTTCCTGTTATCTCAGGAGAAGGCATAAGTAATCCTTCAACATCTCCTACCTTAACTCTGTCCCCTATTTTTATGCCTTTCTTCTTCAACTCGTCTTCAATCCTTTTGCTATAACTCATCTAACCCCTCTTGAAGATATCTTATTCCCTTTCTCATCTTTGATCAATGGTATTACAATAATCAGCAAAGGTTTTAATCCTTTTTCCTCTCTTTTCTTATTTATCTTACATGCTTTTGCATATGTCTCTGTGCTGACAACAATGGCATCCAAATCCTTCATATCTGCAGCAAACCCATACATATCATCTATCTCAATAATTTCAACAGGTTTTCCTTCTAAATATTTCTCAAGCTCGTGCTTCCTTACAGAATATGGCCTTATCTCTCTTTTTTTCGTTCGCCTTGCAAACTCATCACTTGTCAGTCCAACAAACAATGTTTCTGAAAAAGCGCATGCTACATCCAAGAGATACTTGTGTCCCTCGTGTAACTTATCAAATGTGCCGCCCACACATACGTTCATGTTGCTCACTTAATTACAGTACCATTATGCTTTTTCCCAAGTGCTGCCTTTTTTATCTCACTCAACTTTCTCCCATTAACCACATGTGTTTCTATTTTGGAACGCTGTATGATCTTTGCTGCAAGTAGATCAATAATGAAGTGTCCCCTTGCCTCCCTTGTATCATACTTTGCTGCTAACTCAACTAATTTATCCGCACTCATTTTTGAGAACTTTCTAGCATTCTTGAATTTGTTTGGGTCCTTATCATACACAGCATCAACGTTTGTACAATTTACAAGCTTTGCTCCTGTATTTTCAGCAAGAAGTGCTGCAACAGCGTTTGTTGTATGGCCAGGGAATGTTCCACCCATCACAACAATCCTCTTTGGAGATGCTTCCATCAATGCACGTGCATCTCCTACTGTTCGTGGGATACTATGTAATGCAGAAGGAAGTGCATTTGCCAGTAATCTTGCATTTACTCTTGTAACATCTATTGCCAATGAATCCTGCTGGTATTGGTTTATTTTTAGCTTACGGGCAGCATCTACATAAACACCCCCCACTTTTCCTGCCCCTACTACAACACCAATAACCATACGTTTATTTAAATCTTCAAGCATAGAACTTATACTCTTAATGTAGTCAACATCTGGCTTCCCATCAGCAAGAATTGAACCGCCGATTTTAATGACGCACGGCTTCATTGTAACACCTCTTTTAAATAAATCAATCCTAAAATATAAAGTGATATGATGAATTCAAGAGTAAATTATGAGTTTAAAAAGATAGTAAAAGAATTGGCAAAACTTAGAGGTCAGGGTACTGAACTCATTAGCATATACATACCCCCAAACTATCAGATCTCAGAGGTGACTAATAAACTTAGAGAAGAAGCTGGCCAAGCAATGAATATAAAGAGCAAACAAACAAGAAAGAATGTGACTGCTGCAATTGAACGGTTGTTAAATGCGCTAAAAGCCTACAGAAAACCTCCTGAAAATGGCTTGGTGTTATTCGCTGGAAACATAAATGACAAGATTGAGTTATTCAAACTAGAGCCACCAGAACCTGTTCCTATTCAGACATATAGATGTGACTCTACATTTTTCCTGGAACCATTACTTGAGATGCTTGAACCAAAAGAGGCATATGGTTTACTGACAGTTGATAGAAGAGAGGCAACAATTGCCATACTGAAAGGCAAACGTATAGAAATTGTAAGAAGCATGACATCACAAGTGCCAGGAAAACATAGGGCGGGCGGGCAATGCGTACATGAGGACTCTCTTATACAGCTTGGAAACGGAATTATTACAGAAATAAAGAACGTTCAAAGAGGAGATGCTATTCTAAGTCATTCCAATTACAAAACAAAGATTGCTAATTGCTCCCACGTATTCTCAAGAAAAAGGAGACGTGCATATGTCATCAAAACAAAATATCCTACGCTTGAAATTATAGTTACCCCAGAACATCTGTTTTTTGTCCCGGATTCCTGTGGTATGGGAGTGAAGTACGCAGAGGACCTCAAACCTGGAAACCAAATTCTAGTGGCAAAATGCAGCCCCGTAAGAGGGAGAGAGGTACATCTAAACATAGACATTCCACATGTAGAATATCCAACAAAACAGGGTATTAACTACCTAACAAACAAGCGCAGAGAAAGAGGGCTATCCCAGCAAGAAGTGGCAAAAATATTAGGAGTTGCACAAGCAACCATATCTAAATTTGAGACAAACAATGGTAAAATAAGCCATGATAAAATAATGGAATTAATTGAATTATATGGTGTTGACAAAAAAGCGTTCTCGCAAAAATTCATGAAAAAAACTCCTGCTTTTAGATTCCCAAAAACATTAACGAAAGAATTGGCTCAGCTGCTTGGCTACATATCAGGAGACGGATATAAGGAAGAGTATAGGATCTGTTTGTGCGATAGTGATATTAATCTTCTTCGCAAATATATGAAATTAATCAAGTTACTGTTTGGGGTATCTGTCTCAATAGACAAACGAAGAAGGAGAGGATGTTATCGGCTAGCATTCTACGGAAAAGAACTAGTAAAGACGATTGATCTCTTGTTCGGAGAGGTTTTTTACCCGAGCCACAATCTAGTGGTTCCCAAAAGCATAATGATTGCAAAAAATGAAGAGGTGGCTGCATTTATAAGAGGGGTGTTTGATGCTGAAGGTTATGTAACCAGTAATCGTGTATCTCTTACAATGGTTGCTGAGAAGTTTATTAAACAGCTACAGATGTTACTGCTCAGATTTGGAATAATTGCCTCTGTACGAAAAAAAATCTCAAAAGGAGGCAGAGGATTTAAAGAATCTCACCAGTTCACACTTGAAATATGCGACTCAGAATCGCTAATGAATTTCAGAAGATATATAGGTTTCTCCTCAGAAAAAAAGATGAAAAAGTTGGGTAGAATATATGGAAAGTTGAGTACAAACACAAATCAGATTCCTGTTAGTGGCAAGCAAATGTTAAATTTGGTAAAAAAACTTAAGATGAATACAGAGGACTTTGCCACTTCAACAAACTTTTTCAGGGACGAAAGAAAGATGAGTTTTAATGTGTTCAGAAGAGTAATAATAAAACCTGTTGAAAAAAGACTCAAGGAAATAGAAAACGCAAAAAGCCAAAACTTGAGAACGTTTAGAAAACGTCTCAGACTCACAATGAAGGAAGTTGCTGAAGAACTAGGATTGAGTGTTTACCCTATATATAGAATAGAAAAAGGTCTTGACAAGAATCCTGAGCGTATTTCAAGCGTGAAAAACGTGCTAATGAATAAACAAAAAGAAATGCTGACAACTGGTGCACACCTGCTACGTCTGCTCTGGGATGTGTATCATGCAGATGTAATCCAAGCAGAAATAAAACACATAGACAAAACATACCTAAATGCAGTATTCTATGACTTAACTGTCCCTGAAACTGAATGTTTTGTGGCAAACAATTTCATCTTACACAACAGTTCAGTGCGCTTTGAGCGTTTGATAGAGATTGCTGCACATGAATGGTTCAAAAAGGTTGGAGAGCTTGCAAATAAAACATTTTCAGATGAAAAGATTAAAGGAGTAATCATTGGTGGCCCTGGCCCCACAAAAAATTCGTTCCTCAATGCAGATTACCTGAATGCAAAAGTAAAACAGAAGATAATAGGCACAATTGATACTAGTTACACAGATGAATTTGGCATCCGGGAGATGATGCAGAAAGCCGGAGAGATAATGAAGGACCTAGACATAATAAAAGAAAAACAGCTTGTAAACAAATTCTTGAAGGAGGCATCCACTGGCGGCTTAGCAACATATGGTGAAAAACAGGTAAGACAAGCATTACTTGAAGGAAAAGTTGATACTCTCCTCTTATCAGAAGAGCTTGAATGGAAGAGGGTAACTTTAAAATGTCCGCATTGTGGGTATGAAGTCCAAAAGAGTGTTAGAAGCAAACCAAAACAGGAAAAATGTGAAAAGTGCGGCGTCCTCATGAATATAACTGAAGAAAAGGATATTGTTGAAGATCTAAGCGAACTTGCTGAGATGGTAGGGACAAAGGTAGAGATCATTTCAACAGACACACCAGAAGGAGAACAATTTTTCAGAGGATTTGGAGGTATTGGTGCTATTTTGAGGTTTAGATGATGAGGATAAAACAAAAACCTGAGGATTTTATTGTTGAAGAAATTGGGTTAGATGGCACAATATATGAAGTTGGAAAAAAAGAAAAGTGGGAAAAAGGTTCAGGAGACCAACTAATCTTTGTGCTTGAGAAAAAGAATTGGGATACAATCCAGGCAGCTAAGAAGATCTGTAAAACATTACATATCTCGCAGAAGCGGATAGGGTATGCAGGTACAAAGGATAGGAAGGCATGGACAACACAGATTATGAGCCTCTGGAACATAGAAAAGGAACAGCTTGAAAGATTGCACATCAAAGACATGGTGTTCAAACCACTATACTACTCAACCAAAAGAATAAACCTTGGAGACCTTAAAGGCAACAGATTCACAATAACAATCAGAGATGTAACTGACATAAAAATCCCAAAGAAGATCCCAAATTTCTTTGGAGAACAACGCTTTGGAAAATATAGGCCCATAACCCACCTCGTAGGAAAAGCCATAGTAAACGAACACTACAAAGAAGCTGTTGAACTTTATCTATGGAAGTGGTTTGAAACAGAAAAGGAGGAGGATAGAGAGGCCAGAAAGAGGCTGGAGAAAGAACAGAACTTCAAAAGCGCTTTAGATTATTTTCCAAAGCATTTGAAACATGAAAGAACACTATTGTCTCATCTGTCACAACATCCAAATGACTATGTTGGTGCATTAAGAAAACTCCCAAGAAAACTTTTGATAATGTTTGTACACGCCTATCAGAGCTATCTATTCAACAAGGTACTTGAAGAGCGCATGAAGATCGGTTTGGACAAGAAGCCAGGGGATATCTTAGAGAATGGCGTCCCAACAGGCCCTATATATGGCTATGAAATGAAACTTGCTGAGGGCATACAAGGGGAGATTGAGCAAAAGATTTTAGAGGAGGAGTGGCTAACCTTGGATGATTTTAAAATCCGTGGTATGCCCGAATTGAGCAGCAAAGGCATGCGCAGGCCCCTATATATTGAGATCAACGACTTTGAGATCATTGAGAAAGGAGAAGATTATGTAAAAGTCAGGTTTTCTCTGCCAAAGGGATGCTATGCAACTACTGTTCTGGAACAGTTATATTAGTTGGCTTAGGAATAAACGTATAGACTGCTGCTAATGTCTTCCCTATTTCCTCTATACTTGGCTGTACCTCTATTGTATTATTCCCAACAAAAACCTGTGATGTTGGATAAACTGGAAGTTTTAAGATAATACTCGGATTGCTTTGGCTTATATTTTCACATTCTTGTACATCAACAACAGTATTATTTGAATCATAGCAGCTTAACCACTTCTCTTCATCCGCCTCAACAGCATAGAATGTCACATTGTATGCCTTTGCAAGGTTAGATAGGAAAGGTGTAAACTCCTCTATGATTTTCTTATTCCTCTCAGTCCTTCCTGGGTCAAGTTCTGTGAAAAAGTATACTCTATCCTTAACAACAAATTTTCCTTTGTTTGAATAGAATGCAATGCCCCTAACAGTAACAATTGTTTCGGTTTTATTCACAACCAATCCAAAACTATCATTGTACAGCTCACCTGTAACTATAATCTGCTTTAATCCGTCCTCCTCATAAGGTGACACAAAATATCTGAAAACATACGTGTTATTCTCAACCCTATATTGTTCTGCCATCTTCTCTCCAACAAAAACAGTTAGGTTTGCTGGCTTATTCGTTTCTATTGTTATAGTCACCCAACCAATGGATGAGGGCTGTGGCTCTACATCAAAAGAGACAATCTTTAATGGCTCGCTTGGTGACCCAGAAAGAACAACATACCCAATACCAAAAGATATCAAAAACAATGCAAGAACTGCTATGATATTTTTAATCCTAGTATCCATTTCCAGAGTGGCACACATAATATCTTCCTCTTGTCTTTAGTTAACTCATCCTCATAACTCCATGTTATAATAATTAGGTCATTGCACTTTAAGTCTCTACTGGCTTTTAACAATGCGTCTATTTCCCTTTTATTTATCTCATCCCTGCTTGAAGCGTAAGTTACCTGGACCAACTGCCTTACTTTTGTGCCTTCCTTTATTACAAAATCAACTTCCCTTTGTTGTGCGTCTCTCCAATAGTAGAAAGACAGCATTGGCATAGCATTGGTTCTTCTCATCAGCTCAATAAACACTGTATTCTCCATCCTTTTCCCTAGATCTTCAGAAAAGCCAAATATAGTTGATATCCCAACATCAGAAACATATATCTTTCTTGGCCATGATCTCCTCGAGTATACGTTTTTGGATAGCTTTTCTAAGAAAAACACTGCCATTGTGTCCTGAAGTTTTTCACAATAGCTATATAGGGTGGTTTCAGATATCGTTTTTCCAAAGAAACTCTTTATTTTTCTTAAACTTACCTCCTTAGCAAAATTCTGGAATGAAAACTCAAACAGAAACCTTCCAAACTCTAAACTCTTTATTTTGTGTCTTTCCACAAAATCCTTATAAAATATTTCATCTGAATACTGTTTCAAAATTTTTGGTTTGTTTTCATTCAAAACAACTTCTGGAAATCCACCGAAATGAAGATACTCCCTCATGTTTTTTAGTATCTCGCCTTTTCCCTCAAAACTATGTATATCAATCAAAATATTTCTTGCCCTTAAGAACTCATTAAAGCTGAAAGGGAATAACAAATACGTTAATGTGCGGCCCCTCAACTGTGTTGCTATCTCTCTCGAAAGCAATTGAGAAGATGACCCAGTAAGGAATATCTTATACCCTCTATCGTACAGGGATCTGACAAGAACTTGCCATCCATCAACAACCTGTATCTCATCCAACAGAAATATTTTTGGTCTATATTTCAGTTCGGAAAAGAGTTCAATAACGTCAAAAAATTCCTCTGGTTTAAGGTTTCTAAATGCAATATCCTCGAAGTTTATATATGCTGCATTTTTCATGTTCTCAAACAGATAGTAAAAGAACCATGTTTTTCCTGCTCTTCTTGGACCAACAATAGACACTATTTTGTTGGTCTTGGGTATCCTTAGTTCTCTTTCTATACCTCTAAAATGAATCTCTCTGAGAAGAAGTCTTCAATGAGTTCTTTTTTCCACATATCCAACGTTTACAGTAGCATTATATATAAATTTTTCTATCATCGGAGTAGAATTTTAAAAATAAAAAAGAGGTGAAAAGGGGTTAAGCCCTTTTCCGGATTCAGAGTGCCTTTATTGCTGCTATGAGGTCATCAACTGCTGCTGCTGTGTCAGCTGCAGTGTAACCAGCGACGTACAGTGTGTTGCCAACAAGGTCAACATACTGGTCGCCAGCAGCTGTGAGCTTGTCCTCAGTTACACCAACTGCGAGTTGGTTCACCAAGTGTCCACCGACGACGATTGCATTGCCGGTTGGTATGCCCATATCGTCAACGACGAACTTACCAACTTCACCAAAGGTGTAACCTGTTGTGTATGTTACAGGTTCTGCTGTACATGTCAACTCTTCAACGCTCACACCTGTGCTGACCTCATATGGGAATGTGTCGGCTGTTGTCACTGTTGTTACGCCTGGCTCTGTTGTTACAACTTCACCAGGTGACAAGATTGTCCTGAGCTTTAACACTTCCTTCGGTACCTTGATTTCTACTGTGCTGGTATCAGTTGCCTCTGCCATTGCACTCTTCCACATGTGGTACTTGTATCTGTCCTCTGATGCTTTCTCCCTCGCTTGGTCTATCCTGTTATCCGCACCATCGTGTACTCTAATTCCCTCGTAATCTCCACTCTTGATGTAACTTATATTGAGACTAGTTGGAGCTGCATCCAATGTTGTCAGGTTCATAAGGACCGATGTGTTGCCCATTGCTATGTAGTCGTTCGCTGATGCAGATGCATTGTAGGTTGGGTTAGTCCATTGCAATGTGTAGTAATCGCTGTTTACGTAGCTATCTGCGTTTGTTTTTATCCATGCTATTGGGTCGTCGTAATACGCATAGTCATCAGATGTTATACATATCCCAACAGATTGTGTTCCCTGGTTTACACTTACTATTATGTCCTTACAGATGATCTTTGCGCCACTTATTGAGCTATTAAACCCAAAGTAATAGCCTGTTGTATCATTTGTTAAGTCTGGATCTCCTTTTGGACTCGGTGCACTGCTGCAATCTGCGAAGTCGTACTCCACGCCATTCAACTTGATCTTGCTCTGTGAGGGGTCTGCTGACTTATATACAATGCTGTTTACCTTTACAGGCTGTTCCTTCACAATGAAATAGTCGCCTGGTCTTAGTGGGAGGTAACCTGTTGCATTATATGTCTCATCTCCTTGGTGATATCCTACAATTGCACCACCTGTTGCCAAGAATACTCTATTTCTGTTGTGTGTTGAGTCCCATAGCTCCACTGTGTATTCGTTCTCATACTCATCTGTGTAGGTTATCTCTTTGATCACATACTTTTCGTCATCCTCTGTTCCTGTAAACTTCACTTTGTCAACCTCTATTTCGCCTCTGTCTGCCTGGGTCCCATCATACTTTATTGTAAAGTAATTCTCTGGACCTACAATCTCTGTCATCTTGTCGTCCTTACCGTAGTTCTTGTTTAGGTAAACCTTTATGTAGTCAAGCTTGCTACCACTATCTGCCGTGTATATCTTTACCTTCCAATCCTCATTGTTTGGATAAGGCATTGCATTCTCAAGTGTTAGCTTCTCTCCACCAATCCTGAAGGTTGCTGTACCTCCAAGGCCTGGTGTATAACTCTTTGCAACACTCTGTAGGTAGATATACATGTCTCCAATTGTTGCGTCTCTGTCGGACGATGTATCTAACTGGACCTTTGTTGTTGTTCCGTCTGGCTTTGTTACTTCAACTGTTGCTTCTCCCTTGTTTGTTTCTTCGTTAAATGCTGCATCTACCAACTTAACTGTATAGGTGTTGTCGCCAATTGTTTCATCTGTTGATTGTCCAATACCGAGGGTCTTCTTTGCACCCTTTACAAGGACAATCTTATCAGACTTCAACTCATTGATTACGTAGTCTGTTCCAAGGAACCTGATCTCTGCTGTCTTTGTCAACTTTCCCTCAGGAATTGGGAAGTTCTTTATGAAGTCAAACTTGTAGAAGATTTTGTTTACACCACCTGTGTTCTCAAAGTAGATTCCATGGTGGTCCTTGTCCTCTTCATACTTTAGCTTTATGTTCTTGACTTCAACAGATTCCTTGTAGTCATAGTCAGTATCGTTGTATGTCAATGTTCCTTTGTACATGCCGTGTGCTTCACCAAGTGCTAGGTTATTTACTCCCGTGTCAATTGGATCGTTTGCTGGGTCATCAACATATGTTCCCTCACTTGGTGTTGTTGCTGTACCTGTGACCTTTATCTTTGCTTCTCCTGTGACTGTTGGTTCCACTGTTACTTCTTCACCTGCAGCGACATAGGCCTTGCTTCCTATGACAGCCGCGAGGTTTGCTGCTGCGATTGCGTCGGATGCTGCTGCATTAGAACCGACAACAATCTGCACATTTACGTTTCCATTGTCATCCCAAAAGAAACTCTTTTCCAATGTTGGGATTGTTGCTGCGAATACTGCGCCTGCCAACATTGCGGTACCTGCCGCCACAGCAGCTACCTTCTTTATTGTTGTTGATTTCATTCCTTTTTCACCTCATACATCTTGAAAAAATTTATATCAAGGGCATTACCCCTCCCGCATCATGCATAGAGAGGGATCTCTACCCTTGATGAACATCAAATCATATTTTATTTATATACTTTTCGCCTTTCAGCGTGATTTTGGATGTTTTTCTCCTCCATAGATTTTACGCTTTTTAACGTAAATAATCCGTCGCCACCCCTGACCCAGGTATTATGAAAAGGGTTACTTAAAAGCATTTCTGGTTTAAAAAGGGGTCTGAATTTCGGGGAATATAAGGAAAATTCCGTTATTTGCAGTAAATTTCTATTATTGCTTTATATTCCTAATCTCTCCGATGAAAATCCTGTAATTTAGCCAGAAATGCGCAATGATCAAGGCGCTCATCAGAAAACCTATGATGGTATGGACTTGTGTAATGGTATGCTTGCCAACGCCCCGTGGTGATATCCATAGTGCTATACCTGTTAGTAATACTACTAAGAATGTTATCAGAAGCAAGGACGAAACAATTGGTTTTGCTCTCATTTTTTACCCTCCTTATCCTTTATGATGATCTGTTCTTCGTCAAGTTTCATCTTTAGTTGTGCGATTATTCCCATATAGCTGTGGAGTATAGTAGCAATATCCATGAGTGCACCTTGCATCTCCTGCCTTTTTAGTGTGAATTCCTCTGGCTCAAAGAGCTCAACAGACGATGGTCCATATGTTAAAACTGCATAGACCATGTCTTCAAATGTTTTTGTGGAGATATCTGCTTCAAAAAATGTGGAGTAGTTTCCATTGTCCTCAGCAATATCGCTCTCCTCTATGTTCTGAACGCGTAGAAGTTTATCCTTCTTCATACGCTCTATAAGAGCCTTTTGAGCGTTCTTTAATGCCTCTTTGTTTTTGCTTATCCCTTCTATAATGAAATGTGCCTTAAATGGTCTATTTGTTTTTTCTTCTTCCATAACGCCTCGCCTCACTTCATCTATTATATAGTACTTTGTTGGGAATCCCTTTTGAGAAACAAGCTTCAGTTTCATAAGTTGTGCAAGCTCCTCTGTCAGTTTGTTCATGGGTATTTCTAGTTCTCTCCTAAGCTCCTCAATTGTTTTTGGTCCAGGAACAAGTGCTTTTGCAATCCTCGCTTGTTCTTTTGTGAATTCAACCATGTAGGTTTTTATATATTGTGGGGTTTTTATAATGGTATGGCATTCAATGCGACTGTAAACGCGACTGCTCCATTGCAACTGTTCTCTACAAATGGAATTGTTGTTTTTGTCATAGGTGCGATGCTTGTGATTGTTACAGGTTATATAATATACAAAGTGGTAAAACAGCTTATTCTGAATTCTATTATTGGTGGTATTGGTCTGATAGTCATGCACTTTGTTGCTCCTTATATTGGGTATGAAGTGCAGATAAATGCGCTGAATATACTAATCGCACTGATTGCTGGGTTGCCAGGCCTAGTGATAATTGCTCTCATGGTTTTGTTCGGGATTAAATGATTATTCAAGAACAATAGGTATTTTCATACCACAGCTTGGACACCTATCCCCATTCATATCTATACTTAAAACAGAAAAACCATGCCTCTTTATGAGCAGATGGCCGCAATTTGGACAATAGGTATTCTCATAGGGGTCACCAGGGTAGGTATTTCCGCAGTATACATATCTTACGCCAATGTCTAGAGCCATTTCTCTGGCTTTTACTAATACCTCGCGCTTTGTTGGAGGAACGTTTAACATTTTATATGCTGGGTAGAATGCGGTGAAGTGCAGAGGCATGTCTGGATCAGTATCCTTGCAGAACTGTGCTATGCGTGTTATAGAATCCTTGTCATCATTGTATCCTGGAATAATTAGGTTTGTTATCTCAACATGGATGTCCTTTTTTCTCATGTATTTTATATTCTCTAGGATTTTTTCCATCTCAACGTTTCCACATACCTCTTTATAGAACCGCTCGTCCCCTTTTATATCAACATTTGCCGCATCTAAGCTTTTGTACATATCTAACATGTCCTCAGTCATGTATCCATTAGTTACATAAACATTCTTTATGTTGCTTTCATGCGCTAGGTTAGATGTATCAAACGCGTACTCAAAAAAGATTGTTGGCTCTGTGTATGTATAGGCAATGCTTTTACAGTTGTTTTTCTTAGCAATAGAAACGAGCTCTTTTGGAAGTACTTCTTCTGTCAAAAAATCTTCTGGACTTGCTTGCGATATTCCCCAATTTTGGCAATTGTGGACCGCTACAAAATTTGCAGTGTATGTTGGGTCGTTTTCTACCTCTAAATTGTATACATATCCTTCAAAATGTTGCTCCGACATCTTTCTGATTGGAACGAAAAAGTATTTGTCGGTTTCTTTATAGTGGTATTTTTTATGTCTCCTCCTTCTCCAGATGCCTTTTTCAAAATCAAAATCTGATGAAAATCTGACTATGTATTCTGGTTTCACATGTACCTTTCTTCCACAGATTTGCCTTTCTTTTCTTGGTATATGCTCGTAAAAGCCAGGTAGCACGCCTTGCATGATAAGGAGTTCGCATATCCCCATAATAAGTTTTTTTGAAACAGAAACTGCATCAACGTATTTTTTCTTATAACAGCCGTCCCCATCAAAATATCCTTTCAAAAATGCGCCTATCACGCGCTTTGGAGAGCAGAAGAGAGGTTCTGGAACTTTTTTATTTTGGCTCTTCATACCACAAAGTACGCCAAAGAACGCAGCAAGCGAGGAGCTAGACACCCTAACCTGCAATGTGGTTTTAGTTATCCCGATTTTGGGTTTTATCCCAAATACCTTTTCTATTAATAAACTTGTTTTGTCTACAAGTTTCTTTTCATGCTTTCCAAACGAGAAACAAAGAAGCAAAGAATTTGGTCGGGAAGGATGTCGGGAGACGCTGCCTTCTGCACAGTACATACCGAAAAGATATGCTAGGTCTTTGTCAAGTTTTACTTCTTTAGGTATGCCTACACCTTTCTCATTTTTAAATCGGATGCGTTCACCAAAAACAAGACTGGTTTCAAAGGTACGTGTTAGTAGTCTTTCCTTTCCATGGTGTTTCAAAATGGAAAATATTTTCCTGATATAGGTAGGATGGAAACCCAAACAAGATGCTATCTCTCTTGATGTTTTCCCTTCTTCCTTTAGATTGATCATTTTCTCTAAAATCTGAGAAGTTAGTCTCTTTCTCTTTACCTGGAAACTTCTAGTTTCAAATTTTGAGAGGATTGTGCGGGCATCAATAATTGGCATTGTACTCGTTGGGCGTTTTCTTGGAACAACAAGGAAATGTTGTTTGGTTAAGTCTCTAGCTTCAACCTCAGATATTCCATCCTTTGGCTCAGTGGTAGCAAAAAACGTGTGGTCAGGTGTACACAAGACCTCAGGTAGAAATGCTGCCTTTATTTTTAGGATTTTTCCAGAATAGGGATGTTTAAATCGCTTTGTGACCCTATGTAGCTCATTTGATTTTGTTAGAACGTGGATGTCTTCTTTTTTAAATAATTCCTCTATTGTGTGTGCCCCATCTTTTGTAATAACGAACGTTTCTGGTACAAAACAATGCTTACAGAAAAAGTTGCAACCAACTGTTGCTACTGATAGAGAAGAAGTACCAGGAAGGAAATGGAACAATGGTTTTTTCTCTATTGGATCAATTGCAATTGAGCATGGCTTTGCATATGTCATTGCATACAAAACGCCGTCGCGGTTTTCCCTTACTCTGCAAAGCCCTCGTTTTCCGTCTGGTATAATGCAGTGCCTATTACAGAGGTTACACTGCACTGTTTTATTCTCCAATGGTTTCCAGAGGAGTGCTTGTTTCATGCTTTCTTTTAGTTTTTTGGAGCATAAAATACTTCGTGCAAAAACATTTATATAGTGGGAATAACATAACATTACGGGATGACTATGAAAGGCGATTCACTTCACCTGCCTTCAAGGAGGCGGGTTTGGAGGTGGCTTTACATTCAGGGTAAAGCTAGACAAGAAGTTTAGGCTAGTTCTACCCCTCATGGCAAGAGAAAAGCTCGGAGTAACTGACTCGGTTGAAATTAAGGTTATTGGCAATTCACTGGTTCTATCCAAGCCCAATGGAGAAAAGGGAACATTGATCTCTAGAAACTGTGAAGAGATAGGTAAAATGGAAACCATTGGAGTATTGGGAGGAATGGGGCCAGAAGCCACAGGAGAGTTTTACAGAAGGATGATATCTATCTGCCAAACGAAGTTCGGCGCAAAAAAGAATGAGGATTTTCCACCTATCATAATCTTAAATTTACCTACTGTTGATGTTATCTCAGAAAAGGGAAACGAGGATGTCTTACTTAGGTTTTTAGCTGGTGGATGCGTGTCCCTTAAAAGCTATGGTGCGGACTTCGTTTGTATTCCATGCAATACAGCATCAATCTTTGCGAAGAGGTTGGAAAGTGAGATCTCCATAATGAGTATCATTGAGGAGACAGCAAAAGCTTGTGAAAAAAGAGGATTTAGAAGGGTTGGTCTTCTCGCAACGGAAACTACTATTAAGATGGGTGCGTACAAAAATGCCCTTGAAAAAAGGGGGATACAATGCATAGTGCCAAATAGAAAACAACAAGAGATAGTCACTGAATGCATAATGAATATTATAGCAGGCAAAAAAAGAGAGAAAAAAGAGAGATTACTTCAAGTAATTGAAGACCTTAAAGATAAGAAGATTGAGGCAATTATTTTGGGGTGTACGGAACTTCCTATCGTATTGAGACAAGGGGATTGCGACATAACACTAATTGATTCATTGCAAGTACTTGCAGAAGCCGCAGTAACGCGGTCTTATAGGGGGGAGTTACTTCACAAAGGCTTGGAGAATAAAGCTAGATAAGAAGTTTAGGCTAGTTCTGCCCTTGGAAGCACGTGAATCGCTTGGCATTGCTGACGAGGTTCTTGCTGTATTTGATGGGGAACAGATAGTGATAACCAAACCTAACAACGAGCAAGGAAAACCTATTTCTAAAAACGTGAAAGAATGCGGCCCAAGTGGTGTAGTAGGCAGCATAGCAGACTGTGGATCTGCTGGCCCGGGTTCAAATCCCGGCTTGGGCCCTGGAAAGGGTGATGAAAAGAGTCCAGAGGGGATGTGCCCCCCTAGGGACGCTGAATCCCGGCTTGGGCCCTATACGAGGTGAGAAAGATGATTAAACTTGATGGAAAAACATTAACAGTAGAAAAGATTGTGAGAATTGCAAGATGGAAAGAGAGGATTGAGATAGATGAGAGTACCAAAGAGAGGATAAAAAGAAGTAGAGAAACGGTTGAGAAACTGTTTGAGAAAAAGGTAGCAGTGTATGGTACAACAACGGGGATAGGAGAGCTAGCTGATGTCATATTAACAGAACAGCAGGCAAGGGAATTCCAAAAGTATTTGGTTTATAGTCACGCAGCAGGTTATGGAGAACCTGTGGAAGAGGAATATGTAAGAGCTGCCATTACTGCACGAATAAATACCCTATGTAAAGGGATATCTGGGATACGCACTGAGGTTGTTGAAAAGATGATTGAGATAATGAACAGAGGTATAACACCAGTAATGTATCCTGCAAGTGTTGGAGCATGCGGTGATCTAGCGCCTCTGGCACAAGCTATGTTGGTGTTGATAGGGGAGGGGGAAGCATTTTACAATGGAGAGCGAATGGAGGGTAAAGACGCGCTGAGGAAAGCGGGTATTGAACCAATAAGGTTTGAGATAAGAGATGGTTTGGCTGCAATAAACGGCTCACAACTGATTACAGGTATGGCTGCATTAGAGATATACGATGCTGATGTGATAACAAAAACCTCTGAGATTGCAGCAGCTATGAGTTTTGAGGCATTGAAAGCTGTTACGATGGCGTTTGATGAGAGGATACTAAAGGCAAGGGGGTTTCCAGGTGGGATAAAATCAGCAGAAAACATACGAAGGTTAATAGAGGGTTCTGAGATATTGGTGAAGCAGGAGAGAGTACAGGATGCATATTCTATAAGGAGCACCCCTCAGGTAGTGGGTACTGTAAAAGATATCATCGCATTTGTGAAGAAACAGGTTGAGATAGAGTTGAATGGTGGCGCAGACAATCCATTGTTCTTCCCAGATGGGGTGTATCTTACTGGCGCAAACTTCCAGGGCACTCCAATAGCATTGCCTTTGGAATTACTTGGAATAGGCATAACCACAGTATCCGTGATATCAGAAAGAAGGTTAAACAGGCTCATAAACCCAAATTTGAACCAAGGATTACCAGCATTTCTTATAGAGGGAGCAGGCATGTACTCTGGTATAATGATTCCCCAGTACACGGCTGCGTTCCTAGTAAATGAGAATAGAGTGCTCTCCACACCTGCTGCAATTGGAAGTATACCAACAGCTGCTGACCAGGAGGATTTTGTGTCCATGGGGATGAACACTGCATTGAAAACGAAAAAGATTATTGATAACACAGCGGCTGTTGTTGCTATTGAGCTATTGGCAGCTGCCCAAGCATTAGATTTTAGAGGGGGCGAACCTGGAAAAGGAGTAAAAGCAGCATATGATGAGGTCAGAAAATATGTGAAATTTTTGGGTGAGGATAGACCACTATATAAGGACATAGAGAGGCTAAGTAAGGTCGTAAAGCAAGGGAGGATACTAAAAGCAGTTGAAAGTGAGATAGGTAAAATGAAATAAATAAAAATATGGAGTGAGAAGGTGATAGCATGTATCAAACTGTTCGTGGTATGAGGGATTTTCTTCCAGAGGATATGCGCAAACGAAAGTATGTGTTCTCTGTAATGGAAGAGGTTTTTCAGAGATATGGGTTTGAACCCATGGAAACACCCGCAGTTGAGAGTTTTGAACTACTGGCTGCGAAGGGAGGTGGAGGAGAGGCAATAAAGGATGAGATATATTACTTTAAAGACAAATCTGGAAGGGAACTTGGATTACGGTTTGATCTAACTGTACCAACATCAAGGGTTGTTGCTTCAAAACCAGAACTTGTTAAGCCATTCAAAAGGTATTGTATTGATAAGGTTTGGAGGTATGATAGGCCACAGGCTGGAAGGTATAGAGAATTTACCCAAGCAGATATAGATATCTTTGGTAGTCCATCTGTTATGGCTGATTTTGAAGTAATCCAATGCAGTATAGATGTTTTCAAAGCACTTGGATTCAAGGAGTTCAAGATCAAAGTAAACAACAAAAAGATTCTTGAGGCATTGATATTGGCTGCAGGCATACCAAAAGAAAAAACATTAGACGCGTTCAGAAGCATTGATAAATTGGATAAGATAGGTTGGGATGGTGTAAAAGAAGAGCTTGAGCAAAGAGAGGTACCAAATGCTGAAAAGCTTATGGAACTGATAGAGGAGAACAGAATAAAAGAGGAATTTAAAGCATTTGATATTGGAAAGGAAGGAGCAGAAGAGATTGATGAATTATTCTCAATAGCAAAAGCAATGGGGATTGATAATTATCTAGAACTTGACCTGAGTATTGTTAGGGGACTGGAGTATTATACTGGCTTGGTTTTTGAGATAAAAGCAGGAGGTAAATGGTCTTGTGGGGGTGGAGGCCGTTATGATAACATGATTGAGTTATATGGTGGAAGAAAAACGCCTGCAACAGGCATATCATATGGTGTTGAAAGGGTCATACAATTGATGGAAGAACAGGGTTTGTTCCCAGAGTTGAAAAAGACTGAGGTATATGTCGCACCCGTGAATAAGGATGTTAGGGTGGAGGCGCTAAAAATTGCAACGCAATTGCGCTCTTCTGGTTTCTGCGTTGAAACAGACGTTATGGAAAGAAATCTGAGAAAGCAGTTTGAATATGTGAATGCAAAAGGCATAAGGTATTGTGTCATTGTTGGGCCAAAAGAGCTGAAAGATGGAGAGGTAACTGTTAGAGATATGGTATCTGGAAAAGAGAGGAAGGTGAAAATTGAGGAACTTGCAAATAGTATTAAAATAGGAAGTGAGTAATAGAGAATATGGCCAATAAGATTATTAAGTTTTTGAATAGGCATATTGCTGTTGTGGAAAAACATGTGCCTATCAAAAGATTCATCCGTAGCATACCCAGGGGATATACGCCAACCACCTTGGAGGAGCCAATACACCGGATTGTATTTGTGAGAGCAGGTGGGAGAGGAAGGATAACACTAGTTACGTTCCATGATGGTAAAACCATACGAAAAAGGTATGATTATAGAAGTGGAAAAAGAAGGGTTACAATAGATGAGAATGTCAAAAAGGACCTTGTACTGCCATATGAGGAACACGCGGTTGTACTTAAAGACAAAAAGTACTATCCCGTTTTGGATGGGCGCCATATGCCTGTAAAAAAGAGGGTAATAGATAGAGGGGTTTTGAAGGGACTTAAAGAAGCAATTATTCCACTAAGTAGTGATGTATTTGATGCACTAAGAGATGATCTAGTTAGCATAAGTGTAGCAAAGACTGCTGCTGTATCTATCAAAAGAGGCATGTCTGGAAAACCCTTCAGGTTGAGTAATGCAGAGAAGAAAGCACTAAGGGGGATAATAAATGTCATAAAAGAAACAAACGGCACTGCGCTTATTGCAATTAGGGACCTAAGCCCAGATGAGATTGATATGATTGAAGAAAAAATGGAAAAGCACCTCCCATACATGAGCAGAAGCGCCAGGGGGATTTTGAGGAAAATAATTTATACCTCGCTTATATCTGGCGAAGATGAAGCGATTGAGAGGTTCCACTCCATACTTAAACATATTGGAATAAAAGAGAGTCCACAAAATCTGAGGAGATGGAGGGAGCTTGCAAAAGGAGATCATATGAAAAGAAAAGGCTTTTATTAAATGATTCTCTCTTTTAATCCATGCTTGATTGGCTTGTTGCCCAGTTTGGGATTATAGGTTTTTTCATAGCTGCATTTGTATCCAATACTCTTCTGCCATTACCCTTTGAACTCTTGGTCTTGGCATTATCTGGGATGAATGTGAATATTCCATTGTGGTTGGTTGTGGCTGCGACTGGAGCAACATTGGGGGAATCAACAGTATATGCACTAGGTTTAGGTGGACATGAGTTGGCAGAGAGATATTATGATGCAGTGCATAGGTTCACAAACTGGATAAGGAAGAAATTGGAGATGAAAAGGAAGCGAAAAAAGAAGCTGAGAAACCTTGCAAAACATAGGCATGCACGGCCGTATGTAAAACTTATAAGAAAGTGGGGATTTGCTGCCATATATCTGGGCGCAGTAACCCCCCTACCTATGTTTTTATTTGATATCGTTGCTGGTTATTACAAATATGACTATAAACTGTTTGCGCTTGCTTGCTTTCTTGGTAAATTAACAAGGTATGCATTGGTGGTTAGTGCTGGGATCTCCATCGTATCGTTGTTTTAGTGCAAAAAGTTTTAAATGTATATGTATAAAAATATCTTGATGGGAATAGGTATGAAACCAGAATTAGAGGAAAGGATAAAGAGGTTGACAGAAAATATTATTGTAAAAAAGGGGGGAAAAGAGCGGCGCAGCAGACTTAGAAGATTATTTGAAAAGATAAAAAGAAGGGAGTCACTTGACGAAAAAAATTTCGCTTATGTGCTGCAGATTATAGATAAAGAGCGGAATAATAAGATATCCATAAGATGCAAAGGGGTGGAAGAAACAGATGGGAAGAAACCGCAACTCCATATCTTGTACCATGGTATTATGGATAAATTTGATCTTATGGAAGATCTCTCAGACCTGCCACTCCATGTGAACAAATGGAGGAATAGAACTGACTACTACTACCCTGTGTTTTATGTTGATAAAAAAGATGATTTCATAAAAAGGTTGATGAAAGAAGGGGACCTAGAGGTAACAACATTAGACAGTGGTGCGTTGAAAGGGAAGAAGATGGTGAAGATATTCCTGGATAAAGACGCCTTTGAACGTATGAGCGCTATGTTTTTGAACAAGTTTTATTCGCGCGAACTTGAGAGTATGCTGGCGACATATGCACATCCCGAGCCTATGTCAAAACTCAGAGATGAATTGGATTGGATGGAAGAAAGGGAAGCGCGCGCCAGACTAAAACATTATGATTCAGTGTACAATAATCTGGTCAGTGTTTTAGCCATAATACATGAAACTAGTGGGTGGGCAATGGTCAGAGAGGACCTGCTTAGAGAATCAGAGAAAAAGTTAGTAAAACAAATTGCTGATTATTATCTTCCTAACTTAGAATGGCGGTACCAGATACACTTATTAATATCTGCTACGCGTGTTCTTAAAAAAGCATTGGCCCCGGATAATCCGGATAGGGAGATAAATGCGAAAAATCTTGCAGAATTCCTTAACACATACGATTGCAAAGACAACAAAAGGAAAAAATATAAGATACAATTTGATCCGAAAAAGCTATTAGATGTTGTTGAAAAGGGGATGAATTTTGAGGAGATGAGGGAACGTAATGCAGACAAAGTACAAAAAAGGGTACGCACTTGAAAAAATGCTGGTTAATAGGATAAACAAGACAAGTCAGTGGTTTGCACAGAGGGCTCCATCATCAAAAGGGGTTGACATTATCGCATCTTCTAGGAAGTATTACACAACAGTTTTCTTAGAATGTAAAAACACAGATAAAGAAGAGTTTAGGATTCCAAGAGATGAGATTGTTAAGTTGATTGCTAAGGCAGATGCAGCAGGAGCAGAGCCATATGTAGTTATACATTGGAGAGGGAGAAAGGATGAAAATGACAAGAGAAGGAAGCGTCTATGTTTTTATCCTAGAGAATTTTTGGCAGCACAACTTGATAGAAAAAGGGCAAAAACTATTGTGTTTAAGCCATATGATTATCATCTAAAGTTTGAGGATGTTTTTGAAAGATAAGTGTTGAACCATTTTATAGATTCTTCTGAGAGTGTTGTATAAGATTGCTCGCTCCATTGGTGGCCTTCATCTAAAACAATTAGCTTTTTTGGCTGCGGAAGAAGACTAAATAATCTCTTTGCATATTCCAACGGACAAATATCATCGTGTTTTCCTGCAAACAGGAGAGTAGCGAACTTTCTCTTCAAGCTATCTCTGTAGGTGTTGTATGATAAAAAATCCTCAAGGAAATTTTCAGCCAGTAATGGGTTATTTAGAAGTTCTGGATTGTTTTTGAAATGGTTTGGTTCAATAACTGGGACCCTCAATACAATTGCCCTTATGTTTTTGTTTCTGGATGCTGCATGTAGTGCTAACAGCCCTCCCCAACTTGAACCATATATGCCAGATGCATCAAAATGATTGATAAGAAGTAACAGATCGTTTAGATCTTCTGTAAGGGTTTTTGTTGGTTTGCCTGTTGTTCTGCTTCTATAATCCCAACGTACAATCCTATAGTTATGTTGGAAAAGGTAATTAGCAATTCTTATCCTATGTGGACTATCCTTCGGTGCATTAAATCCATTACACATGATAATTATTGATTTATATGTTTCTGGTTCATGTATTGAGCATTCAAGACCATTGATTGTAGTATCCATCAAAACTCACCAAGCGTTTTTTGGGTATGTTTCTGCTCTTTTTCAACAGTATTATCAAAGAGTATAGTTCCATAGACGCCATCGTATCCTGGTCTTATCTTTATTTTGCCCTCTCTGTTTTTCATAACTGCCTCTGCAATCTTTCTATTTGTTCTCTCCAATAGTTCATAGGGAGACATATTCAAAAGCACATCAAGTTCAGTGGTTCCTTTTACAAGATTGTTATATTCCCTCATAACAGATGCTGTTGCTATGCCTCTTTTCATAATAGCGGATAGTATTTCTGCTAGTGGAAGCAAACGTTTAAATGGAATAGCATTCTCTGGCACAAACCCTTCTGGCCTATCCGCAAGTTGTTCCACTCTATATTCCACGCCCAAGGTTAAAGGCTTGTGGCAGACAGGACATATACCATTGTACTTTCTTGTTTCTTTTGGTGATAAAGAGACATTACAATTTCTATGACCGTCCCAGTGGTATTTACCATAAGCAGGATCTACTTCAATAGTAAACTTTACCCGTTCTGGATCCTTTTTTCTCAGCGCATCAATGATCTCAAAATAACTCATCTGAGTATCAAAAACCGTTGCTTCCCTACCCAAACGCCATGAGTATGGAGAGTGAGAATCGGAAAATGAAACCAAAGTAAATGGGTCTAACTGGGATAATCTCCAATTCATAGGTGGGTCGCTGGATAAGCCAGTCTCTAATGCATGTATGTGTTTCAGTGTATCTTGGTAACACTCCTTAATTGAATCAAATCCCGAATTGCTTCCAAATAGTGAAAACCATGGAGTCCAGATGTGTGCCGGAAATATAAAACAATCTTTGTCTGTTTCCATAACCAGATCAACAATTTCAGGGGCAGATAGTCCGAAGATAGGTCTTCCGTCATAGTCTAATCTACCATGCTTACTGAGTTTATCGTTTATCTGGTCAACGACTTCAAAGGAGGGAGCCAATATGACCTGATGGATCTTTCTGAGTTTATTTCCCTGTTTGTATATACTTGAGAGCTCAACAGAAAGAACAAAATTCATCCCATTGCATTCGTATATTCCGTTTCCTTTTTCTTGCAGGTTTTGTTTCAGTTCTTTGAGGTATAGTGGATGAGTAAAATCTCCAGTGCCGAGAAGATTTATCCCTTTTTCTTTTGCAGCTAATGCTAGGTCAACAACATTCATCTTTTTGGATGTTGCTCTGGAATACTTTGAGTGGATATGAAAATCTGCGACAATCTGCATATTATCTAATTTTGCGTGAGGTTATTTAAAGAGATAATGCTTTGTATAGCACATGCCTGAAATTGAGAGGAGATTGTTGGAGAAAAAGAAGAGGGAAGAGGTATTTAGAACTACAAAACGATTTTTGGAAGAATTGGAGAGTACTGGTAGAGAAACTTTGTGATGCGCTTGCATCACGTGTTCATGAAGAATCTTGCTGAGAAAAAGGAATTTTCAGAACAAAAAAGTGACCCAGTATCTATGATGTGCTCATCACTTCTTTATGGACAATGCACTTATCCTCCAAAAACGTTGCGGTATCTGGCTGATAAATTTAAGGAACTCAGAGAGATGAGCGAAAAGAGGGAGGAGCTGACATCAAAAATCGTCCTGATGAAACTTGATGAAAAAGATAAAGAAAAGCTTGAGAAGATAGTGAAAGAGAGAGAAAGGATAGAAGAAGAATACAATAAAAAATCGGATAAACTTTGGAAACTCTTCCAGAGATTAGATGAAGAAGAAACAAATTATCTTATGTAGGTAGGTCCTTCCCCAATGGGTAGTGGTTTCATAATCTGCTGTTGTTGCTGCTCAGCCTTCATTGCCTTCTCAAGCATCTTCTCTGTTTCCTTTGCCTTTTTCTCAAGTTTTGTTAGGTCTATGCTTAAATTGAGAAGTTTGCATAGGATTTCAAGTACTGCCTTTGCAGACCTGGCATCTATGATCTGGCCATGTGTTTCTCCCATGAGGCATGCGCCTTTTATTCCTCTCAGCTTCCCTTGCCCCAAAAGTAGGCCAGCAGCACCGACTATTGCGCCGCCAGTTTTCTCAAATGAAACGCCTGCTTCTTTCAATGGTTTTATTAATGATTTATCGTTTACAGCGCCAAAGACCTTTGGATGTCTTGGTAATCTGCCTGTGCCATATCCTCCCAAAGTATATATCATTTTTGTATTATACATCTGTGAAACATCTAAAATCTTCCCAACAAGTTCATAATGTGAATCTGGTGTTTGCCCTTGGTGGTCACCCACAATAAATATTAAATCATGTTGGTTTTCATTCTCAGCTGTCCAATAATAAAATTCGTTTCGCATCATCCTGACAACGCCATCATCCTCAATGATTACTTGTGGTGGAAAATGCGGTGAATACAACGTTCCAAATCGTTCTGCATTTAACTCAGTAAGCATATGCTCTGCTGCAATCTTTCCAACTAAGCCCAAACCAGGCAAACCTTCTATAAGTATAGGTTTATCCAATCTTATCTCCCTTTCAATAATGACTTCTGTTTCCATCATGCTAATCCCCTTGCTTTCTTTCTGTATTTTGCCCATTTATCCTCTGGTGAAAACTTTGCTGGGTATGCAGACCTCGTTGGTTTATTACAGTGAATCTCTTTCATTGTGTAACTGTTACATACATCGCAGTACCGCAATCTTTTCATTTTTCTAGCCTCTCAAAACTTACCTCACCATCATTCTTTTTTGCCTCTGTTTCAGCAATCTTTATGATCTCTTTGAGTTGCTTCTCAGCAGTTGGATAATCCATGGCAGTTACTGTTATCATATAATCAGGTGCGCCAAGATATGAAACATTTACATTTTTTGAGGATATCTTCTTGATTGTTTGTTTTATCTTATCCAAACCATCTGAGCAGTAGAATTTCATTTTTAGTTTTCCCCTTATTGTCACAGTTGGTGGTGACACACTCTCCTTTGCTACCTTAACAATCTCCTCTGTCCATTTTTTTGGGATTTTTAGGCCTTTAAACGCATCCATTCCATCAGCACTTGCTGCCTCAAATGCCGCAAATAGATCACCAAATGCATCCTCCAATGGCCATCCTACTTCCTTCCATGCCTTTTCCATTGGAACTTTTAATTTGCGTGCAACCCTCTCCAATAGCTTCTCTGCCTTCTTTGCTCTTTTCCACTCCTGTATCTTCCTTTTCTCTTGACTGGATGAGACCTTCCTAAGCGATACATCAATTAAATTCTTTTTAGGGTCTACATTCACAACTGCAGCAACTCTTATCTGTCCTTCATTTACATGACTTCTTATGTTTTTTACCCATCCACTTGCGATATTTGAAACATGTATGAATCCGTCTTTTCCGTATTCTATAAGCTCAACAAATGCTCCGTAATTTTTTATGTTTTTTATTTTGACAACCACAAGTTCTCCTACAACAGGGAACTCTTCTCTCTTCAAGACAACACCTTCACTATCTTATCCTTAATCTTTGCTTTTCCACCAGTAGGTTCTACTAAAATTTTTCCACATGTTTTACACTTTACCTTCATACTTGCAGAACTGAATGTATTCTGTTCTGAACCGCACTCGCTACACTTCACTCGTATAAATTTTGTCCTTGTCAGCATAGGCCTCACCTCTTCTTTAATTCAAGTGTCTTTTTTGTCCTGGAACCAATTGTTTTTGTATGCTTTTTCTTACAGACTGTACATGTTAGCACAACAGTCTGGTGTTTTGCCTGTTTATACACTGTAACCTTTCCTGCAATCTTACTTGTGTACCCTTTTCCCTTTGCAAGGTGTTTCCTCTGCCCTTCTGCGAGTGTTCTAACCTTTCCCTTCTTGTACAACTTTACTTTATGTTTTGTTTTCTTTCTGCAATACGGACAGTATGTATTGATCTCATCTGGCATCTGCATACTCTCACCCTATCAAACAACCTCTGCCAAACCTTGATCCTTTAGAAGGTCGGCCTCCCTTTTTGGGAGTTTTACAATATCGTTTGCTTTGAAAGGACCGTACTCCTTTGAGTCCGCGCCAACAAAACGCGGCACAGATTTACGTATCCTGACAAGCAGTATGTTATTATTCTCCCCATTTATAAGCGTTGTGCTATCTCCTTGCTTTTTTTGGCCATTGAACTGGTAATTACCAATCAAAACGCCCTCAAAGAACTTTCTATGTTTTTTTAGCACATTTACAAGCGCGGCATATATCTCCTTCTCTTCAGGAGTCATTGTTTTGTCGTCGTACTCCTTCATGCGAACAGATCTGAGGGCTTTCATGACTATCTTCTGCTCTCTTGAATCAAAAACCCTCCTTGCAAGCTTTACAACATTCTCAAGCTCTCTGAACTCTGTTGGATCCTGAGTTTTTTTATATGCCTCTGTTTTTTCTTTGACAAAATCAGCTAGACGCTGATAGAAATTGCTATCTATCTCAACAATGCGTGAGGAGTTTTGCTCTTTTCTTTGGATGTTCCGTATCTCTTCGTAATTCATTCAATCACTTTTGCCATATCCTTTCCACATGCATATACTGCTGCATATTTTGGAAGTTCAATCTTTAAGTTATTTTTTATTTCAAATGTCTGGTCTGCGAGAACGAAATCAATGTTTTTTATTCCAACAACAGTCACTGGGTCATCTGGTAGTACAACAGGGTCTTTAAACACATCAAACGTATCAATGTTTTTTATCTCAGCTGCCTGTAATCCTGTTGAACCATGTATGGATGTAGGAACACGCATAAGTCTTGAAACGTCAATCGTGACATTTTTGTCAATTCCTGCTGCCTTTTTCATCGCAATGATTTTGAATGCTTTTTCCCATGTCTTTTTTGGTATACCTGCCCTATACCACTCTCCATGTTTTATGCCTTCAAGAATAAAATCCTTTTCATTTATGATTCTCTCAGCAGTTTTTGATGGTATCCCCAACTGTTTTGCTATAAACTTTTTATCATCACTGCTGAGTATGCTATATATTTCGCTTACTATTTTTCCTGCCCATCCCTTGCTATCAAGTTTTGGTCCATAGATTCTCTTGCCCATCTCCACCAAACCAAGGTACTGCGGTTCCAGCCCATTTGCTGTCAGATAATCAACCACTTCCTTCCTGCCATTTTGCGAAAGTGGGTGTACCTCCTCGTTCCGTATGTGTATGTGGTACCCTCTATTCCCAGAAAAGACAATGTAGAGGTCGTTTTTATTGAAGCCAAAATCAGGTATAAGGTACTCTTCAATGAGTTTTATTGCTTCTTGTTTAACCCTGTCCATACATATCTCACACACTAAATCATTCGGGTGTGTGCATGGTGTTTCATACTCATCTGCATCAAGGTCAAAAACAAGGTCTGCACCTAACCAGTTCTTTTTTTCCATTGGCCTGCCATCTGGGAATTCGTAGTATGCTGCAGAATATGAGATATAGAGTGGGGAGGATGTTCTTATATACATGTTTAAGGATTGCTCGTCCCTAAACTTCAAGTGTCTGAAATCTATCTTTTTGTCTACACCTGCACCAAACTCCCTTCTTTCTATTTGGGGAGGAGCCTTAACAGTATGTTTTTGATACCATTCTGTTAATGCCCTTCTTATAAAATCAATGCTTTGCATATCTCTTACCCTTTTTCTTGGCTGCGTAATAGCTCAATGGATGTTTTACTTTTGAGCATAGTGCATCTGGATTAACGCACAGTCCATAGTATTTCATTTTCTCACATGCAGGAGGAGAGTATTTTACACCAGAACCTCGCTTTCCAGCAGAATATTCTATGTAATATCTTGTCTTCTTTTCATTGAAATTTGGCATGTTCCTGAAAACTGAAATGATTTGGTCTATTGGCATGTTAATAGAAGTTAAGAAGGTGGCCAAAACAAATCTCGGTTGGTGAGCCATGTTTTCGCCTGCACGTGCGCGAGAGAGCAATGCCTTTATACAGGGGGGGAACAAAGATGCATCTACTGGACCAAGGTCCTCATCGCTGATTACTGCCTTCTCTGCACTTACTCCCTGTTTAAGTTCTTTTGCATAGGTTGAATAAATAGAAGGAATATCATATCGCTTCTTTAAGTCACGTATAATATTATTTCGTAGTACCTCAGCAATCATCTCTATCTCAGATTCCCTTGTTAGTGTGACCCTGCCTTTATCCAATGGTGCATTTACAAGTTTGAATTGTTCTTGTAGTGGAATGTTATTTAGGTAATCAACAAAGAACACACTTCTGTTGTGCATGTTTATTCCAACATCTGTTGCAATCCCATCTACTACACCGTTGTCATCTCTGTATAGAAATCTTCTTGCTGTATTCGCCTCTGCATGTGCATATCTATTTATAAGATAGTTGTCCTTTGTCAATGAAACAATGATTTTAGCAACAGGGTATGAGAGAATTTCTACAAGTAATATCTTCTGTGAGCGTGATGCAACCTCTGGATTTATCACGCCTATCTCTATGCCTTCTTTTGCCCTCTGCAATGCTCTTTCAAGTACCTGTGGGTCAAGAGATTCTAGGTCAAAATTTAACCATCGCACTATCTCCTTTGTTCTACTAGAGTAAGGATATTTTACGCAAAACTGAAGCTCCTCGCGAGACCACATAGGGATTATATTGTGTACCTCATCTAATAAAACACTATTTGGTTGTGGATTTCCGAGATATTCTTGAGAGTAGCTTTTCATGTTGCTCTGTAAAAATACCAGATTTCCTCAATTGTTCTAT
This sequence comes from Candidatus Iainarchaeum sp., assembly GCA_021162685.1. Taxonomy (GTDB): domain Archaea; phylum B1Sed10-29; class B1Sed10-29; order WALL01; family WALL01; genus JAGGYF01. Next base: position 2,967 of record JAGGYF010000015.1, on the reverse strand, counting down.
GTTTTTGATAATTACTTCAATGTTTCCTTTTTTCAATACCCTCGTCACATGTTTTCTCAAGTCTTTTTGGTAACACGAGTTTTTCTAACATGCCTGCCCTTCCCCTTATGTTTGCTTATCCTAACTGCTTGCCATAACCCATATAATAAACCAAGAATAGTGCAAATAGAAATGATTGTTGTTGAACCAGAAACAAATCCCCCAGATGATGTAACTGTTATAATATAGGGGATGGTATACGTTCCCTGTTTTCCCATCAGGTATATGAAGAGTACCATCGTTGTGAAGAATCCAATTGCTGTTCCCCATAATGTATTCTGAACAATTGCGATAAATTCCTCTGTTTCTTTTGTTTTCACGACCTTTCTGTATTGTCTAGATAAATGTCCTTCGTAATCCTCAAAAAACTGAACAATTGCAAACAACACACCAACAAGGATTGGTGTCATTAGTGAAAAATAGAGAACTCTACCAGATTGAGGTACACTTAGATTAAACGTGGATGTGAATGTTGTTATATATCTTATACCTAATGTTGGTGCGACAATGTGCATTAGAAGGAGGAGGATAGAAACTGTTAGGAAGCCAGTAAAAAATGCTTTGAATATGTTTTTTACCTTTTGTTTCATGCCCTCACCACCACGTCTTGCTGTATTGCATTTAACATGCCTTTTCCAAATGCATATCCTGCCTCACCAAGTATTGATGAAAGCGGACTTATCTTCTTCTCAAATAGTTTCTCTTTTGGTCTTCCTTCTATGTTGCCTAACCCTGCTGCTTTTCGGAGCGCAAGGTCCCTTGAACCTGTGTAGTCAATCAGTCCACACTCTTTTGCCTGCCTTCCGTTTAGTATTCTTCCATCTGCAATACTATCAAATGCCTCTTCTGTTATCTTTCCCCTTCTGTTCTCAATCACTGTTGATTTAAACTCTTCATATGCTTGTTTTAGGATATTTTGGAATATCTGTCTCTGTTCAGGTGTCATCTCCTCGTATGGATTTCCCATCACTTTGTTCTTCCCTTCCTTCAATATAGTCATATTCAGGCCTATCTTCTGCATAAGCTCTTTGTAATTAGGAATCATCGCAAGAACACCTATACTTCCTGTAATAGAATCCTCATCAGCAACAATTATGTCTGCAGCGCTTGCGATGTAATATGCACCAGATGCGCCAGCATCTCCGATGTAGGCAACAACTGGCTTCTTTGCCCTTTTTACTGCGCGCATTATCTCCTTGCTCGCAACTATTGAGCCACCGCCGCTGTTTATATCAAGAAGGATAACAGAAACGCTTTCATCATTATCTGCTGCTTCTATAAGCTTTATGATGTCCCTTGCACCTACTTGGGTTCCCCATACATTCTCAGAGGTTTCGCTTACTATCGGGCCTTTTATAGGCACAACTCCTACTTTGCCCCCCTCAAAGTCCATGCCAAGTAATGCTGCTAGAAAGAAGCCAGTAAATAGGAGGATGAAGAGTAGCACAATGACCAAAGCAAACAGAACCCAGTTTCTCCTTGTCTTACGGACACGCATGGTTAATTAATAACAGATGTTTTAAATAAAGGTATGCGCGAGAGAGACCATGCAATACTCACAGATGGATTCCCAAAGGGATGTATCCTTTGTCATAGAGGAGCAAAACTTGTTCTCTTTGTTACAGGTAGATGTACTGAAAAATGCTGGTACTGCCCTATATCATTGGAAAGAGCAGGAAAAGATGTAGTATATGCAAATGAAAGGCCTGTACGAAACGATAGAGACATCATAAAAGAGGCAAAGGAGATGAACGCACTGGGCGCAGGAATAACTGGCGGCGAACCCCTATTGGTTGTGGACAGAGTGTGTCGTTATATAGAACTATTGAAGAGTACATTTGGAAAACGCTTTCATATACATCTATATACATATGGAAAATTGGCAACAGAAGAAAATGTTGAAAAACTTGAACAAGCAGGGCTTGATGAGATAAGATTTCATGTGTTTGAACATTTTGAATGGTTAGAGCCAGCATTGAAAACCAACATGGATGTTGGTATTGAGATCCCTGTTATTCCAGGTGATTGGAAGCGACTTAAGAGGGTTGTTGACTTTTGCGCAGAAAAGGATATCTTTCTGAATTTGAATGAACTTGAATTCTCAGACTCCAATTGGAAACGAATGAAAAGACATGGAATGAAACATGATGAATATACAAATGCTGTAACTGGTTCAAAGAAGCTTGCATTGAAAGTTTTGAGATATGCTGAAAAGAGAGGCGTAAAGGCGCACTTCTGTTCTGTTTTCGTTAAACATGGTGTCCAACTGACAAGGAGATTGAAAAGAAGGGCAAATGTAATAAAGAAACCCTGGGAAAAGGTCAATAGATATGGGTTGATTGTAAAAGGAGTGATAGACGGGCATAAAGAGATAGCGAAAAAGGAGGGGCTTTACTATAACAGAAAGAAAAAACGGATTGAAACAGATGTTGAAACAGCCAGAAAAATAGCGAAGAAATATAGTGTAAAGGCTTGGAAGGTTTTGGAATGGCCTGTGTATGAACCATGGGATTTTGAAAAATCACCTATAGGATAAAAGTTACGGATAACTCCTCGTATGAGCGTTTCCAGAGCAGTCCTTTGCTATGCCCAAATTACATATGGGCGTTCGTGGTGGGATACAAGATCCCATTATTAGTATTATGGATAACTTTCTGTGTGAGTGTTTCCAGAGCAGTCCTTTGCTATGATTGTATACGTATAATCTGTGTTTACCTCTTCTGTGTTTGTGTAGAAGGTATTACAGTTTGAGACAGTTTCGTTGGCTATTTGTGTGCCATCGCTTCTGTTCAGAGCTACCCATTGTATGCCATTGTCAAGATTTACTGTGTATGTGAGGTTTGATAGTAATGGTTTGTATGTTATGGATATGGAGTGCATGATTGGTGTTGTGTCCCAATCATTTGTTGTCAGGTTTAGGAAGTATTT
>JAGGYF010000001.1 GCA_021162685.1 Candidatus Iainarchaeum sp. | reverse complement strand
TCCCTGCCCATCTTGAGAAGAACTGCGCGCTTGTTTATTAATGCCCTGATATCCTTCGGGTTTATGTCCAATACCTTGTTAAAATGTTCTAGTGCTTCTTCATGTCTGCCCATCCTAAAAAGAATCGCACCTTTGTTTAATAGTCTGTATATGCTATCTGGGTTAATCTCCAAGGCAAGGTTGCACGCCTTTAATGCTTCTCCATTTTTCCCCAGCTTGTTTAATAGGATATGGCTAGAGTTTTTCGTGCAGGCATTACTGTTATCTCTTTTATGAATTCTACACTTGCCCCTCTCAAATTCGTTAGCTCTTCTACGTTTATATCCTGGAGACCAAGATGTTCGGCTATCATTCTGACACTCCCATAGTCATGTACCCATTCCCTCCTGCCTCTGCAGGAGCGCACTTCATCCTGCGGTTTCTGTGTCTGTAGTTTCAGTGATGGCATTAGGAGATAAAAGCCTTACCTTGGCATTTATATGTTTCAAATCTCTTTTTGTTGTCAAGTCTTTTTACGAAATTCTTACACTCTTCATCATCAGGATTCCAGAAAAGGTTACAACTTAATATTAGTTCTCCTTTAGAGTTGTAATAGTCATGGTTTGCATCTAATACCCCTCTAGGATACACTTGATAAACATAGTACTTGCCGTCAAACATCCTTTCCCATACATCATTGTCGACACACAATGAAGATATCTGCTCATCTGGCATGGGGTAATCATATAGGTCGTATTCAGGATGTTTTGAGCCATTTGATTCACCTTCAATGCAACCACTGGTTAGCACACTCATCGCAAGTATTGCAAGTACAAGAAGCAACTTCTTCATACACTCACCACTATCTTAGGATCAACTAGGGGTTTATAAAAGTTTCTGAGGCAAATTAGTAAAAACAACAAGTTTACAGAGCGTAAATATCTGTACCCTGGTCCCTACTGAAATGCTTTTAGTTTTCCACCGACACTATCCGACATTTGCAGTCTCCTTTACCCACTTCCCTAAATTTTTCAAACCCTTTCTTACTTATCTCCAGCTCTTTGTATATCTGCCTCTTTTTCCCTCCTTTCTTGAGCTGCCAACGCTGCTGCTCATCTCCTTCTTATTCATAAAGACAAGAGAAAGTATAGTCTGACTAAGTTAACTTCGCCCTCAAAGACATAACTTTAAATACTCTCAATTCCTCTTTTTAGCAAAGGGTTTAGAGGAGTTGATGCAGATGCCAGAAGAGAAAGAGGCTGTACCGGAGAAGGATGATGAAGAGCTAGAATCTGAGAAGTTGCCTTTTGCAAATGCCCAAGTAGTTAGAGCCATGAGGAAGGGCCTCTCGCCAGATAAGATGATAAAATCAGAGGTAAAGAAAGCCATGAACCTCTTTTTGGAGAAGATATGCATTGACATTGCAAAACGTATGGACAAGTTCCCATATGCTATGATTGATAAGTATATGTTTGATGCAGCAATAGAACCTTATGAGAAAATCTATAAGGTTCAAGAGGAGAAGAAAAGGATTATTAAACACCTTGAAGCAATCAAGGCTGATTGCGACAGACTTATTCGTGATGTAAACGAAACATTCGGAGAAAAAGAATGATCATCTTTTTGCCAAAATTAAACCAAAAACAATCAACATCGCTCCGCCAATAAGTGTTGGTTGAATCCTTTCTGATAAAAATAGAGACGAATTAATCATAGTGAATACTACGGAGAGGTTAAAAATTAAAGCAGCAGAAATAGCAGAGAGTTTATTCATAGCCTCGTAGTAGCACAAGTATAATACAGCAGTAGGGAATATGCCGAGAGTCAACAACAACACGATATCAACAAATGTTAGTGAAATAGGGGAAAGAAAAAGGGCAGGCGTCATTAACAATGCTGAAAAAAAGAAAAGCTTAAGTAGAGATTCCATTCTATCCCACGTCTTTTTTGAACTAGTCAGGTACTTCTTACTAAAAAATATAAAAAAAGCAAATGAGATCGCTGCGAGCAACTCAAGAAGGTAACCTAATGGTGTTGAGGATCCAAGTAGGTCTATGCTCCCTCCCATGATGACGAGCGAAGCCCCACAAAAACCCAATGGTATTGCCAGAATTTCTCTCTTCTTCAATTTCCTTCCAATCATCAAAACAAATAGTAGGACAAATATTGCTGAAGTGCTCTCTAAGAGCATTGTGGCAGTAGCTGTTGTAAAGCCTAACCCAAGATGAAAAAAGACCATGTTTGCTGTCCAACTTAGAAGAACAAGCCAAAATCCAGGAGTGCACTTCCTCATATTTACTTTCCTATTGGTAATTTTTAGAAGAAAAAAGATTGTAATGGCTCCTACATAGAGTCTTACAATTGCAACCGAAACAAGCGAAATTTGTGAGGAGGAGAGAAATCTAACAATCACAGAGTGTGTTCCCCAAAGGAATGCAGCAATCAAACCCAGCAAGTATGCCTTGAATGCCCCCATACTTTATACTCCTATTTGCCTTATTTAAAACTTTTCTATGGTACTCCCCACAAAGATAATTTGGTGTGCATGGGTTTTTAGGGTATTGGGCTGCTTTGATAAATAAATGAGTGGGGGCTCAGCATTGTCCTGCTGGCCCTGTTGAGCTTGTCGAAAGTTCTTGTCCACATTCATCTGGTTGTGTAGTGAATCCTTCACATATCGCTGTTTTGTATGATTCTGGATCTCTTCCACCAACATACTTCTTATCATTTATGAAGACTGTCGGTGACCCTGTGACACCATACTCTTTGTTTAGTGCTTGTTCTGCTTTCAATAGGTCAACTGCTTCTGTATTTTGGCATTCTGTTATTTTGTCTGTGTCTATACCTGCGCTCTCTGCTGCACTCAACCAACATGTGTTTATGTTGGAAAGCTGGCAGTTTGTAAACACGTACTTTAAGTAGTCCCATAATGTCTCTGTGTCATAATATTTCTTTATACATAGCTGCCTAACGTCCTCGTAAAGCTCATCAACTCCATGCATTGAACAAAGTGTTCCATTCTCTATGCAGTAATCAGAGCTTCCACCAGCATAGTTTGAGTATATAACATAGTGTGGCTCCCAGTTCACCTTTTCTTTCAATAGTCTATATACTGGTTCAAGTCCTTTTTCTGCTTGCTGTCCAAATGGACAAAAAGCCATTACAAAGAATTTAACTGTTGGAATCTCTGCCTTTTCTGGCTGGAACTCCTCCTTTGGTGCATTTATCTTTTGCATAACCTCTGTCATGTTGACTGCTTGCCCAAATAAGTATTCACCATTCTTAGAAACATATATGGTGTCGCTTATTCTTCTCCCGTTTTTTTCAAGTGTTACATCTATTGCGTATAATCCAAATTTCGTTTCTATATTGTCTATTGTTACAGTTGCTCCAGTGTTTACTGTTTCTAGGAGGTACTTTAGCTTATTGGCTGCAACGTCTGGTGCAACCTGATTTGGTTCTAATGCTTGTTCACTGATTGTTAATGGTCCTTGTGGCGCGCACGGTGTTGCTCTTGTTTTCTGAACTAGGTCTCCGACACCTGCCAATATACCAATAATAAGTATTGCCCCAACTGCCACAAATACCCAGTTCCACGTTTCAGGAGGTAACTCCTTATGTTTTACCTTATGTTCAACTTTAACCTTCTTTTCAGTTTTCTTTCTTTTCTTTTTTGCCATTTTTACACCCCTAATACAAATAAAGTGGGAGCAAAGGGATTCGAACCCTTGACCTCCGGTTGACTCAGGCCAACCTGTACAGAGCGTGGCCATATAAGACCGGCGCTCTACCTGGCTAAGCTATGCTCCCATAAAGAGTTAAATTTAATACATTATGATTTATAAGTTTTGCTCACTTTCCGATTATTTCCCTTAATCTATTAAGGAATAGGCGTTTATCCTCCTGTCTTGACATAGATGGCGGAAGAACTCCATGTGCTTCAAAATGATTAAATAGTTCATCCGCAAGACGGGAGAGGTGCATATCCTTTATCTCTCCTTCAGGTAATACTCTCCTGGTGATTTCCTCTATGCTATCTTCTATCGGTGTTTTCTCCTTTCTTTTCCAATTATTCTCAACTGTTCTTCCATATGGTTTTTTCAATGCCTCAAGAATTACTGATGGAGGTATTTTTAAAGAGCTGACACCTAATCTCACTTCTTCTTTAAGCTTTTCCAGTTCCCTATTCATCTTTTTTTCGTAATTGTTTGCAACATCCATCCCCTTAGTGATCATAAGCGTGCTTTTGACTGCACTGATTATATCTCGTATACTCTCCTCATCCATATCCTCTATTTGTGTGTTTGGATCAGGGATTTTGTGGTTTACTACAGTTTCTATCTCTCTCCAATGCGACCTGAATAACGTATGCTTGAAGAAATCCCTTGCCTTTTTACCCCTATACTCTGGCATATCCTAATCTTTCTATTTAGAGTATATAATACCTACCTCCATCTTTTTATATCCCATCATAGTAAACCAATATCATGGTTATAGTTGACCTCGAAACGAAAAGGCAGGCAGTACATCTGGTCTCAGGTATAATCTTTGCATTAGCAGTCTTCTACCTTCCCTCGGATATGGCATTCTACTTCCTTACAGCAGGCGCAATACTTACTGTAATCTTTGCAGAGCAGATAGAGCAAGGAAAAAACATCATCTTCTTCTCAAAACTTGTAAAGCACACAGAAAGGAAAGGAAAACCACCAGCATCTGGTGTCACATGGTACTTCTTGGGTGTATTGTTCATCATGGTTTTATACCACCTCTGGCTTGGCTTACCCAAAATATTTATTGTTGCTTCAATGCTAGTTGTTGCTATTGGAGATTCCATCTGTACTGGGCTAGGAAGAAAGATAGGTAGAAAAAAGCTTCCGAGGACCCAAACAAAAAGTTATAGGGGTTCTGGCATAGGCTTTGGCCTGGCATTTGTTGGAGCACTAATCGCATTGAATACCTATTTTGATTTCAAGACATCGTTTGTTATAGCAGCAATTGGTTCAGTTGTTGGCATGTTAACAGAAGCATATCTTCGTGGTTTAGATGATAATCTAACCATACCAATTATGTCATGCAGCGCAATGGTTATTACGTATTTATTAATCTAAACCAAACTTTTCAATAAATCTGTTCTCGTAACTAATCCAACAAGTTTTCCTTTCTCTACTACAGGCAGATGCGTTATTCCTTTTTCTGTCATAATGTCTGCTGCTTCTGAGACATGCGTGTCTGGAGTAACAGTTACGGGATTTTTATCCATCAAATCCTTTACATACCCATGCTTCAGCTTATTAAACTCTCTTTCAACTTCATAAACTTCGGCATGTGCGTCTATTACTGCTTCTATGAAATCAAATGGAGCAGGAAGAACCAACCTAGAGCCAAAATCATGCACTTCCATGAAGTCAAGGATGTGTTTCTCAGTTATCAATCCAACAAGCTTACCTTTTTTGACTACTGGAGCGCCTCTAATCCTATGTTTCTTAAAGAGTTTTATCACGTCAAGTATGAAGTCATTTTCTTTTACAGTTATCGGCTTTTTTGTCATAACTTCTTTCACTAGCATGAAAACACCACTGTCTCTAACTCAGATATCATATATATTATTATGCGTTCACAAAAACGGTCACGTTGTATGGTTCAGTACTTTATTGCCCAGGTTTTGGTGTGTCTGGGTCTCTCATATACTCATTAATAAGGTCCTTCATGTTCTCTTTTACCTCTTTCTCTGTTCTCCCTTGCGTGGCAATATCCAAGATAGGGCAGGAAGCTACAAACCATTTGCCCTCTTTGGTGATTACAATTGGTAGAGGAACAGCTCGTTTCATTTAGAACATATAAGAACTAGTTTATTTAAAATCACCTCAAAAACAACATATACATATGTAACCTTTTTATATCAGAAAATACGCAAAGTATTCCTCTTTGGTGATAATATGATGATTAAAGATCTGGAGGCAAGGAAACCCATAGATTCAATAGAGCTTGAGATAGTGGATATGGAAGAACCAAGAGAGTGGAGCAATCACAGGGGTTCTGGTAGGTTAGTTTCTGCTACTGGAAAGGACACAGACGGAAATACGGTAAAGGTAACATTTTGGAACGACGATGTTGACAAAGTGAAGAAAGGAGACAAAATAAAGATAGAGAACGGATGGGCTTCTGAGTTCAACGGAGAGATTCAGGTCAGTACAGGCAGATTTGGAAAGCTGACTGTGAATCCCTGATTTTTCCAGCAAAGCTTAAATACTCTCCTATCAAAATAATTCTATGGCAAAACGTTTTTGCAAATACGCAAGAGGCCCATTGGTAGATGCTGATCTGGATCCCAAAGCACATTCCTATCTAAAGCGTGCCAGACAGATGAGTGAGAGGAAGAGAGAAATCCCTTCTCATCATATATTACGAGACGCATTTGAAAAGGGATACATCTCAGAAGAAGCGTTTCAATCAAAGATAGAAGAATTTTTTACGAAGAGATTCAAAGCACAAGCACTACCTTATATCATAGATGCTGCTAACCTAGCATATGAGGGTGAGTTCGTTGCTGCTAGATCAAAAATAAATGAGGCAAAAGAAAAGGGCCTTATTGAGGAACATGAAAGAATCGATCTACTCGAACAAATAAAATCCCCAGAGACTTGCAGCATGAGCATGGTTATGACTCCTGAAAGAGCCGAGGCGACCATTCGCAGGCGAGTCGAAAATTTAAAGCATGAAACGCTTGGACTATCTCCAGAAGAACTAGAAGAATTAAAGGACATTCTTCATGAGGAGTATATGAAAGGAGAAGGAGAACTTCACGAATTTGTACAGCGTTTGGTTAGTGGCAATCTTCAGGGTGAGGAAAGATTAGCATATCACTTTGCTAGGAAAGTAAGGGAGTATGGTGGCCCCCTTCACAATGCGATAAAACGTCTACTCAGGCAGCAAGCTTAAATAGAAAGTGTTGTTAAGGATTATTATGCGTCCGTTCAAGATAGCAGTACAGAGAGCCATAGAAGAGGCTACAGGAAAGAGGATTAGCCTCAATGAGCTTACATACCCCCCAGACCCAAAGCTAGGGGATTTAGCGAGCAGAATTGCATTTGAGCTGCCAGGGAACCCAAAAGAAAATGCAGAAGCTTTGGCTAAAAAAATAAAGCGCGGAGGCATGATAAAGAACGTTAAGGCTTATGGTCCCTATCTGAACTTCTTTGCTGATTGGGATGCTTTATCAAAAGCAATTGTTGAAGATGCGTTGAAGGAAGGTTACGGAAAAGGCAAACAAAAAAAGGAAAAGGTTATGGTTGAATTTTCTCAACCAAATACACATAAAGCATTTCACGTTGGCCATCTGAGAAATGTTTGTCTGGGAGATTCACTTGTTAGAATTCTTAGGTACAATGGCTATGAAACGATTGCAGCGAATTATTTAGGAGACACAGGAACACATGTCGCAAAAGTGCTTTGGTGTTTGGAGAAGTTCCATAAGGGAGAAAAGCCAGAAAAAAACAAGGGGCGATGGCTTGGGGAGATATACAAAGAAGCAGCACAGAAGTTGAAAGAAAATCCAGCGTATGAGGAAGAAGTACGGAATGTTTACAAACGATTATTCTTTGATAAGGAAAGGGAATTGGTGGATCTCTGGAAGAAAACAAGGCAATGGAGTATTGAAGAATTTGATAGAATCTACCGTGAACTCGGTGTAACGTTTGATACTGTGTTCTTTGAGAGTGAGGTAGAGGAGCCAGGCGTTGAACTAGTGAAACAGTTGGTTGAGAAAGGCATCGCGAAACTAGACCAAGGAGCAGTTATTGTTGACCTGAAAGACAAAGGTTTGGGCGTTTTTCTCCTTTTGCGTTCAGATGGTACTCCACTCTATAGTACAAAAGATTTATACCTAGCAAAGAAGAAGTTTGAGGAATACAATATTGATGTTAGCATATACGTAGTTGGTTCTGAACAAAAACTTTACTTCAAGCAATTATTTGAGACATTAAGACGCATGGGATTCAAACAAGCAGATAAGTGTTATCATTTAGCTTACGAGTTAGTTGTACTCAAATCAGGTAAGATGAAGTCCAGGGAGGGCAACGTAATACTTTATGAGGACTTTGCAAAGGAAGCAATTGAAAGGGCGAGGAAGGCAGTTGAGGAGAAAAATCCAAAGCTTTCAGAAGAGGAGAAGCAGAGTATTGCAAAGGTCGTTGGTATAGGTGCAATAAAGTATGGCATGTTAAAGGTCTCAAATAACAAAACAATAGTTTTTGATTGGGAAACAGCATTGGATTTCAATGGGGAGTCTGCACCTTATATCCAGTATGCATATGTAAGGGCCAAACACATCCTAGAAAAATCTACAAAGAATCCAAAAGCAGGAGCATTAACAACCGAGAGCGAGAAGAATCTTCTGAAGAAGATCGGAGAATTTCCAGATGTTCTAGAGGATGCGGCTTCACACTATTCTCCCCACCTAATTGCAAATTACGCATATGAGCTTGCCTATACATTCAACTCATTCTACAACAGTGAGCAGGTAATAGGAAGTGATAAAGAGGAAGAGCGATTGGCATTAGTGCTCTCAACAGCAGATACAATCAAAGCATGTCTAGACCTTTTGGGCATAGCTGCTCCGAGTAGAATGTAACCAAATTATTTAAAAACTATAAAACAGAAAAATTAAAAACCTGGACCCGTAGCCTAGCCAGGAACCGCAAAATCGGTTCACGCTTTGGGGGTGCTCGCTTTGCGACCAGCCCCCGTGGTTGGCAGATAGGGCGCTGGCCTTCTAAATCCATAATGCGCATGGATCGGCGCATCGTGGTACACAAGGTACCACTCAAGTGCGCATGGATGTTGAAAGCCAGGTATCGGGGGTTCGAATCCCCCCGGGTCCGCTACGATTTCTTTCTTGGCCGCTCCTTGCTTTTTGATTGCTCTTCCAAAACCCTGTAAAGAAAACTCTCTACTCTATCTGCAACTCTCTCTACAGAAAACATCTCAGCTTTCTTTCTTGCGTTCTTTCCAAGTTTTCTTGCTAGTTCTTTGTTGTTTACGATGGAAAGAATTGTTTCAGCAACCTCCTTTGGATTTTTGGCATCTACTAGTAGACCATTTTTCCCATGCTCAACAAGATTTAGAGTTTCAGCCTCTCTCTTACTTGTAATCAATGGCTTTTTCATTGCCATTGCTTCAAGCAATGTTCTTCCGTGCCATCCTAATTGCACACACACGTCTGAGGAATGAATAATGTCCCTAACCATTTTTTGATCAACATCCCCTACAAATATCACATGTTTTTCTAACCTGTTTTTTTTGATTTCTTCCTCAATCTGTGAAAGATATTCTTCATTCACATATGGCCTCTTATGTCCTCCACCAACAAAAAGAAGTTTTACATTTGGATTTTTTTCCACAACATACCTCAGAGCTTTTACAACATCAAGCTGACCTTTTATAGGGTCTATTCTTCCTATGGTAGTTATTATAACATTGTTTTCTTTTATGTTGTCTATCCTATGCCTAATATTGTTCGCATTCTCAGGGGAAAAAAAGTCCAGATCTATTGGAGTGCCAACAGGCACTAACTTTTCGCTCAATGGATGCTCAAATTCTTTTCCACTCCATGTAGCTGTGCCTTCTGGTCTTGCAATCCTCAGCATGAACTGCGGAACTTTGTCACTTATCCAGTGGATAACATCCAATCTTCTGTCGCCTTTTTTGCCTTTTGGGTATCTGGCCCTCATAATTGTGTGCGTATGCAGAATGATGGGGATACCCTTTATCTTGCCTGCCAAAAGCACTGCGGGCGTTAGCCCAACAGCAGCCGTTGTTTCATGAAATTTTATAACATCTGGTTTAATCTCGTCAATTAGCTTCATAAGCTGTACAGACCTAGAGGGATTCTTTATGAAGTCAAGAGGGAAGTATAAGCCTGACTTTTTTATAAAATGTACAAATATCCTGTCCTTCAGCTCTTTTGGTGGCCTATATGCTCTTGCTTCAGGTGTGTCTCTAACCACTAGATGAATTTCATGTCCACGCCTTGCCAGTTCCTCACTGAGTTTAGCAATGTGAATTGAGGAACCCCCTTTTCCTCCGAAGTAATATGCAGGCATCATTATCCTGAGTTTTTTTCTTGGCATGATAATATTTTGCCACAAGAACATTTAATCCTTTCTATTTTTGCAAACCTTTTTATTTGTGAAATACGTAAATATAACACTCATTTTCGGGTTGGTTTATGAAAGGTAAAAAGGTTTCTATTGTTGGTGTAGGAAAGGTAGGTATAGCAACAGCATTTTCTCTAGTGTGTACTGTGCCAAACATAGGCGAGTTGGTGCTCTTGAATAGAACGGAGGAGAAAGTAAGGGGAGAAGCGAAAGACCTTATGCATGCAGCGCATGCGCTAAGGAAGGAAATAAAAGTAATTGGTGGGATAGATTATGATTTAGTAAGGGACTCAGATGTTGTGGTTGTATGTGCAGGTATAGGGAGGGGCTTTGTCTCCTCTGATGAACAGCTAAGGATAAACTCCAATATAATCAGAGAGATATCAGAAAGATTGAAGGAAGTGAACTATAATGGGGTTATTGTGAATGTTGCGAACCCAAATGATGTTATGACCTATTTATTTTTTGAGCAAACCTCACTGGATAGGAACAAGGTGTTGGGTTCTGGCAACCTCCTTGATACAACTCGGCTACATTTTCTTGGATATAAAGGACATGTTTTTGGAGCACATAGCGGAAAACTTTTCTCAGATAACCCAGAACTTGACGAAACCGTTTTTCATAGGGTAAGGAATGAGGCAAAGGAGATTGTTGAATTGAAGAAAGCAACCCAATGGGGCCCAGCCATATGTATATCTCAGTTAGTTAATGCAGTTATCAATGACACTCAAGAGATTATTCCATGCTCATGCGTTCTTGATGGAGAGTATGGGATAAAGGATGTAGCAATGGGAGTGCCTGCTGTTATTGGTGCAAATGGTGTTGAGAAAGTCATTGAGATAGACCTCCCAGAGGAGTCAAAGGAGCGTATGAAGGCATCAGCAGAGTTGATAAGGAGCATGATCACAGAGGCGCATTCTTACCTTCGTCAACCAACGTCATGAACAACGACAAGCGAAACATTTATAAATCAGTTTTTCTTATTTAAAAACCATGGGATGGGGCAGGTTTGAGAAAAAGCTTATTGCATCGGCTAAACTGACCACTATGGAGAAATACGGCTTTACCTATCAAGAAGATGTTGAGCTTATAAAAGAGTGTTTGTATCCAGAGGTTGAGATTGAGTACCTAGATGATAGTGGGAGGATTAGAGTAAGAAGAGGGACGTTTGAGTTTGAGGCAGTTATTAGGGATTACATACCGAAAAAGAGACCACAAGTAGAGATCCAGGTCCAGTGCGGTGTACCAGGTGACGAGGAGCGAAGAGGAAAGTGGGTAAGCATTTGGGATGTTGCTAATCACTAATTAGAAGTCTAGTGTGTTTCTATTTATAATCATTTTCATAAACTCTTTTATCGTTTTTTCTTTTCTCTCAGTTAGTATCATATAATATTCAGGTATTACTTCTTTTCCAAGATTTTCTACTATGAAGAACTCACTTATTCCTTTGCTTTCTAGCTCATTTAACCATTCACGCATACGGCCTTTTCTTGTCTTGAACATCCTATCTGCAGCTTCTGGACCAAACAATACAGCAACAGCAAACCTTGTTGCTGTCATCTCCATTCTTAATTGATTATATGTCCGGAATAGTCCTTTGTCACGAGCCAATGCCTTAAATGCTTCAACAAGAATATCCATTCTATCCCACACACTCAAATACTCTTTCTTTCCTACCAATTCCTTTGCTTCTTCCACGACTTTTTCAAATGTTTCAGGATGTTTTTCAGTTTCCTTTTCTAATACTTCTTTCAATAATCCATCTGGAGCCCACTCGCCTGTTCCTACTCTTCTGATTAAGCCCCTCCCTTTCAATTCGTGTAACCTATTTGCTACATACCTCTCAACATTCTCTCCTGCAACATCCCTAAACACTTCATGTAATGTAGATGTGCTGATAGTTTCATTTTCTTTGAAGTGTTCAATCAACCAATCAAGCAGATCATATGCGAACCTGGAAGTAGTATTATACACCTCTTTTCTCTTTTCATCCCATAACGCCTCTAATTCAGTTGGTTCATGCTCTTCTTTTTCGCGTTTTTTTAGGGGCTTTGCCACCTTATCAGAACCCTCCTCAGCACGTTTTCCTTCATGTTTTTGCGTTTTTTTAAGGGATTCTAGTTCAGTGGTCTTGTGTACGATTATATCCTCCTCATCCTTCTGGATTGTCTTCATCGCTTCTTCAATTTCATCCTTGATTTTCCGGATGTCTTCTTCTCCTGGGACCACTAGGTAGGTTGGTAATCTATCCCTCATGAGTGCGCTTGCAATAGACTCAGCATCTTCTGGTTCAAGGCCAGCGCTCAGAAGTCGCTTCAATAGAATCCTGTATATTCGTTTTGCTTTATCTTTTGTCTGTTCCTCTCCAATAAACTTTCTCAACCGCTTATACCTGAACTTTATTATAAGTTCTGCAAGCTTTCTGTCGAATATTTGTAGTTTTTCTATCACTTCTGAAACATCCTTTTTTAGTTCTTCGTCCTCTACTGTTTTGGAATATCTTCTCAGCAGTTCCCGCGCTTCTTTTATCCTTCCAGCATCTAGGAGCATTTTTATCCTTCCGTATGGCCCAAACCCTAGTTCCTTCCTAAGTCTATCAGCAAGGGCATCAAGTCCCAATCGCTCTGTGTCTATGCGATGACCAGTCACAAATTCATCAACTACTTCCGCAATACCCCTGTGGTTTTTGAGTTCGCCCAGCATCCCCCGTATTATAAAAGAGTATGGTGGTCTCTTTAGCATCTTTTCAACTATCTTTTCGTTTTTGTTTCTCTCTAGCAGTTTTTGGTATTTAGTGTATTCCTTTTTGTTCATATACTCCGCATTGAACCATGATTTGATTTCGTCTGGTGTCCTGCCAACATGTTCCGCAAGTTCTTTCCATGGTGGTTCTTCACCTAAATACCCTCTTTCATCAAGTAGGAATTGGAAGTGCTCTAAGCATTTCTTTATTAATTTACGGTCAGGTGGTTTAATCTCAGCAATCCTTTCCCTCTCCTCTTCCAATGCCTCTTTCAATAAACCACTTGGTGTCCATTCACCTACCTTTACGTTATTAATCAGCCCCCTCTTTTTTAGTTCGTATAGTGCATCCCTTACGTGCTTTTTCACCTTTTCTCCCTTAACGTCCTTAAACACTTCATACAATGTAGTTGTTTTAACAGTCTTATTCTCCTTGAAGTGTTCAATTAACCAACCAAGCACATCATGCGTAGATGGGGGGGTGGTGTTATAAACCTTATCATAACCCTTTGGTTCATATACTTCTATTCCCTCTTTTTCCAACACCTCTTTCAATAACCCATCTGGAATCCATGCCCCCTTCCTTACCTTTTTGATCAATCCCTTCTTTTTCAATTCATGCAACGCTCCTCCTACGTATCCTATACTGTTTTCCCCTGCAACATCTCTAAAAATTTTATACAATATGGATGTTTCAACCACTTTGTTTCTTCCAAATTGCTTAATCAACCAACTAAGTACATCATGTGTGAAATTAGGAGCAACCTCATAAACCTTGTCGTAGCCCTTTGGTTCATATACTTCTATTCCCTCCTTTTTCAACACTTCTTTCAATAACCCATCTGGAGCCCACACTCCTACCTTTATATTCTTGATCAATCCTCTCTTTTTCAATTCTTGTAATCTATTCCCTATCTCTCCCACGGCATCCTTATTTATAATCTCCTTAAACACATCGTGTAACGTAGATGCACTAACTGTCTTATTCTCTCTAAAGTGCTCAATCAACCAACCAAGTAAATCATGTGTAGACTGAGGAGCAACTTCATATACTTTTTCATAACCTTCACGAATATATGGTTCGTATACCTCAACTCCTTCCTTTTTCAATGCCTCTTTCAATAATCCATCCGGGATCCACACATCCTTTTTTATACTCTTAACAAGGCCTTTCTTTTTCAGCCATTGTGTTCTATTTTCTACATACCCCTTGGTGTTCTCTCCTGCAATATCTTTGAACACTTTCTGTAACGTAGATGCACTAACTGTCTTATTCTCTCTAAAGTGCTCAATCAACCAACCAAGTAAATCATGAGTGAACCCAGGAGCAACTTCATATACTTTTTCATAACCTTCACGAATATACGGCTCATATACTTCTATTCCCTCTTTTTTCAACACTTCTTTCAATAAACCACTTGGTGTCCATTCACCTACCTTTGCGTTATTAATCAGCCCCCTCTTTTTTAGTTTGTATAGTGCATTCCCTACATGCTTTTTCACCTTTTCTCCCTTAACGTCCTTAAA
This sequence comes from Candidatus Iainarchaeum sp., assembly GCA_021162685.1. Taxonomy (GTDB): domain Archaea; phylum B1Sed10-29; class B1Sed10-29; order WALL01; family WALL01; genus JAGGYF01. The sequence goes on along the minus strand of JAGGYF010000001.1, from coordinate 4,160 downwards.
CACTTCATACAATGTAGTTGTTTTAACAGTCTTATTCTCCTTGAAGTGTTCAATTAACCAACCAAGTAAATCATGAGTGAACTCAGGAGTAATTTCATAGACTTCTTCGTAGGTTGGAGCTGTGAGTTTAATCCCAAGGCGTTCTGCTACTCGCCTTGCTTCATCATGCTCTATACCAAGGAAGTTTGCTATCTCGTATGTGGTGTATATGTCTTTGTTATGGAATTCATGGTAGAATTGAAGAAGGTCTGATAGATGTTTCTCCCTAATCTTTTCTTCTTTGCTTATGATCTTTCCGTCCCTTATTTCAATCTCGCCGTTTTTTTCTAACATTTTTTTTGCTACAATTAATCTAGCTTCTGGCAGTTTGATATGTTCCATGATGGTGTCCATGTCAACAGATTTGTGTTCCATTAGATATTTCCTCAACTTTCTGACAGCAAGCGCAGTGTATGAATGTACCTTAAACCCCTCACTTTCTAACTTCCTAACCGCATTTTCAATCTGCTTTTTTGATGCCTTCGGGGAGACGGAGTATATCTCGTCAAGTGTTGGATGTCTTTTTTCTTCTTCATATACCTTTTCTCTAAGGCCAATCAGTTCTTCAATGATGGGTTCGAAATCAAGCCCCCATTGTCTTCTAATTTCTAGGATGCGCTTTTTTAGTGATTCCTCTCCAGCACCGAATCGATCATAGGAGGGATTGAGCAATGCTTGCAGCGTTTTAAAACTCATATCGTGCTTTTCAGATAGGTTAGACAATGCATTTGACCAGGAAATTTCTTCATGTTTTCTATTTTTGATCATCTCTTCCAATGCATTAATTACCTTTTCCAATCTTTTTGGTTCAATGTATGCCTCCTTTTTCTTAATTGGTTCAAATCCTGCTGCGGCAACAGCATTGTGTAATGAACCAAAGTGCATATATGCAGATATAATCCCATGTAGACCAAAGTGATCACAGTTGATTTTTTTAACAACATCTTCGGGCGTTACTCCTTCTTCTTCAGCTACCTTTAGGATCATCTCTCTTACTAGCATTGCATTGTTTTCAGGATGAGCAAAGAATCCATAAGGGGGTTTTTCCCCCTCTCTTATAACCTTATACACAATCTCTTGTAGGGGTTTTGGGTATTCAGGAAACTCTCCTTTAGCACGTAGTTCATGAATCCTTTTCAGAATTTCTATCTTGTCTCCTTTTTCAAAGTATCCGCCAAAAGGCTCCAATTTTTTCAAATGTTCTTGTGGGTAAAATCTCTTGGGATTGTACCTCTCAGATACCTTGGTTCCCTTCTTTCGACCCCTGGGCATGAATTAAAATTAATGTCTAGGTATATTTAAAATTAATGTCTAGGTATATTCTTCAAATAGTTTCATTATCCTCTCATATGCTTCTTCCATAGAAATTCCCTTTTCTTCAGCATATTTTACAACGAGCCTTTCTATTTCCTTCTCAATAACCGCCTGCCTCATAACCAAAGGCCGCTTGTTGGCATCCTCTATAATCTTCTCAATCTCTTCTTCAAGCGGTGATGGTACCATCTCATTTGCAAGTTGCACCATAAATGCTATTTTTCCTCTTGGTCTCTTTGCAATATACTCATCTACTCCCTCTGTCAATATATCCCTAACTGTTTTTCTATCCAAACCAGTCTTTATACTCACTTCTCCAATGTTTATTTTTTCTCCTTCTTCTGCACGTCTGCACATTTCATATAAGGCCTTCACCTTTTCTGGAAGCGTTCTGTCTTTTGTTAGACCCTCTACATCGCGATAGATCACTGAATTTGGATTGTGATATTGGTTTTCTTCCCATTTTTCTAGTAATTTCGGATCTCTTTTTCCAGCTTTTGATATTCGTTTACTAACTGCGCCAAATCTAATAGAGAATGGTTTTGGTATACATTTGGCAATATCCTTACAACTAGGTATCCCATACCATACGCCCCATTCTACCACAAGTTGCCTGACTCTAGATGGGTCTGGATTTTCTTCTCCAAGTTCCTTATGCAGTTTTCTGAGTAGTTCAATAGATTTTTTTGCTCTTTCTTCTGCATCGCTTATATATCCCCTCTTCTCTAGGTCCCTAATGGCTTCTTCCATGGTTGGAATCTTTTCTATAGAGAACACAGGCATTTCAACCTTCTTTGGAGTTGTTTTCTTCTCGCGCTCCTCTTTTGGCTTTGGAGGTTTTACTCCTTCTTCCTTCAAATGCTCTACAATAATGGACTCCATTGCACGTAAATAATTCAAAATGCGTATAGCATATGGAGATTCGAACCGGATTCTAATGCCATAAGGCCTCCTAACGACCAATCCTTTTTTTAGAAACGTATTCATGTGTCCCCGTGTCATCATCTCAGAAATACCTGCTCTTTTTGCAATCTCTTTATACTGAGTGGCCCCCCTTGCAAGAGACCAAGCAACTAGAAGCGCTACAGGCGATTTTATTATGTTTCTGGCCTCTGGCGATACTTTGTACTTTTTCAATAGTTCTTCAATCCTCTTTTTAGTTTCATAATTGTATTTTCCAGTTAGGGGAATATTCTTTATTTCTTCTAGTTCTCTTTTAGGTATCCCCCCTATCTTTTTTATGTCACTTGAGAGTTCGTAAACATATCTCCCTTTTCTCTCCTTTCTTTCCCAGGGCGGTGCTGTTTCAAATTCTATTGCACCCACTCTTGCGAAGTTTTTCATAATGGTTGAGGTCCTCTGCTTTAACTCTCCTTCTCCTCCAAAGCTTATCCATTTCCTTTCAGGTAAAGATTCATGTAGATCCGCCAATTCTAGAAATGTTCTACAACTTGATTTTGCCAGCCCTCTCCCAAATGTGTGTGAGAGACATTCTAAACCATCTGTTTTTAATTCTATAGGTAGAACTCCCTCATAAAAGTGGTTGTTTGTTGCGTCAAGTATCTTCTTTCCAAGTTCTGTAAGTTCATAGGTTCTACCAGATGATCGAATAATCCCCTTTTCCTCTAGATCATTTAATATACTTGATATGCGTTGGCTAATATAAGGACTTCCACCAACTTTTAGTATTTCGTGTTCTAACAATGATCTAGAATGAATTCCTTCATCAATAAAACGCATAATAAAATACTTATAATCTGTTGGGATAAACATGTAAAGCTGATCTCTTGCCACCTTCCTGTATGGATCTTCCTTTATCTTTGCTTTCCTTATTGTGACCAATGGCTTTTCTTCTTTTTTCCCTATGGCCTTCATAACAGTGGTTATACATTTATGTGCAGCACATTCTTTCAATCCTGTTCTTTCTATAACTTCTTTGATAGATGGTTGAAAGCCCCCTTTTTCTTTCACCAATTCATATACAACATCTAGTGATTTTGCCTGATGTTTCAATGTAATCTTGATCTCTTTTTTCAGCTCTTTTTTTGCATATTCTCTAAGCAAATAAAACTCACTCATGTTGGTGGGTTTCGTGGCTTCTACAAGTTCATCTATTGTTGGTTCCCTATATGGCTTTTTTAGCGCATCATATGCAGCAACAAGTTTTTTTGCTTTTTCTTCTAGTCTGTTTTCCATCCTGAAATGTTTAAATAATTTTATTCTTGTGCTATGGGTCGTCTCATTTTTAGAGTATTGTAAACCAAACATATCACAGTATCTGTGGAGCTCATCTCGAGTAGCATTTGTAATTTTTGTCCAAGAAAAAAATCGATTATCAATATTCAGTATTCTTCTTATGGCTTCTGCAGCCTTTTTTGATGCTTCTTCGTATGTTAAATTTTTCTCATTTGCATGTATCTCTGTTAATTCTTTGTGCGCTTTTGTAAACAATTCATCAAATTCATCTTCAGATGCAACATGCAATCCATGTTTATGAGCAATTTTGCGTGCAATCGGATCTATGTCTCTCTCAAGTACACCAGATCTCTTTGCTTCTTCCTTTTTTAGATATATCTCATCCAGTTTTTGCATGTGTTCTGGGGAGGCTTGTGCTAGTGCATCAAGCAACACAGTATCACTAAAACCATATTTACTACATATTGTTTTGTGTGGGATCCTTCCATTCCAGAGTTGACCCTCTCTCAACATTTCCTCCATTGTTGTAATTATCTTTTCAATGCGAGGGATGCCTCTTGGGATCCTCAACCTTTTTAAAATATCCTCCGCAATCTCATTTGCTTTTTCGG
>JAGGYF010000023.1 GCA_021162685.1 Candidatus Iainarchaeum sp. | reverse complement strand
GTTTGTATCATTTCAGGCATACCAAAAGACGATTTTTTGGCGAATGCGTTCAGGAAAACAAGTGAAATTATGAAATTGCCAGAGAAACCGCCTATTTTTGTTTTAACAATAACGAAAAGGTTATAAACTCTTGGTTCAAAAATAGCAATGTATATATATTACTATATGCATAAGTTGTAACTACCAACAAGTTACAAATGTGGGGTGTGCGCATGCCTGTAAACATGAAAAGAGGATATAGATATTATAGGGATATGAAATGGGCTGCAAAACGCGGCCTGATACCAAAAGCGGATTATTACAAAGCCGCTCGTTTTAATTCCCCTTGGAAACGATCCAAGGTATATGTTCCTTCTGAAAGGAGAACAAGACGCTACAACTATCTGCTTTCTGAACGCGTGGCAGACCAATTTGAGTTAAAGGCATTGGAAAGCTATGGTATAAAGAATGCATACTTAGGAATGAAGATAAGGCCCGGACTGTTGAAGAGGGCTGTTAAACACTACTTATCAACATTGAGTGAAGAAGAGAGAAGAAGAGCAGAACAAATGGCAGCAGGAGAACGACCGAGGTATGAGCCACACCCCGCAATTGAACAAACACAACATGGAGAATTGCTCATGCGCGTGTCCCACTTAGAGGACGGCATTCGTGCATTGCACGAACGCAATCAACAACTTGAGCAGATCATACAAAAGGCTCTTTTTGAAGGAGACAAAGAGGAAGCAGCGAGGATGTATCAAGAACTTATGGCAAAACAACCCACCTCTCTTGAAGAGATAGGTAGACAGTATCAAGCAGAACTACCAAGGGAGGATATTGGGACAGCATCCTGGTGGGCTGAGTTCCAGAAACACTATAAGGAGAGTGGCGGAAGGTTATTGTTGGCTCCAGAAACGCCAGAGCAAATAGACGCAGTAAATACATTTTTGAAATTGAGAGCAATTGAGAGACATCCAGAGATAAAAGAAAGTTTTGAGAGGATTGTTGGAAGAAAGGCTACAGCAGAAAGACCTGTTGAAGAGGTTGAAAGAGGAGTACCACAAAGAGAGGAAACAAAGGAACCAACACCGTTTGATATTGATCTATACAAACAAGGATTGCTTGTTGTTTCTCCAGAGGAGGAAGAAAAGATAAAACAAGCAATTGCAGAGAAAAGGAAACCACCAGCAGTTGCACCTGAGGAAAAAACAATTGAAGAGAGGATAGCTGAGGCATTCAAAGAACAGGGCATACCACTTGATGAAGCGATTGAGAGGATTGAAGAACACGCCGAAAAAGAAAATGTCTCGCATACTGAAGCAATTGTTGCTCTTTATCCAGATATTGCAAAGAAGGTTGGCTTAGTTGCTGAGAAGAAAGAAGAAAAGCCAGCAGAGGCACCTGCTCTAGCACTTCCAGCACCAACATTCAAGTCAGCAGTATCAGAAAAGGTAATAAAGTTGGTTCATGACGCATTGAATAAAAAAGAGTTTGGAAAAGCAGAACGCATACTCAGAGGGTACAAAGATAGAATACCTGATGAGGACCTGAGGAAGATCAAAGAGATTATTGAAACCCAGAAACCGCCAAAGATTGATCTAAGTAGCCCAGAACTAAAACCAATCATTGAAAAGCTTGCTCTTGGAGAAAAGATTACTCCGAAAGACGAATATGAAGAGGCATTGATCCATAATGCGAATGTTATTAACTGGGCAGCGAGCGAACTTGAAAAAGGAAGGAGAAAAGGAGAAGTTATAAGGGCGCTTGTCCGTGAAAAGAAAGAGGGGAAAGGACACTATGTCAACTTTGATACAGAGCACATAACGAAGATTGTAGATCTAGCAGAACAACTGAAAGAAGAAAGAGCAATAGACTACGAACATCCAAAAGTTATGGAGGCTCTTGATAAGTGGATTAGGAACAAACCTATTCTTCTAGACACTACAACAGTAGCAGGTAGGCGTATTGCAGAGAAAGCAGCGCTGTTGCATAGGGTTGCAGAAGCATTTGACAAATACAACGCAGACCCAGAAGCAGTAAAGGAATGGCTTGTAAAACAGAATAGATTATCTGAGGATGAAGCAAGGCGTGTTATAGATATTGTCCAAAAGTACAGAATGGAAAGAGAGCCAAAGAAACCAGAGGAACTTACTGTTGAGGAGGCAAATCAGAGCAGAGATATGATTAATTTGGCCAATAAGATTGCAGCAAAGGGAATCCTCAGGTACGCACAGAGGGTTGGAACACTAAACTTACCGGTTCTTGTGAAGGAAGATAGAGAGCAAATGAAAAAGCTCCTTGAGGAAGGAATCAACAAGAGCATACCACAAATGAGAAACTGGGATGATGTAGTACAGATTGCAGATGCAATTGAAAAACTAAAATCTGCTGAGAAGGTTTTGGATATTAAACTACCATACGAAGACATTGCTAAAAAGCAGATGGAGATTGCAGATGCAATACTCAAAGAAGCAGAGAACTATGATGTGCTGAAACCAGAGGTTGAAGAACTGAAGAGGAGATTTGAAGAGATTAAACAAAAGAGCCCAGAAGAAGCAATTGCATGGATGAAATTACTGAATAGGGAGATATGGAACATAGAACAAGCAATGAGGCTCGGGAGCACATACGGCAAAGAATTGCTTTCTCGTGATGTAGTTGAGCGCATAAAACAATTGACTCCAGAGCAGCCAATAGAGACTGTAGAAAAGGATATGAAAAAGCAGGCAAAGAGGTTGAAAAAGATTGAGAAACCATTTGTAAAGTGGAAAGTAAGAACGCCGGAACTTGAGATTGGTGAACAGAAGTTCAAGAAGATTACGAGATTTGGATTCAGCAGATATTTGATAGTGGATAAATACGGAAATAAAAGAGTACTCACACGGAGAGAGATGAAAAAGCTTGAGGCAGACGGTAAGATACCAAAAGGAACACTAAAAACTATTGAGGATAATGAAAGGTATCTTGAATTGAAGAAGGGTTCGGAAGGACCAGATGCAATGTTCCAAAAGATATCTGTACCAGAAAGCTTTATGGATGAGTTACCAGATGAACTAAAGGAAAAAGCAAAGAAGATAGAGGCATACTTTACATACGATATAATAACAACCGCAGATGTTACAGGAACACCCACATTAAAGACTGTTCCAAGGCGTGAAGTATTTGTTATTGATGAGAAGGGTGTTGCAAGGAGCATAGAACCAACAAAAGAACTCAGCGATTATTTGGATGAGCAAATGAAGCTTTCTCCAGAGGAGAGAATAACAAATCGCCTTGAGGAGAAGTTCAGAAGACTTCCCGAGAACTATGAAGAAGCAAGGGAGATATTGCTAAGCGACCCAGAGTTCAAAGGATGGGAGAACACAATCAACAGATTCATTGAGGAGAAGAGAGCACAAAGGGCAATGAGGAGAGAGCGGGATAAAAGGGCAAAAAACATTCTTTCAACACACGGCTTGGACATAGATGGAACGCATTATGAAATAGACATACAAAAGAATATAGAAGAACCTATGTTCTATCGTATTGATAAAGACGGAAAGATTGTGACTGTGGGTAGGGAACCCCATGAGGTCATTCCATTCCCAGATGTTGAAGAAACAGATGATGTTTTGAACATAAAACATTACATAGAAGCAGGAGACATAGAAAGAGCAAGAGCAATCCTTGAAGAAGCCCATTCAAAACCCATCTCACGTGAAGACTACAGAAAGTTACTTG
>JAGGYF010000011.1 GCA_021162685.1 Candidatus Iainarchaeum sp. | reverse complement strand
TGAGGGCGTTTTAGGATATGACTTGTATGCAGAAGAGATTAGTTTAAAAAGAGCACCAATTGTTGGTAGAGAGAACGAGATAGTTGCCAAGGTTTCAAATATTGGAAATAATACAAGCCCTGCATTTAATGTATCTATTAGTGTAAAGAAAGAGTGGGAAGGAGGGCCACAGGAGAAGGTGGAAATGATTGATGGATTGGAACCAGGTTCATCCGTTGATATCACAATGAAGTGGACACCAGATGAGTTAGCAACGTATAGGATAAAGGTCCAGGTGTCGCCAACAGAACTTGGAGAGGATTTAACAAATAATGAGATAACAAAAGAGATAACGACAATAAAGCCACCAGAGAAGAGGGAGATCAGTGGTGATGAGTTTTCTATTGAGACATTAGTAGTTGCATTGTTGATGGTGCTGTCTCTGTTGTATTTCGTAGGGAAACGTTAGTCTAACTCCTCTGGGAGCAGAATCGCTTTTGAGTAGTTTCTCCAATCATCTATGACAATACGGGGACACGCAGTTATCACAAAGGCATCTACATTATATGGCAGAAGGAGCTCTGGTGTTATATTGTCCATGACTATGATATACGCCTCTTTTCCTCTGCTTTCAAGTCTCTTCTTTATCCACATCGCTTCCTTCCAGTTTTTTTGGCCTGGCTTTGTGGATACAATGATACCATAATGCTTTGCATCCCATGCTTTTGTTTTTCTTAGAGCGCTCTCTCTGATCCACTTTTCTGGACCTACTCCTTCCACATTGCCAGAGTAGGGGTCAATCTTGAATGTTTGTTTTTTTGTATAGTATGCAAGACCAATGGCATGAAACAATCCTGTTCCAACAAATACAAATGCATCTACCTTCTCTTTAATTTTCGTTGCACCAGAGAAATCACAACCAAGCACTTGTCCTTTGTATGTGGTCCTTTTTCCTTTTGGTATAATATATACCTTTTTCCCGAATGATTCCAGTGTGTTCTTATAAGCATTCAAGTCATGTATATGTTGTACTGTTGTGCATAAACCAATTGTCTTTGGAAGTTTTTTTATCTTGCTTCTTGTTATCTTTTCTGGAAACGTTTTCATAGGCCACTCATAGTAAACAATGCCCTTTTCATCTAGCATCTTTGAGTGGCCTATATGAAGTGTGACAGCACCAGCCATTTTCTTTATATCACATGCACCAAAACATAGGTCTCCTGATATAACGCACTCAAATCCATGTTCTTCAAGTTCTCTGCATATATCTATTGCTTTTGTTTTTAGACCTTCTGGTAGCTGTAAAAAAACCTTTTTCTTTTTCAGTTGCCTCAAAATACGTTTTGGGATCATTTCTTCAATTCCCTTACCTCTATTGTCATGGGGATTGGTAGCTTAGGAACAACCTTCTTGTAGGCTTTTCTTACCTTTTCTGCATCTGCTTTTGTACTTACCTTTACACTCATCAATATCTTTCCTGCCTTAACTCTTGCTGCTTTTCCTATTGGTCTACCAAAGCTATGTCTCATCCCTGTCTGTAACCTGTCTGCTCCAGCACCTGTAATAAGGGCATTCTCTCTTAGGACATGGTGTGGATATGCCCTAATCTGGAAATAGAAGTTCTCAGAGCCAATGGCTTTTACGAGTTCTCTGTTCATAACCACTCTTGCTGCTTCAAGTGCATTTGACCTGATTTGTGCACTCTCCTTTGCTATGAGGTCAACTTCATACTTGTAGCTATCTTTTGGTGTTCCCATATCAAAATGGACAATCTTTGGCTGCGGCACTCCTCTTATAAATGCCTTCTTCACAACCCTCTTCGCAGTTCGTGTGTATGCATGAGGGTCTAATTTCTTATAGCATCTTCCTGGTCTCAATCCCATATCATCACTTCCCCTTTCGCTTGTTTGATTTTATGGATGGCCTTACCTTTTCAGAACCTTTGCCTTTGTTTGTGAGGCCTCTGCTCTTCCTTCCTGCACTTGTTTTTCCTCTGAAAGCACGTCCTCTATGTTTATTTATTGTTATCCAAGCAACATCTGGGTCGTTTCTAATTGAAGGGTGGTTTATGTCTGCTAGGATTACCTCATACCATTTATATGTTCCATCCTCACATATCCAATATGAATTTAATACTTCGCAATTCGGATATTTCCTTGCAGCCCTCTCCTCCGCTATTACTTGTTTTGATTTTGCCCTGGTAAGTTTCCTGACTCCCATCCTTGTTGGTCTTCTTCCCTTCTTTGGCCTTTTATGTATGCCTGAACCCTTCTTCACTCTAACCCTTACAACAACAAATCCTTGCTTTGCTTTGTATCCTAATTCTCTTGCTCTTTTTAGGTTTGTTGGCTTCTCAATTCTGATTATTGCAGGTTCTCTTCTGAACTGCATCAATCTCTGTTTGTATTCAGGACTTTTTTCCTTAGATTCTCTTTCAAAAGTATCTTGGATATACTTATATGCACCCATTCCATCACTTCCCAACGCGCTCAGGCAAAACCATCATCCGCGCATAATATAACAAGTGCTAATAGTTTTGATAGTTTCCATTTATAAAGATATGCCTCTACGTTTAAATAATCAACATATTTATAATTAGGTCATGGGCGTTCCAAAGTCAATATATATAGAGGCATTCTGTTGGCCAACAGAGGATATAAACAAAGTCATTGAAGCGCTCTCCTTGCTTTATGATTCAAAGTTCAGCATGAGCAGGGTGAGGGGGCAGTTTGGGGAGAAGATCGTTGTGTTAAGGGCAAGGATTACAAATCCCTCCCAGGTTAAAGAGGTTTACAGGAGATTAAGACCAGTTCTTGGAGAGATAAAAGAGAGTGCAATGGTCATGATTAATAAACAGAAACTGCTAGAGGGCAGAATTGTTAGAGGAAAGGGAGTGAAAGTAAAGGTGAGCATCTGATGCGGTATTATGATATTCTTGGTGCGGACGTTAAAAAATTTGGATTTTCTGAGATGCCCATACCTGCACGTATTGTCAGTCAGAAAGAATGTGCTAAAACAAAGGATGTGATTACGATAGTGAAAGGTGGAACATTAGACGTGAATAGAAAGATTGTAAGAAGCAATTGTGATGTTCTGCTTGATCCAGTAGGTCAAAAAATGGAGGTTGATACAGCGATATTGAGGATAGCAAAAGAGAGGGGTATAACAATGGGTATCTCTCTTTCCCAATTTTTTGGTACAAGAGGAATGAGACGGATAAGGATGCTACACAACTACATGAATTTCATACGATTATGTAATAAGATAGGGTCAAGGGTTGTGCTTACAACAAATGCATCGGATATAAGTGAGCAGAGACAGCCAATACATCTTATATCGTTTGGTGTTATGCTAGGCATGACAAAACAGCAAGCGAAATGGAGCATCTCTATGGTTCCAGAATATCTTGTCAGGAGGAAGATGAAATGAAGCCATTCCCTCCAACACTTAGGGAACGAAGGAGATACATTTTGTTCAGGGTGTCTCCTCATGAACATGAGAAAAAGGTTGTTCTGGATAGCATCACAAAAACTATGATCAATCTTTTTGGCGAAGTGAACCTTGCAAGGGCAGGGTTTTCTATCCTTCAGTATGATGAGGGAAAGGGAGAGGGCATAATAAAAACAAATAACAGGTATGTTGATGATATTATAGGATGTCTATCCTTGTTGGGTAGGATAGGGGGAGAAAAGGCGAGAATAGATATCATAAGTGTATCAGGCACAATGAAAAAGGCGAGAGGATGAACCCAGGACAGGTCGCAATGCTAATGATTATTGCTATAATCCTACTTGTAGGTTTTACTATATTCTATGCAACTCAGGAGAAAACCACTGCACAGAATATTGTTTTTCAGCAACCAGAACCATCCCCTCCGAATGTTGAGAAAAAGCATGTGCAAACATACAGGCAGGATACAGACGGAGACGGCATGCCAGATGGCTGGGAAGTAAACCATAGTTTAGACCCCAATAACAGTACAGACGCAAACCTAGATAATGATAATGATGCACTTGAAAACAAGGAGGAGTATTCCTATGACACAGATCCCTTACTAAATGATACGGATAATGATATGATATTGGATGGAGAGGAAGTGATCCCTGGAAATGATACATATGTAACAGACCCTTTGTTAAATGATACGGATAGTGATGGCATGCCAGATGGCTGGGAAGTAAATAATAGTTTAGACCCAACAGATGATAGTGATGCGTATATGGATCAAGATAATGATAACCTGACAAACCTTGGGGAATGCAATGAGGGAACAGACCCAAATAACGAGGATACAGACGGAGATGGCATGCCAGATGGCTGGGAAGTAAACCATAGTTTAGACCCCAATAACAGCACAGATGCAAACCTAGATAATGATAATGATGGTATAAGTAATATTGATGAATACAATGAGGGAACAGACCCAAATAACGAGGATACAGACGGAGACGGCATAGTAGATAGTGAAGAGCAGGAGTATGGTACTGACCCAACAAACCCTGATTCTGATGGTGATGGGGTAACTGATGGAGCAGAGATATTGGAGGGCACAGACCCCACAAATAGCACGGATATGCCCGAAATTGACTAAAAACCACTACATATTTAAATAGAAAGATGTTAAATAATAGGGAAGCGGAAAAGAGAAAAGGAAGGTGATTTTTTGTATCCTGCTTCTTCAACTGCGTATGACAGAGCAATAACTGTATTTAGCCCTGATGGAAGGCTTTTCCAGGTAGAATATGCCAGGGAGGCTGTAAAGAGGGGAACAACGGCAATAGGTATTGTCTTTAAGAATGGTGGACTTCTTGCTACTGATAAGAGCTTACCAACACGATTGATAAATGCAGAGAGTATTGAGAAGATATTTAAGATTGATAAGCATGTTGGTGCTGCTACATCTGGTCTGGTAGCAGATGCAAGAAGGCTGATTCATTATGCGAGGGTAGAGGCACAGAGGGAAAGGATAGCTTATAATCATCCAATCTCTATTGAGACATTGACAAAGGAGATATGTGACCTAAAGCAGATGTACACGCAATATGGTGGTACAAGACCATTTGGTACTGCATTACTGATACTTGGTTCAGATAAAACAGGCACACGCTTGTATGAGACAGATCCAAGTGGCGCATTTACAGAGGTATATGCAGCAGCAATAGGGTCAGCAAAAAAGGAAGTAGAGGAGATATTTGAAAAAGAGTATGACCCAAATGCAAGTTTTGAAGATGCGTTAAAGCTGGCATTTAAGGTTCTGAAGAAGACAGGTGAGAAAAAGACCACATATGAGACATTGGATGTTGCTTATGTGCTTGAGAAGGATAAGACATTTAAGAGAATGGGTAGAGAAGAACTTAAGAAGATTTTTTCAAAGAGTAAGTGAGGCGTATGATACCAGTAGATAAGGCAGTCATTGCTCGCCTTGATTCACATGGGCACCACTTTGAGATACTTGTGGACCCAGAAAGAGCATGGGAAGTAAGGGAGAACCCAGAGGCATCCCTAGATGAGGTCGTTGCTTCTGATCATATCTATAAGGATGCAAACAAAGGTGAGAAGGCAAGCGAGGAAGCGTTAATGGAAGCATTCCAGACAACCGATTTCAATACAATAGCCAAGACAATCCTCAAGAAGGGAGAAATACAGATAACTACAGAGCAAAGGCATGAGATGCAGAAGGAGAGGAAGAGACAGATCATAAACATCATTGTGAGAGAGGCTATTGATCCAAGAACAAACACACCACATACCCCTGCTAGAATTGAGAAGGCGATGGAGGAAGCAAAGGTACATATTGATCCATTCAAGAGTGCTCAGAGGCAGGTTGAGGATATTATAAATAAGCTGAGGCCAATACTCCCAATCAAATTCGCAAAAGCAAGAATAAAGGTTGTAGTTCCTGCGCAATATGCAGGGAAGGTTTATAGTTATTTACATGGTATAAAGCGAATAAGTGAGGAATGGAAAAATGATGGTTCTCTTGAAGCTGTTATTGAGGTTCCAGCAGGAATGCAATCTGAATTGTATGATACGTTAAATAAAATGACACATGGGATGGTTGAGACAGAACTTATAGAGACAGTTTGACTTGTTCTTTTGAGGTGAGGATGATGCGTGAGATTGTTATACCTGGAGAAGAACTCTCCAATGAGAAGGATGTGAAACCTGGATTTGGTACGTACAGAGATGCAGATGTTATACGCTCATCTGTATTCGGAGTTGTTGAGAAGATAAACAACACAATCCGAGTGGTTCCATTGAGGGGAAAATACATACCCATTACTGGTGATTATGTTATAGGTATAGTTACTGTTGTGAAGTTCAGAGGGTGTTTTGTTGATATAAACTCTCCCTATATTGGTTTTCTTCCGACAATGCGAGAAGATGAATATAGGATAGGTGACCTTCTTCTATTGAAGATTGTAGATGTTGATGAGGTGTATAATGTTACACTTAATGATCCAAAGCGACTTTATGATGGAAAACTTATTGAAGTGATACCCGTAAAGATCCCAAGGATTGTTGGAAAGAGGGCATCCATGTTGGATATACTAAGAAAAGGGACAAACTGCAAGATTTTTGTTGGTAGGAATGGTAGGATATTCATCAAGGGAACACCAGATGAGGTGAAAAAGGCAGAGAAGGCAATACGGTTGATAGAAAGAGAAGCACACACCACAGGATTAACAGATAGAGTAAAGGCATTTCTTGAAGGTAAAATAAAGGAGAGTGGGAATAATGGGAATGAAAAGTGATATTGAACTGATAAAAGATGGAAAGAGATTGGATGGAAGAGGCGTTAATGATCTGAGGCCAATAACAATAAAGGCAGGAGTGCTTGAAAGAGCGGACGGTTCATGTTATGTTGAATGGGGAGGAAACAAGGTCCTTGCAGCAGTTTATGGTCCGCAGGAATGCCTCCCGAAACATATAGCAAGTCCGCACAGGGCAGTTCTAACATATCGTTATAATATGGCACCATTTAGTGTAGAGGATAGGAAGAGACCAGGACCAGACAGAAGGTCCATTGAGATATCAAAGATATCAAAGGAGGCACTGGAACGTGTTGTTCTGCTTGAAAAGTTTCCAAATACAATGATTAAGGTTTTTGTTGAGATATTACAAGCAGATGCAGGCACAAGATGCGCAGCACTAACAGCAGCATCTGTTGCGTTGGCAGATGCAGGTATTCCTATGCGAGACCTTGTGACAGCATGTGCAGCAGGAAAGATCGGTGGTGAGATTGTATTAGACCTTGGGAAAAAGGAGGATAATTTTGGAGAGGCAGATGTCCCTGTTGCAATACTGCCACACACCAAAGAGATTGTTTTGATGCAGATGGATGGTCAATTAACCCCAGAGGAGTATAGGAAGGCACTTGACCTATCCATAGATGGATGCACCAAGGTTTATGAATTACAGAAAAAAGCACTTAGAGAGCGATACGTAGAGGGGGTAGATTAAATGGCAGAGAGTATTGCATGGGAGATAAAGAGCGATTATATCCATTCACTTGCGCAGAAAGGAATAAGACAGGATAACAGGGCAATGGATGAATACAGACCAATTGAGGTCATACCAAATTATATACCACGAGCATTAGGTTCAGCACTTGTTAGGCTTGGTGCAACGCAGGTCCTGGCAGGTGTGAGCATGCTTGTCGGGCAACCATATCCAGATTCACCAAATGCTGGTGTTTTAATGACAGGGTGCGAGTTAGTTCCTCTTGCTTCACCAACATTTGAACCAGGGCCACCTGATGAAAATTCAATAGAACTTGCTAGGGTAGTGGACAGAGGAATAAGAGAATCAAAAGCTATTGATTTTGAGAAGTTGTGTATAACAGAAGGAGAAGAGGTATGGATGGTCATGCTTGATTTGCATGTTTTGGATTATGATGGAAACCTCTTTGATGCAGCAGAACTTGCTAGCACAACTGCCCTATGGAATACGAGGATACCAAAATATGAGGATGGTCAGATTATACGTGAGGAAGCAAAGGAGAAGTTACCTATATCGGAAAAACCAATAGAATGCACATTTGCTAAGATAGGGAATACTATTATGGTGGACCCAGCCCTTGAGGAAGAGAAAGCACTTGATGCAAGGGTTACATTTGCCACAACTGACAAGATATTGTGTGCAGGGCAGAAAGGAGGAAGCGGTTCTTTTACAAGAGAGGAGATTGATTATGCACTTGATATGGCGTTCAAGAAAGGAAAGGAACTGAGGAAACTTGTGAAGGTGATATGATGGCAAAGAAACGCAGAAAAAAAACAAAAAAAACAGGAGTAACCGCACGTTTTGGAGCAAGGTATGGTAAGAGAGTTAGGGACAACGTGAAGAAGATTGAAGAGAAGAAAAGAGCAAAATATGTATGCCCAAAATGTGGAAAAGTGAGTGTAAAAAGAGAAAGGTATGCAGTATGGAAGTGTACGAAGTGTGGTGCAGAGTTTTCTGGAGGAGCATATGTTCCTCAAACTGAGGCAGGCAGAATTGCGCTAAGAGCAGTACAAGCAGGACCAAAAGCAAAGGAAGTACTGGTTGAGATAGAGGAGGAAGAAGCAAAGGAGGAATGAATATGTACGTATGTGAGAACTGCGGAAAAAAGATAGAGAAGATAGACAAGTTTATTACATGCCCCTACTGTGGACATAAGATCATATCAAAAGAGAGACCACCTGTTATGAAACGGGTAAAGGCGGAGTAGATGCCACCCCTCATCACTACTTCCAGGAATCCTTCAAGAAGAACGCGTACGCTCACAAAGGATTTGTGTATACGTATTCCTAATTCAAAGCAGGAGAACAGAGGAAAAAAATCCATTGATGACTTAGTGGATATAGCAAGAAAACATGGTTTGGAACGTATTGTTATAGTAACAGAGAGAAAGGGTAACCCAGGAAAGATAACAGCAATAAAAGTGACAGAGTGGGATTGGGAATGGCACCCGAATGTTATAATACTTTCTGGCGTGAAACTCATCCGAGAATTTAAACAAGCATTCAGAGAAAGGATAGATGCTCTATCGGTGCATGATTCTATTGGCGTCTCAGATATTTTTGGGTTAGAGGATGAGGAAAGTGATATGGTACTTACTGCTGATGAGACGAGAATAACCTTCACGTTTATGGGGAGAGAGGTAGGACCGCTGATGAAGATATTGAAGGTGGTTCATTGAAGTATAACCTAACATTGGAGATAGAGTTGGATTCAGGGGATAAGGCCAAAATTTTAGCTAAAGCCCTATCCTATGATAAGAAAGAGAATAGGTCAAAGATAGATATAAAAGCCAAGGGGAAGATACTTATATTGAACATTGTGGCAGATGATAAGACTGCGCTAAGGAGCGCATTTAATACTAATGCACGTTTGATTAATTCATGTTTAAAATGTTTAGAGGTAAGGTGATATAATGGCAGAACTTTCTCAACAAGACATAGCTCAATTCAGAGCACTAAACCAACAGTACCAAATGGTACTGGCGCAGAAACAGCGATTTGAAATGCAGAAGAAGGAGATAGAGACAGCACTTGGTGAGGTAGAAAAAGCAGAGGGCAGGATATTCTTTGCAACAGGGACAGTGCTCATAGAGGGCAAGAAAGATGAAGTAAAACAGAAACTTGAGACACAAAAGAAGGAGATAGAAGACCAGCTTGTGAAGTATACTGAACAGGAAAAGAGATTGAGGAAAAAATTAGAGGAATATCAAAAAAAGTTCCAACAACAAACAAAGGGCGATTGAAATAAAAGAGGTAATTGCTCTACTGGAACAGGCAAATAATGTACTTCTAGTTACTCATAAGTGTCCAGACCCTGATGCAGTTGGTTCAGTTGTTGCCTTAGCAAAAGCACTTGAACAAAAGAATAAAGAGGTTTTTATCTCAGTTGATGGAACAATGAATGAGCAAGTGCGAGCCATATTGACCCATGCGCAATACGAACTCAAGAGAACATTTAACATAGATGAGATTGATACGATTGTTGTTCTTGATACAAATTCTCCTCTCCTTTTTGATTTCAATACTGTTGAGAAAGCCCATGCAAAGAAGATTTTGATAGACCATCATTCACCTAAACCCCATATATCAAGCGTGTTTGATGCAACAATAATTGATGAGGCAGCAGTTTCAGTAACAGAGATATTATACCCTCTCCTCAAACAGATGGGGATTGAGATAACACATGAAATCGCTCTCTGTCTTGCTGCTGGTATAGTTACTGATAGTGCATATTTTATTGCTGCTACTCCGAAGAGTTTTGAGATATTGGCATCAATCCTAAAAGAAGGAGACCTTTCATTCCAGAAGGTACTTGATATCATAACAATACCGATGGATATGAGCGAGAAGATTGCTAGGTTGAAAGGCGCACAGAGGTTGAAGTTTTGGAGAAAAGAGGGATACATCATAGCAACGTCAAAAGTAAGCAGTTTTGAGGGAAGTGTTGCAAAGGCATTGATTCAACTGGGTGCAGATGTTTCATTTGTGGGTGCTGCAAAGAGAGGTGAGGTGAGAATAAGTGCAAGGGCAAAAAGCGAGATTGTAAATAAAGGGTTGCACCTTGGAAGAGATATCATGCCAAAGATTTCTGAGCTGATAGGTGGAGATGCGGGAGGCCATGCAGCTGCTGCTGGAGCAAACGGTATTCATGATGAAAAGATTGATGAGGCAATAAATATATGTGTTGAGCAGGTCAAGCAGTTTATAGATAAGATTAAGGAGGAACCAGAGTGAAGATTGCAGTAATCTCTGATACACATTTTGGTTATGGCTGGGGTACAGAACGAGAAAACGATAGTTTTGAACAGGCAGAAGAAGCAATAAAGAAAGCAATAGAGTTGAAGGCGGACATCATCCTCATGCCAGGGGACATATTTGATTCACGAATACCAAGGCAAGAAGTTATGGAAAAGGCAATGCGGACACTCTCTATTGCATTACACTCAAACCCGACAAATGTAAAGGTGGACACATTCTCACGTGATATTTCACCAAGGACATTTTCTGGTGTACCCATCATAGCAATTCATGGTACACATGAGAGAAGGGGTAAAGGCCTTGTGAATCCTGTTAAGGAGTTAGAAGCAGCAAACTTTCTTGTCGCATTGCATTGTGAACGCATTGTTCTATCCAAAGATGGGGAAAAAATCGCTATCCATGGTATGGGGGGTGTTCCTGAAAGTTATGCACTAGACGTATTAAAACAATGGAATCCCAAGCCACTCCCTAATATGTTTAACATACTTGTCTTACATCAATCCTTCAAAGAGTACATATATGAAGAAGCAGCATTTCTTTCATTGGATGACATGCCCTCTGGCTTCGATCTCATAATAAATGGCCATATACATTGGCATGATATTCTTGAAAAAAACGGAAAGAAGTTGCTGCTACCTGGCAGCACCATAACAACACAGATAAGAAAAGGAGAAGCTGAAAAACCAAAAGGATTTTGTATGTTGGATACAGCAACAAACAATATTGAGTTTTTCCCGCTTTCTTCACAGCGCAAGGTTTTATACATTGACTTATCATTTGAGGGAGAAGACGCAAGTACGGCAACACGCAAAATAAAAGAAAAGATCTCAAGCGTACTCAACACCCAATTTAATAAGAAACCTTTGCTCAGAGTAAAGATTTCAGGAACAATAAAAACAGGCGCAACGATTGATAGAAAAGAGATACTTGATTCATTCAAGGATAAAGCAATTATCTCTTTTGATGATGTGACAACAGTCACAGATTTTAAGAGGAAAATTGGCCTTTTGAGAGAGATGCAGAAGAGCAAAATGTCTGTTGATGAGATGGGCATAGCCATCCTAAGAAAAAATCTTGAGGAGGCAGGGTATCAAGGACCTGATGCATCTAAACTACTCTCTCTTCTGGCAGAGGGAGACATAGAAAAAGCAATTGAGTTTATTTATAAGAATGCCCCTTCTTGAATTTCTCGTAGTATGTCAATGCCCCAAGTGCTTTTGCAGCAGAAGACAATTTATCATATGTGGGGACTCCATTCTCCTCAAGTGTTTTCATATGCACGTGGTTGTACTCCCCACCTGCTGAGCACACAATTAATGGTTTTTCACTTCTCTCGTGCGCCTCAACTATAATATCCACTACTTCAGAATCCATTGCAACTGGCTGGAATAATGCGATGCAGAATATAGAATGCACATTTTTATCATCTACAAGCGCATTTAGTACTGCCTCATACTGCTCAACACCTGCTTCAGCAGCCATGTCAATAGGGTTATTAGCACTTGCAAAGTAGTGCAATGACTCCTTTATCTTTTTCTTTGTTTTTTGGCTTAACTCAGCAAGTTCTAGTCCATTCGCAACACACATATCTGTGGCAAGTACTCCAAACCCACCACCATTTGTTGCTATTGCAACCTTGTTCCCCTTAGGCAATGGTTCCTCATTGAATATTCTGGCGTAATCAAACATCTCCTCAACATCCTCTGCTTTTACAATTCCGCTCTGCTTGAATGCTGCATCCCACACCATACTTGAACCAGCCATTGCGCCAGTATGCGATGAAACAGCTCTTCCTCCCTCCTCGCTCCTACCTGCTTTTATCGCAACAATGGGCTTTTTACAGCTGACCTTTTGTGCTACTTTCATTAGTTCTTTACCTCTCCTGGTTCCTTCTATGTACATACAGATTACTCTTGTTTTTTTATCATTGCCAAGATATTCAAGGAGATCAACTTCATCCACATTTAGAGCATTCCCATACGAAATAAACTTTGAGAATCCAACACCCCTGAAACCTGCC
>JAGGYF010000034.1 GCA_021162685.1 Candidatus Iainarchaeum sp. | reverse complement strand
TCCCTATTCTTTGTCTGTGCTTCAACAAGGATGATATAGAGGCCTTCTAATACCCTTTTCATAACATCCTGTTTTGCTTTGAGCCCAGGTACAATTGAGCTAGGGAAGGAAAATCCCTCCATTGCGTAGTATATCTCCTCCATTTTGTTGTAGAGCATTAACGCACCATCAATATCATTGTTGAGGAGTTTTGTCATCACTTCTCTTTTCATCTCGCCAATTGCATCAAGTGTGCCAAGCACGTACGCGTCAGCAGGCACGTTCAGCTCTGGTAACCTACTATCTTTCAGCACAGAGAGCATGACTGCAAGCTCAACATACTCCTGATAACAAATGCCAAGGAGTCTATCTCTAAGCACGGGATATTGCTTGATTTGCTTTTCAAGTGCCTTTATCCTCTTTTCCACTGCCTTCTTTTTCCTGCGCGCTTCTTTTATATTACCTGTATGGATATCCCTAATTGCTTTTGCACATATCCTAAGGATCTCCTTTTGCTTTGGGGTTACGGCATCCCGAATCCTCTGCTTTTTTATGAGCTCCTTCTCTGCTTTCACAAGGTTCATACTATTGTTTTTGGATGCAACACATAAAAAGATAAAGGGTAATAGCGGAACATAGGGCCCTGTCAGGTTACCAATTTTTTGGTTTAAGTAAAAACAAGACAAAAATTTTCACCATTAAAACTTCTATTCCTGTAACAAATTTATGAACCATCATTGTTTGCTTGTTTTTAAGACGCTTGCTGCTATTGCCTTGGAATAGCATTCTGCCCTTCCATATTTGCTAGCATTTGCACAGAGACTAAAATCATTTGTGCGTATCCCAATGTATTTATAGCACTGTCCAGGGTGTTTTACAATTGGGCAGATGTCTGGGTCAAGCGTTTCTTTATACATCCATTCATAGCAATCTAATCTGTGCGTTCCTGAGAAATCGCATAAGGTTTTGTTCAATGTTGCTTTTGCGACAGCGTAATAACAATCATCTTTTAATGGGCTCATGTGATTATTGTAATACCACAACGTATCATCTTTTAGGAGCTCATCTATTTGTATCTCTTCGCATATGGATGCGTCTTTTTTGTCAACAGCTTTATTTATCAGTATCTGAGCATCCACAACTTCCTCACACATTCCTTTTGTGAAAGACCCCTCTCCCTCAGCATATGGGCAGAGAGATTTATCAGTTAAGTATCTTGCTGCTTGCAAATAGCATTTTTTTCGATCATAATCATATTTCATGGGGTTTGCACACACACTAGGATCAGGATTTCCTTCACTGCTGTAAGCATAACAGTGGCTTTTATAATCTCCCTCTTCCATGTAAGAACAAAGCGAAGTATCTTTAGTCAGTTTTGCCAATCGCTCATAACATTCACTTCGTCTCTTACCCACCAATTCACTACATGCACTTGGGTCTAGATTGGCTTCTGCAATCTTTTGCCAACATAAATAATCATCACTTGGATCCAGCTTCAGATCAGTGCATACAGAGTAATCGTCTTTCAATTCTCCATATCTACGTAAGCAAGTGTTCTTGTCTGCTGCTACTTCTGTACAGTATGTTTTATCAAGTTTGTCGATATTCATCTCCATATACCACTCAAAACAAGTTCCAGTGTAAACTTCTGCTCGATTGCAATATGCAGGATTGTCTTCAACCAAAGCAAGTGTTGCATAACAGTTATCACTAGCTGGATACTTCATATCTGCGCACATAGAAACATTATGTTCGAATGCTGCATCACATATTGCCCTCCAATCGTCTGATGGAATTACTTCGCATTCTGGGTGAATGACTTTGTATGGTTCTGGAGTTTCTTCTGGTGTTTCGCCAGTTCGATCATTATCTGTACTGGGAGCGGGTGTTGCTTCAGTAGGTGGTTTGGGAGCTGTTTCCATTTCACCAACATCAATTATGGGACCACTTCTACTGCTTAATTTGCAATATTTGTTTCCCAGGGACATATACTCCCACATATCATATTTATGAAAAAGTGGAGGGATATTACATATTGCTTCTTCTGATTCGGTCTGGAAATAAACTTCACATAATTCACATGGGCCTATGTCATGCCCCTGTAAACTACATTGATATTCATTCGGTCCGCGCACTTCAACATAAGTATTCTGGACAGTTGCCTTTGCAGGGATGCAATTCTGAATCGCATTCTGGATACAACTTAGGTTATGACCACAATTCTTGTAGTTAATCTCGTTATTTCCTCCTCCAATGCACCCAACAAGGAGTGAGAGGCAAAAGCATAAAACAATCAATAGAGAAAGCCTTTTCATATTCCCTACTGACTACAAACTCATTTAAAAATCTTTGGTTTTTTGTCTCAGCAGAAAACCCTAACAGTCACCACTATTTTTCGTTTCTTAGAAGCCCTGTCTGAGTAAAGCAAAACCTGGCTTCACAAGGAGTCACAACATTTTTATATGAATATGGCATAACCAAACATCATGAAAGAGATAACAATAGATATCATAAGGGAGACAGAGGAGCTTCTGAACCAGGGCTATCCAAGAGAGAGGATAGAGGACAGCCTTGCTGAGATGGGTTATTCCTCAGAGCAGATCAATCAGATATTCAAGGTTATTGAGAGAAAAAAAGAGGAAGAGAAGGCAGAGAAACAGAAGAGAAGGATGATATTAATAGCTGCAATAATTATACTTTTTGTGATTATGTTAGCCATCATAGGATTGATGTCTAGCTAAGGTTCATTACCAAGACATCTAGAAGAGCGTTTCAAGAACACTTAAGAAAAGCAGAGTCAAAAGTTTTCCCAAGACTCTTGAGAGAAACACTCTTCTGAGATACACTACTGGTTCTCCTCATCAGATAGTAGCTGAATTTCATGTCTAAGTTTTTCCAGTTCCTTCTTGTATTCTTCTACTTTCCTTCTTGCATTAGATATAGCTTTATCTCTCCTTTCTCTCTCTTTTTTAATATAGTGCTCTCTCATCATCTCTTCTATGGTAGACTCTATGACGAGATCATCATATCTTATCTCAAAATCAATATCTGGTAGATTGGCACTTATCTCCTTCTCTAACATATCTCCTAATGTACCTTGCCGGTGCTTACCTTTTTTAAGTCTTGGCAGCTCTTCATAATATATTTCCAATGCAGACTTCTCTTCTTGCTCTAGTCCCTCCTTCCCAATTACATGGCCAACTCCAGTGAGAACTCTAACATACATATCCTCCTTTCCTTCTTCCAAATGTTTTGATATAACGCTAACCGCTTTCTTAGCCATTTTTCTATTTCTTTCAGTAAGCTCTTCAAGCAATTCTTCTGAAAGAGGACCTTTTCGTGGCTTCCGTACTTCGTCTATCATCATTCTTACCTCTAATGGCAGAAGTGGGATGCCTTCTTCCTCTGCATATCTCTTAAAGGCATTTTCCTTGTCTGGTAGGTACTCGCATAATAGTATATCTGGCTTTGGAGAAAGTTTAAGGTTTAAATAGCGACCTATCTCCCTCGCTATTCTTCTACCACTTCTTGTTGCGATCTTTTCTGCCTCCTCTTTACTCTCTTTGGTTCCTAGCAAAAACGAAAGAGCACCCACAATGCCCTTCCCCCACATTCCTGAGCGATTGAAAAGGTCAACAAGAAACAAATGATCCTTTACGTGATTAGCCAACCGTTTTTCCATCCTTGCAAGTTCTTCAGCAACAGGAGAGGATTTGTCCCCCAACTCAACTACTCCCTCTTCATTTCTGGCAAGATCAACTAATAATGGGGCATAATGTTTATGAAGAAAATCATAGTGTTTTTCAATACTACGGTATGGAGCTGTTACTTTGTGATCGTGTTCTATCATCTTCCTTACTAATTCAGTATCAAGAGACCCAGAGTTAGCCATTCCCAGTAACATTTGAGCAATGTGATGTGCTATTCTGGAATGCTCAAGGTTTATTTCTTCCTGCAACGCTGCTAACTTGTATCTTAGGTTTTCCTCCTCTCCGCGCAGTTTCACTCTAGATAGATGTTCCTCTGGCGTTATCTCAATTATAATCTTCCTCTTTGCTTTTGATATTCTTCTATCCCTTGCCATACCTAAACTTGGTATTAGCCAATTTAAAAAAGCTTTGGTTTAAGTTAGTAGCACTTAATAAAGATTTAGAACTCTTGATTAACCATCATTTCAATCTTAAACTATCAAGATTCCTAGGTGCAGTTGTTTCTACCCTTTGTGAATAAGCCAGTGTTCTCGCCAAGTCCGTACATTTCTTCTCTTCACCGTGAACCAGGATAACCCTTTCTGGTTTCGGTGTTAAACGCCTGTAGAACTCAAGTAATTGTTTCCTGTCTGAGTGTCCAGAATATCCTTCAATGGTTTCAATGCGCATCTTCACATTCATACCAACAGTTTTTCCGTCAATCACCATTGGAATAGTTCTATCATTACTATTCCTGTTTGCAAGGTTTTGGATCCTCCTCCCAAGTGATCCTTCACCCTGATAACCAACAAATATAAGCGTGTTTTTCGGGTTTTCACACATGGCTTTGAAGTATTCAACAGATGGCCCACCAGACATCATACCTGATGGGGATAAGAACACACTGCCTTTTTCCTCACTTATCTCCTCACGCTGTGTTTTATCAACCTCTATGAAAATATCGGATTCAAATGGAGAATTATTATGTAGGATCCTCTTCCTAACATTCCTCCTCAAAAACTCTGGGTATGCTGTGTGTATAGCAGATGCCTCTTTTGTCATCCCATCTATGTAAACAGGTATGTCCCATCCGCTCCTTCTTGCGTATTCCTCAATAACAAGCATTATCTCTTGGGCTCTACCAATAGCGAATACTGGGATAAGAACAGAGCCGCCATTTGAACATGTTTCGTGTATTGTTTGGATTAATTTCTTGTCAGATATATATCGTGGTGGTTGTATGTCTTTTGCCCCACCATATGTGCTTTCCATGATAAGGGTTTCAATACGTGGATACTTTGTGTATATTGTGTCAAATAGTTTTGTATAACCAAACTTAAAGTCTGCTGTATACAAGAGGTTGTGTACACCTTGCCCAATATGTAAATGAACTGATGCGCTTCCGAGGATATGGCCTGCATTATGTAATGTCAATCTCATGTCTGGTGTGATATCTGTTACCTCTCCATAATCCTTTGTTATTGTATGGAGAACCATCTTCTTTATGTCCTTTTGACCATATGGAGGATCTCTCCCCTCTTTCATAAGGACATCTATGTAGTCCAACATGAGAAGAACCATAACATCTCTTGTTGGTTCTGTACAGTATGTTGGCCCAGTGTACCCATACTTGTAAAGGTATGGGAGAAAACCAGAGTGGTCAAGGTGCGCATGTGATATGATAACAGCATCCAATTGATCAAGTGAGAAGTTTATTGAATCAAGGAAAGGATAAGCATTATCCCTTGATGCAACATTCACCCCACAATCTATTAATATCTTTGATTCTGGTGTCTCCAGCAGGAAGCAACTTCTTCCAACCTCTCTTGCTCCTCCTAAGGGTGTCAATCTGACCCATTCTGCTTTTTTTGGGTTTTGTCTGTATATCCTTTCACTTGTTTTTTTCAAGAACTTCAATCGCTCTTTACTATTTTTCAGTAGGTTATATCGTATACCACTCATGACAGGAGAGGGAGCAGTTGGCACACGCAAAATCCTTGGATACCATCCTGTCTCTAATGTTATTGCTTTGAGTGTTGTCCCTCCTTTTCCTATAACTAATCCTGGCTTCTTTGCTTCAATTATAACCTCATGGAATTCTGGGTCAAAGTTTATTGCTTCAACCCCAGCATCTTCTGGTATAATCTTCTTTATTACTTCTTTTGCTTCTTCTGGTGGTTTCAGTAGTGAAGCATCACTTCTTACATGTACTCTCTTCTTTAGTTTTGTTGCTAGTGTTTTTACCAATGCTTCTGACTCTAAAAACAACCCAATGTTTTTTGTATATAAGACAACTTCAGAAGCGTGCAGACTAACCTTGCTCACCAATGCCTCTGGCGGCACTATTTCTGATATCTTCTTCTCTAACTCTTTCAAAAATTCAGACATCTAAATCCTCCTAGTGGCTGGGTTTAGATTATCTTTGAAATGTCAACCTTCTTGTAACCTTCTTTTGTGATTGTGACAACATTCATTCCATTTCCAGACATTGCATCTCTTTCCATTGCTGCTTTTAATGCATGTACTGCAACCTTTACATTCTCCTTAACACTTTTATTCTCCTTATAACTTTGTTCAAGCACACCATATGCAAATGGAGAGCCAGACCCAGTCGCTACAACCTTTTCTGGTAATGAGGAGCCAATTGCATCAAGAGAATATAGTCTTGGTTTTGTGTCATATCCACCCATCAATAACTGGACATAATAAGGGAAAAACTTGTTAGCATGAAGTATGTTTGATAACAGTGTTACAGCTGCTTCAACCTCAATAGGTCCTTTTCTTTCTATTTGGTATAGGTTGGTTTCAACCTGCATTATCCTAACAAGCTTCTGTGCATCTGCTACTGCCCCTGCAGTAGTAAGGCCTATGTGATCCTGTATCTTAAATACCTTTTCAACGTGCTTATTTGCTATCAGGTTCCCCATTGTGGCCCTTGTCTCAGCAGCAAGGACAACACCGTCACTGCACAAAAGCCCTATTGTTGTTGTACCCTTCTTTGTTTCAGCGCTCATATCCATTAATCTCCACCTTTAACACAAAAAACAAGCATTACTTTATTATCCTACCCCTTTAAATACCTTACTCTTTTTCATAGGTTTCTACGAATTCTACTGCTTTTATCTCCTTTATCTTGGTTAGAGTATGAGCAATAAATAACTGTTTTGCTTCTGGGTAATTCCTTTTCCTCAGCAGCTCCCTCTTTGGTTTGACTATTACCTTGTCTCCCTCTACCTTGATATCAACACTGCCTTCCTCAAAGAAGTTTGAGGCAAGTGCCTTTACCTTATCTTCAGGCTTTGTTAATACATCAATGACCTCAATGCTAAACTCAAGGGTTTTTCCAGCAAGCTCATGATTGAAATCTACTCTGACCCTTCCGCCTGACACAGACTGTATGCGTGCTGGCATACCATCTATATCAAGGACCATACCCGGAACAGGATTTATTTTATTGTCCTGGAATGCCTTCAGGGGAACAATCTTTATGAGTTCTGGGTTTCTTTCTCCATATGCCTCCTTTGGTTCAACTGTGAATGCCTTTTTATCCCCCTTCTTAACGTCTTTCAGTACCTTCTCAAGACCAACAATAACATCGCCTGCACCAATGCACACAGCAAGAGGCCTATATGTTCTACCCTCTTGGAAGATATTATTGCTTTTTGCAACATCCTCCTTTGTTGTATCAAAGACCTTTCCATTTGTACTTACTGTATAGTCTATAACTACAAAATCCCCTTCTTTTGGCATATATAATCAACTCCAGAAGCCAGTGCATAGTTTCTAAACCCCATCCTATTTAAACCTTTATATCCCTATAACTAATCTCTGGTGGTTTTTATGGTATCAAGGACACAACTGATAATCATCACTGTTCTTCTTGTGATAGGAATTGCTGGTCCAATTGCATCTATGATCGCAAGACAGCACCAGACTGAGAATAAAGACGTTGGAGAGAACACTGCTCCACCAACAGTGTTTACACCTATTGAGAAGTATTATGCGAGGACAAACTGTACTATTGTTGAGATGTATCCTCAATTGTTTGCTATAGGTGTTTCTGACTATGGGAATAGAAAAGAAATAGAGCAAGCACTTCTAGCAATAGATGGAGTAAAATCTGTTAACATAACAAGGACAGAGAATGAGGGAAGCGAAGGATTATACAGGTATGATTTTGTTATAGAATGCAATTCTTCTTCATCATTAGAATATGTAAGTTATAAAGCAGGAAAGATAATATCATTCAAGGGCATCAAACTTGCTTCTCCAATAGTGGCAACAGCATTATTACAACTCCCAGACAAGGTAGTACTGGATGATAAAACAATGGACATAAGTAGCAAGTCCAGTGTGAAAGGGATAGTCTATCCTTTTACAAAGCCTCTTGAGAAAACGAAATGTGATGTAGAAATGGAAGTATCTGAGGGGAAGATAAAAAAGATTGTGGCCGTTGAGTCATATCGGCAGTATATGCCCTCTTATGAGATAGTAAAGGCAGAGGTAAACGGAACGATTGAGAACATAACAGAGAAGGTTGTGGAGATAGAGGTAGAGAATAGCACAAACAAGACAGTGTTTGAGAGAACATTTGAGGAGAGCAATGGATATAATGTGGATGTTAAAAGAATGAAGGAACAGAATAAAACATATTTCATACTCAAAACAGATTATGAAAACCCACTGTTTGAGGCATCTTTCTCATATCCTGTTGTTGATACATATTACCTTGCAGATATCAGGATTCCAGATATTGTTGAGGTGAATGGAACAAAATACAATGTCTCATTGTTCTCCACATTAAAGGATAAAAAAGTGTATAATGAAACAGAAGGGAATGTAACAGTTGATTTACTCATACAAACATTGTTTGGGGACATAGTTTCTTTGTACGGCTCTGTTAAAGAACCTAATCTTGAAGTTCCATGATTGCTTCTGCGATATCTCCCTTATGTTTTTTTAGCGCAGCTACTGCTTCCTCCTCTGAGCAACCAACCTGTTCCATTATGAGTGATACGTCTTCTTCTGTGAAAGGCTGTCTTTCTCTCTCCTCAATATCTCCAACAACTTGAAATGTTTTGATGCCCTGCATCGTCACCTCAGTAACCTTCGGATTCTTAATGACAATCTCTTTTCCATCCATCCTTATGATAACCTCTGTTGCGTTTATTGGTTTATGTTTTATTCCAAGCTGTGCCATCATCTTTTCCATTTGTTTTGGATTCATGGGCATCATAGTTACACCACTATCTTTTACAGCAAAGGTTTATAATACCTTTTTGATTAATCCATATTAATGAAGACAATAGGGAATTTTGAGGAGTTTAAGCGATATCTCCCAGCAAATTGGGCTATTGATTATAATGAGAGGGTTAATGCAATAAAGGTATACTTGGAATCAGGCGGCATTATAAAAATAGGAGAAATGAAGGGTCACTGGCCAAAACTCATCTATCCAACAAAGAGGAGGCTTGAGAAACAGATAGAAGAGGCAGAGGAGAAACTCAAGGACATAAACAAACAGATTAAAGAATGGAGGAAGAGACACAAAGAGCTACAGACAAACAAGGTGACAGATGTCTTGAAGAGGATAACAGACCCATTGTATTGGGAGCATCATGCCAGGTTACTTGCTGATCCAACATATAGGGAAACATACGAACTTGTAGAGCCACCAATGCATCTTATTCATAGGAAGGAATGGAGGAAACGATTAAAACTTTTCATAAAAGATAAGGAGTATAGATTGAGATTACATGAAGCAAGGACATCAGAAATAGGGAAGAGAAGAGAAGGCATGAAGAAAGAGGTTGAGGCAAGGATGCAATTCACAAGAGATCTCGCAGAGACAGAAAAGAAGAAGCTTATTGATAAAAGAGACCAACTGATAAGAAAGATAGAGGCAATGAAAACATTGCTCCAGTGGGCAGGCGGTTAATACAATAATCTAAATCCAGGAACAAGTAGCTCCATGAATGGCTTGTTTTCTCCCCACCAACATATTAATTCAAACACTGTGGGTATAACAAACGCCAGAAAGAAGCCAGCCCATGGAAGCCTCTCAATTATGTAGTTTTCTTTCATATCTATAATGGCAACAATAATACTAATGACTATAACATTTGTTAGCCAACTGATGATCCATGCCCACCAAGGCGCCATGATGAACTAATGTTCTTTATGCATATAAATGTTTATGCCCGGTAATCCAAATCTTTGTGGAGTTGCCAGCTCAGAGGTAAAAACAAAAGATTAAAAACTAGTTTTCCTAGTTCTTGAGATATTCTTACTAGTTTATTTTTATTTTTTGTATAAAATGCTATTTATCACCACGTATTCTAAATTGCTTTATGCCCAATTATATAACTGAGACCAGCACCCACTGCTCCAATAAACACGAAGAGGACAAGCCAGATAATCATATAGGTTGTTGGCTGGTTAACTAAAAGGAAGATAAACCAATATACAAATCCAACCACAAGACCAGACCGCAACACAAAATTCAGTTGTTCAAAAAACTCGTATCTTATGTCTGTTTTCTTTAACATGATTATCCTATGACTAAAAATCCCAGCAAGCAAACAACCAATTGTTGAAATGAGATTTATCTTACCATCGGATATGAGCATAAACAGCAATCCAAATATGCCGCCAACGAAGAATGAGATACCATATCTTCTAAGAAATGGGACCTCCTTTTCCTTCACAGGATGTTTTCGTGTCTTTTCAAATGCTTTTATGAACAATCGCTCTATCTGCTTTTCCTTATAACCAGCTTCTATTAACTTCAATCTGATCTGCTGATGGCTCATTCCTTCCTTGTATCTATCAATCACCCAATCAACAGCATCATCCTTTTTCATCAGATGAATAACGAACATCATAAATAAAAGGCTAACTAAAACATTATGTATGCGATTACCTGAAATTGTGCAGGACACTGGGATAACACAATTAAATCCTGTACAGAAAAAGGCACTGGAAACAAGGTTTATAGAAAATAGTGCAAATCTTGTAGTATCCTCCCCTACTGGTTCTGGGAAAACACTAATCGCAGAACTCGCTGCACTAGAATGTGTGAGGAAAGGAAAAAAAGTGGTTTACACCTGCCCCCTTAGAGCATTGGCATCAGAACATTATCAAACATTCAAGAAATATGAGAAGATGGGGCTAAAAATTGCGCTCTCTATTGGCGATTATGATTCAAGTGACAGATGGCTTGAACGATATGATATTATTGTGACATCATATGAGAAGTTGGATTCGTTAATGAGACACAAGGCAACATTTATACCATTTGTTGGGCTGCTCATAGCAGACGAAATTCACCTCATTGATTCTGATAGAGGAGCAATCCTTGAGACAATCATATCTAGGTTCAAACATCTGTTTCCACATGTTCAGATTATTGGATTAAGCGCAACGATTCCAAATATGGATGAGATAGCAAAATGGCTTGGAGCAGAACGTGTGGAAAGCAATTGGCGACCAACAAAGCTCATTAAGGGCGTGTATTTTGATGGAATAATAGAGACGACAGAGGGAACAATAGAGGTCAAGGCAGAGGAGAAGACACCAACTATGCAGATATGTGATTATGAATTATCAAATGGACATAATGCATTGGTCTTCGTAAATACGAGAAAGGGAGCAGAGGCAGAAGCAGAGCGACTTAGGAGGATAACAAGAGCTTACATCAATAAAGATGAACTGAACGAATTGGCAGAAGACATTGAGCATGCATTGGAGATACCAACAAAGCAATGTAAGCGATTGGCTGCCTGTTTTAGAGACGGGGTAGCCTTTCACCATGCAGGGCTTGTTAAGAAGCAGAGAGATATCGTGGAGCAAGCATTCAAGTCAAACAAGATAAGAGTTATTGTTGCAACACCAACACTTGCACTTGGTGTGAATCTACCCGCAGACACAGTAGTGATAAGGGACATGACAAGATATGGAGTGAACGGCATAGTAAATATTCCTGTTAGGGAGTATATTCAGATGGCTGGTAGAGCAGGTAGGCCAACATATAGCAAGGAGGGGCTTGCAGTTATCATAGCAAAAGACTTATCTGAGAAGCAGAGCTATTGGGAGACGTATATCAATGGGATACCAGAAAAGGTTTATTCGCAGTTAGGTTTTGAGCCAGTACTCAGGATGCAAACACTTGCCAGTATAGCAATAGGCTTTACTCCAACAAAACAGAAACTTGAAGAGTTTTTCATGAACACGTTCTATGCATTCCAGCATGGGGAGCTAGATACTATTATGAGACAGGCACAGAGCATTATTAATGACCTTATTGATATGGGATTTGTTCTTATCTCTGGAAGCAAACTCATAGCAACTGAGATCGGCAGAAGGGTTTCTGAGCTGTATATAGATCCTCTTTCTGCGTATAGGATGATGGATGCTATGAAAAACAGAACAATGGGGACATTGGGCATCATATATATGCTTGTTGATACAGAGGAGATGAAACCATATCTGTCTGCAAGAAGAAAGGAGGAAGTTGACCTATGGAGGAGTGCGTATCTCCATGAAAAAGAGATAGGAATAGATATAGCAAGCATAGGTTATGAACATTATAATTTTATTGATAAGTACAAAACAACATTGCTATTTAATGATTGGATAGAGGAGATGCATGAAGACGATATAATGAGTAAGTACAATATTGCACCAGGCATACTGAGACAAAAGCTACAAAACATGGATTGGCTCATATACAGTGCTATTGAGCTTGCAAAGATAAGCAACACAAAGAGATACATTCCTACATTGAATTACTTGAGAAGAAGAATGCAGTATGGAGTAAAGGAAGAACTGCTGCCTCTGGTTGAACTCAAAGGCATTGGAAGGGTTAGAGCAAGGAGGCTATTCAATCATTCCATCAAGAGTCTGGCTCAACTGAAAAGGATGCCAGTACAAAAGATAGCAGATGTTGTTGGACCAGGAGTAGCAGCCTCTCTCAAGAAACAGTTGGGAGAGAAAGTAGATGCAAAAAAGATAAAAAACAGACAGAGAAGGATTATAGATTTTAAATAACAAAGTATATCTATAAAATATGCGATTGTTCGTTCTGCTGCTGATATTGATGATAGTAGGATGCACAATGCAAAATAACGAGGAGGGAAGAGCAATGGGGAAATCTGTGGTTATGGTCATAGCATTTGAAAATTTTAGGGATGAGGAATTGTTTGATACAAAGAAGGCACTTGAGGATGCAGGCATAAATGTAACAGTAGCAAGCATATCTAAAGGAGTGGCACATGGTATGCTAGGAGCAACATACAATGTTGAGACAACAATAGATGAGATAAATCCAGATAACTATGATACTGTTGTCTTTGTCGGTGGCTCTGGTGCGTCCATATACTACGAGAATAAGAAAGCACACGATATAGCAAGAGCATTTTTTAGCAGTGGAAAGCCCGTTGCAGCCATATGTATTGCGCCAGGCATTCTCGCAAAGGCAGGCATCCTCTCAGGAAAAAAGGCAACGATATGGAATGGAAACGGCCAATTTGCTAAACTAATAGAAGAGGGAGGAGGAACATACATAAATCAAAATGTTGTTGTTGATGGAAATATTATAACAGCAAATGGACCTCATGCAGCAAAGCAGTTCGGAGAGATAATAGCCAATGCATTGAAGTGATTATATGTTTCAGTGGACAACATTTGGAAAAATAAAATACAACAACGTTGTGTATAGCTGTGACATAATTGTCCATACTGATGGAACAGCTGAGAAAAGGGATTACTCCATCCCAGATTCAATATACGGAACAAGCCATAAAATAGGCCCAGAGGAACTTTCAAGGATAATAGATGATGACACAAAGATATTCATTTTAGGTACAGGACAATATGGTATTGCGCACCTAACAGACGAAGGAAGAAAGATGTTAAAAGAGATGAAAATAAAGGTAGAGGAGATAAAGACACCAGATGCAATAAAGCGATATAATGAACTTATGTCAAAGAAGAGGAAACCAAAGGTCACAGCATTGATGCATGTGACATGCTAATGTTTTGTAAATACAGTCTCCTTCTGTAATTCATTTAGATAGTATAAGAATTCGTGCATATCCATGTCAAGCATCCTCGCAGCACCAGCAAGACTGATTTCACCATTTCTATATTTCTGCAGAGCCATCTTTATCATGACATTCCTTCTCATCAAAACACCTCGCGAAAATAAGGGATATTATTGTGTGCACTTCCATATAAATTAATTTCGTCAACTATGTGTAAGCTTACGCAACATTTAAAAACTATGCAAATTTCTTTTCAACTGCCTCTTTCACCTTTTTTGTTGGTAGAGCTAGACGAATAAGCCTTGTATTTCCTCTTATCCCTGGCCCTGATATTGTTGTTGTTATCAGCCCAAGCATCTCTAATTCATTTAAATACTCACGGTACCATCTCGCGCTTCTCGCATTCATCTTCCATTGTTTGCATATCTTCTCATATCTCTCATATACCTCTCCTGAGAAAAGCACAGGTTCTGATGATTCCTCACCAAGCCTTGCATAGTGCCCTCCTTCCTCTGTTAATGTTGCAATTGCATACAGAACAATGGACTGATGGTCAGGGAGTGTGGATATGAGCTCAAGAACGATGTCCTCTTCAACAATGCTTCTAGCCTTTTTCACATGTTCATCAGTAACCCTTTCATGATGTTCATCAGCGATCTCCCCTGCTTTCAACAACAGTTTAAGAGCATATCTCGCGTCACCAGATTCCTGCGCAGCATATGCTGCTGCTAGTGATATTGCGGAGTCGTCACACATATTTTGCTTAAAACCTATCTCTGCCCTCTCTTTCAGTATGCTTTCAAGTTGGACAGCATTATACGGAGCAAAAACCATCTCCTCCTGGCATAGTGTTGATTTACTCCTAGGATCAATACGCTCCTTAAATGTTACATTGTTTGAGATACCAATGATACCTATATGCCCTCCTTCAAGTTCATCATTAGCTCTTGTTAGTGAGTATAATAGTTCATCAAGGTCCTTGACCTTATCTATCTCATCCAAGACAACAATGTAAACCAAACCATTCTTCTCAACATATTTTAAAAACTTCTCATATAGGTGGGTTGCAGCATGTCCCATGAAATTTTCGTTTGGGTAACATGTTTCAGCACATTTTAAGAGCACTTGGTACTTTGTGTTATGTACTCTGCAGTTGATGTATAGGCTCTCTACCTTTGCACCATACTTTTCTTTGACTCGCTCCAACCTATCAAGTACATGTTTTGTGCTTGCAGTTTTTCCTGTACCTGGCTTCCCATATATGAACAGGTTATTTGGTCTCTTCTGAGAAAGCGCTGGAGCCAGGATTTTCATAATCTTTTCTATCTCCTTATCTCTGTATGGTAAATGCTCTGGTATGTAATGAGGACTAAGAACATTTCTATCCTGGAATATGGTTGGCTTTTTCATCTCAAGTTCAAAAATATCTTGCATTTCACTCACACAAAAGTATTTAATTAGAAACCTGCATAATTTAGAGCGCTATAATTATGGGCATTGAGCTTAAAATATATTGAGGAGGAAAGAACATGGTAGGGTTTTTAAAGAAAATTTCAAGCAAAATCGGTGGCAGTACAGAGGATGTTGATATAGATGAATTTTTAGAGACAATAGGTGTGGAGCACGAGAACCTGCTAGAAGAAGAGGCAGATATGTGGGTGAAGCCATACCTCTTGCAGGATACAAGCGATGCAGCCCAGATCATAAATGATTTGAACGAGGGAAACATTGTCATCTTGAACATAGAGCCACTATACAAGAGAAATTCCATAAAATTAAAGCAAGTGATAAATGAGCTGAAGGGCAATGCAAAAGCAATTGATGGAGATATCGTGAGGATAACAGAGTACAAGTTGTTGCTGACACCAAAGGGCGTTAAGGTTGCCAAAACAAGGAAATAGATGGTGGTATGCCATTCCTGGACTCACCAGCCCTGGAATTGAGATTCACACTCGATGATATTCTAGGGATTGTTGAGAGCGTTCTCAAGGAGAGACATTGGAGAAGGTTTGATATTGATAGCGTTACGTTGATGTACGTTCCCTACTGGTTCTTTAATTATGATATATACCAGGAATACGAAGGAAAATCTCAGACATTCTCATCGCAGATGGCAATGGATGCACTGACAGGCGAACTTAGGCCAATAATGATTGAAATCTTGAAGAGCATACCTGTTGAAAGATCAAAGGAGATAAAACACAACATTGAGTACAAGGTATTCAAACCAGCAATAGAACAATCAGAGGTCAAAAATCTAGCACAATTAAAGGTAGCAGGAGAGATGGGCATACCAAAGAACACAATCACTATTTCTGGTGTCAACCTCATATATGTTCCAATATGGCGTATATGGGTTAGGCTTGGTGGGGGGAGGATGCAGAGGCTTGATCTTGATGCGATTTCAGGCTCTCCTATCCATATAGAACAAGTACCAGAACGTGAGAGAGGAATGATAGAGATAACAAAGGACATGTTAGAAGACCTGAAGACACCAGAGGGCTGGATGGATTATTCAAAGAAGGCATTTAATTGGGGATTTGGTGTTGTGAAATCAATGAGCATCCAGGCAGTAAAGGTAGGAGGAGAGAGTCAGGGTATAATAAAATGGCTCGTGACAACGAAGATGGGGAGATATACATTACTTGGTGGCATCATTATCCTACTCATTCTTTATATCATCCTATTTAAGTGACTACAAAAAGTCTGTTAGGTTGTATTGTTTGCTCTTTTCATTTACAAATACAGAGTCAATATTTTTTTCTAACAGTTCTAACCTTTGTATGATATAATCAGACAACCCATAGTCATTTGCTATCTGTTTGCTTACTTCAAGATACTTCCTAACAGAACCTTCTGCAATTGTTAGAATAACCCTTCCACCGCATCTCACACACTTGCCTATGAGTGGAACCCTTCTGTATTTTGCATTGCAGTCAGTACATCTAAACTTTTGTTCTCCAAATGCCCTCAAGTTACCATATAAATCCCTAAGGAAGTGAGAATTCAACAAACGCTTTGCTTCATCCTTTTCATCTACAGCTCTGATCCTTCTTCCAAGGCTTAGTTGTGCATCAACCTTTTCGTCCATTGTTTCAAGTGTTGTGTAGGCAGAGCGGACAACACCAGCATCAATTTTTGAAGTCTCATGTGTATACTTAAATCCGTTATACTGGTTCTCTCTCCCGAGTCTCTTTTCAACAATTTCAATATCAAACTCAGAGGGACTTAACAACTCCCCGCTTTTTCTGTAGAAATCCAGAGGCATCTTTTCAACTATATCCATCTCATGCACCTGGTCATCAACCTGGGATGGATTTAAGACAAGTGTTATAACAAGAGGAGCATCCATCCTTCCTCCCCTGCTTGCTGGAAGATAGGATTTACTAAAGTTGAGCAGTGCATCAAGGAGAAGCATGATTGCATTTTCGTCACCGTCACATTGCTTTGCTGTTATCCCAGAAACGAGCGCATTGTGGTTGTCCTTTACGGTGAGATTATATAAAAATTGAGGAGACTTTTTGATTTCTATGTTTTTAACAGGATCAACGACACTATTCCTTAGGTACTTCATCCTCTTCTGTTTGAATGAATGATGATTAATTATCTTATGTGCCTTTGTTTTTTTCTGTGGCCACCAGAAGCCTATCTTTTCACAGAACTCTTTGGCCGTGGTGCCATACATGCGCAGTTTGTAACACTTCCACTTCAACATTTGCCCTCTCTTTTTGTAAAATTCAGCAACTTTTCCCGTACTCATGCTTCTCTCATCTTTGGCCCATGAGCAAACCAGCCCAAAGCGAGTAAGCAGAAATTCAATGTCACGCAATAGCATTTTACTTGCTGATGTACAGGCCACTTCGGGACTCGCCCCTTTGGTTTTTGATTTACTTATCCCTCCATCTCCTTCAAAGTATCCCTGTAAAAACCACCTTACCTTTTTTAATGGTAGCGAAAAGATGAACGGTGGAACTCTTTTGTTCTTTGCGTGTGTACCTGCTTTTAGACCCACAAAAAGATTATAAATTATCTTTGAGCAGATAGTGACCCGCTGTTTTCCCTCTGAGGCGTTTACCCCAAAAACATTTTTGATGACCTTCTTTACCAATTGTTTTTCTCTGGTAACAGCAAAATCAACCTGGTAGCATAACTTATCTTTCTTTCTGCAATGGCCTTCTGCCACATAGAAGCCAAGAAGCCTTAAGAAATCCCTTCCAACCCTTATCTTTCTTGGAAGGATTACAGTATCTCTTTTTTCCTTAATTTGAACATCGGAGGGAATACTAATCCCTACTCTCTGTACTAGCCAAAGTGGCACAGAATCACGCACCATATAATTGTACAATGTGCTTTTATGTATCCCAAGGGTTCTTGCGGTCTTTGCTACTCCCTCCCTTTTTAGATATCTCCTCAGTTTTTCAGCAATTCCTACAATCATAGTGTCCTCATCAGAAAAGTCCAGCAAGTCGATCCACATTACATCCCTTGTTGGTATGTCAAGTTTACGTGGGAGTATCACCTCTTCACTCTGAAATGCTGGGACAACATGATTTTTTGAATCAATGAAGTTATGAAGACCGCTCGTTGTGATCTCCCTCCCGCTTTTAGTTTTAATTGTTGTTACATGGTCATGAACAGGATGTTTTGAGAAAGCAGTTATGGTTTTTAGCTCATATCTTCCATCCTTATTGAGGGAGAGAGTTTTATATCCCTCTACTTCAACAACAATATCTCCAAACTCTGTTGTCCTGAATTGTCCTTTTTCTATTAGGTTTTCAACAAACTCACCAATCTTCACAATTTGCCACGACATGCCATCAAATATTGGCAATGTTTCATCATACGCAAAGCAGTCACGTCTTGTTGCAGCATGAAAATATGGATGAGCGTAGCATCCTCTTGCCTTGGAGAACCCTATAATCCTGCCCAATATAGCAGCTGATGTATGTGGTGCCAGCCCAACAACAAGTTTTCCAACCAAATCCTCTTTTGTATCAATGTTATAGTATGGCTCAAGACCATAAAATTTCTCAAGAAGTTCATCAATAAACTTTGTAACCCGCACGAGATAGGGTGCAGCATCTTCTGAGACAATTATATCCTGTGGGAATAGCTCCACAATATCCTCTTCGCTATATACACTATAACCCAATTCCCTTAGTTTTTCTATACTTGTTCCTATCTCACTTGGCTTGAAGTGCGTTATTGGCAGGTTTGTTGAATCAAACCGTATTGTTCCATCTTTGAACAGATATACTCCATGTCTGCTTCTCAATATCCCCTTCTCCAATGGCTCAAAGCATTTTGCTTCACTCGTTGTTCCCTTAACTCCTTTCAATTTTGGGTCTGGTTTCCCAACCTTTTCAATGGCTTTTTCAAGTAACTCTTTTAGGTTTACAACCCTCTTCTCATATCCTACAGTTTTTGCTCCACATTTGGGGCAAAAATCCTCTGATGGGATCCCGCACCTTTGGCAGATATATTCAACAACAGTTCGTGATCCACATCTGTCACACTTATATCCATTGACAATCACATTGCATTTTGGACATTTAAGTCGTGTTATCTCTACTTGTATTGTGCCACCTTCTGCTGCCTTCATAATGGAACGTGTGCTTCCTCCATATGTACCCACAGGGAATAGAACATGTGGTGCAGGACTCATCAATCGTTCTTTTGCCTTTTCTGGCCTTCCCATCCTTGCCCCTATGTAGACAGGTGCTTTATCCATTATTATGAAAGGAGAAAGTTTGTTTACAAATGATAATGTATCTTCAGCAGTTATGTTGTCAATCTTTGATAAGCTGTATGGTATATCTAATGTTTTGAACAATGCTTTTCTTGCCCATTCTTCAATAACAATATGGTTTTCTTCAACATGATGAGGAACAAGAAGTAACTCAAGTATTCTTTTTTCATCACTGTTTTTCATATCTGTTGAGAGCCAACGCATCAACCTTTTCAGTTCATCAATGGAAACATCATTGTATGGGAAAACAAATTTTGGATGCAATGGGACACCATACTCTTTTGAATATCTAACTGCTTCGTCAAATGAGACATTGAACGGATTTTTACATCTCCCTCCTCTCTCCTCTAACTCTTGTACCCACCATTCTTCAACCCAAGGACTTTGCACGATTGGATGGTTACTATGTAAAAAATCACCAAACGAGATAAGGAGGTCACCATTAAACAATATCTCATCAATCTGTGAGTACAGCTCCCTTGCCTGCTCCTCACTATCCAGTATAATAACAT
Source organism: Candidatus Iainarchaeum sp. (assembly GCA_021162685.1). Taxonomy (GTDB): domain Archaea; phylum B1Sed10-29; class B1Sed10-29; order WALL01; family WALL01; genus JAGGYF01. Next base: position 14,794 of record JAGGYF010000034.1, on the reverse strand, counting down.
CACCGTTTCTGAGCTTTACAACTGGACCCTCTATAGTATCGCATGGTACAACAGTCATGCCCTTGCCCGGCCTCTCAACCTTAAGTTGCGTTCCGATAGCTGGGAAGCCTCCTAACACAACCATTGTTGCTGGGTGCATACCTTTTGCCATTAACCCACTATTTCTTGTTCTTCCATATCTCAACCTAAATCCGCCAGGTGTTGATGGATAGGATAGTATAGGCCTCCCTGCAACAATCTCCTTCATGTATGTGTCAACTGGTTTTATCTCTGTTTTCCCACCTTTTGCACCAACCTTTACAATAGAGGAGAGCCAATCCCAGTTCAACCCAAATAGTTTGGCATATTTCAATACCTTCTGTGCCTTCTGTGCAATGCCTTCACTTATTACTAGGCACATACCTCCCCTTATTCTATTTGTTGGTATTCTATCAAGATCTTTATAGACATCAACCTCAACATCAGATGTTGGCTCACCAGATACGCATACAGGACAGTTGGTAACAATGGTCCTTATCTCATCGTCTGTTGGTTTGTACTGTAATCTTGATACAGCGTTGTGGTAGAGATTTATCTCTTCCACATATCTTTCAACCTCTGTTTTTGTTGGTCTATATTCATCCAATCCCATCTTCTGTCTTGTGTAATCTGCAATTAGTACAGCTAGCGCTTGTGCTGTTCCCCCAGCACTTCTTATTGGCCCAGCAAATCCAACTGTTAGATATCTTGATCCATCTGGATTCTCCTTAACCTCTGCACCAGAGATCCCTTCAATTGGTGCTGCAACAACTCCCTCTGTTAGAAGAGCAAGAGCAGTTCTTATACACTGCTCTGCTGTTTCATTTTCATCCATCTCTCCGTATTTTCCTTCAATGATAAGATCAACAGTCCTAAGGGCAGTGGTCTCCCTTGATCCAGTTTCTGCCATGATCCTTCTCATATCTGCAGCAACGCCCGTTGGTCCAACAAGTCCTTCAACCCTTGCATATACATCCTTTGCAAATGCTATCTCAACATTCTGGCTTGGGTCATACCCTTTCATTCTTGCTTCCTTTGCAATGCTATACTCTTCCCTTGCCTTCTTTTCAAGGGTTTCATAATACCTCTGTATCACTGGGTCTGCTTTCAAAACATCACCTATCAAAGTGTAGTATGTTTAATTTCCCTGTCTGTAGGTTCATCACAGGTAGGATACATGGTGTAGGGTGGTGTCCCTGTTTTATCTGATATGGTGTGGTGTTCTGCCAACACCCCGCATTTACTCCTATAACTCCTTTGTATGTCATATATCCATTCTTGTGCACATCAGCAACCTGCACAACATCTGGCACTCTCTCTATGACCAAATAGTCCTTCTTCTCAGGACAGATGGGAGGTTTTTCACCATATACAGGATGCAAGTGCCTTCTCTGTAGGTACTCCTTAACTATCATCTCTGGGTTCTTGTAATCAACAGTGCTAACATGCGGAACAACGGAGTGGATAGAGTGTCCATGATACAACAGGAATTCAACACCATGTAATGAAACATAGGAGGGAGAACCAAGGCTCCTGAAATTCGGAAGATCTTTTAGATGACCAAGTACATATTCTGGAATTGCTGGCTGAGGGTCTGCAACCCTCACTGCATCATGGTTCCCAGATATTGCAATGATCTCTATATAATCTGGAACATTCTCCAATAGCATAGCAAGTTTATCATATTGCTTGAATATGTCATCTGTTTCAAGTTCATCTTCCTGCCCTGGATATATACCCACACCATCACAGAGGTCACCAGCAAATGTTATGTATTTTACCTTTCCTGCAAGTTCTCTCTGCTTTGCATCTCCATATCTTCCATTCAACCAATCTATGAACCTAACAAAGTTCTTCTCCATAAAGAGTTTGCTTCCCACATGTGTGTCAGATATCATTGCAACGTATACTTCCTCATCTGCTCTATTTGGTGTTTTCATGGGGATATCTGGGCGAAATATATCTTGTGCAATGAACAGTGTACCGCGTAAAACTCCTTCAACAGCAACGACCTCATCTGGCAAGAGATTTTTTGAGAACAGCATGAGGTCTCTATTCTGCTTTGGTATGAGAACGTTAATCTGGTCTGTTTCATCCTCAAGTGTCATAAGCACATGTCCTTTTTTTGTTTCATGTAAAGAACTAATCATTCCAATAATTCTTATCTCATCTGCATACTGCTTTTTCTTCAATGCTTCAATATTCTTTACTAGTGTTCCGCTTCTCTCTTTTAGTATCTTTGACAACCTTCTAAACCTGTCCCTAAAATAATCAATGAAATCCTCAACCTTTCCTTCGCTTAGTGATTTTCCTGTTACATCATGTTCATCAAACACAACAACCTTTGATTCTATCTCCTTGGCAGGTGGATTAAACGGAGAACTAGGTTCGTAGACTATCCTTTTTTCTTCTTTAGGCCTTCTAACCTGTTCTATTTGTTCAACATCAATAATTGATCCAGAAACCTCTTCTGATAGTCGCTCTGCAAATGTCAATGGAGCATCCTCTTTCATTATCTCTTCAAGTGCCTCTGGTGTTACAAGAAAACCCTTTTCCCTTAAATATGAAATAATTTTATCTTTCATACCCACGCCCCTGCGCTACTCGCGACCGAGCGTTTTGCCCAAAACGAGCATTATTCTTTTGGTTTTATTGTTTAAGTAATTATCCTGCAAAAATTATTTGAATATCTCCAAGTATTCTGGATGCTTTTCAAAGTACTCCCTACATGGCTTTATCATCTCATTTATCTCCCTAGCAACAGCATTCTTTAGGTCAAGGGGATGCAAACCATTTCTATATGCCTTTTCAAGTTCTTCATAGGTCTGGAATTCAATATTCCCTCCATACTTTTCTGGCCGTTCTATCACAAAAGACCGCTCTTCTCCTCTGAAGATTACATATTTACATAGTTCAAGCACAGGGTTATCCTCAATCTCCTTTGGCGGGCAATAGGCCTTTTTTAGTTTATCTTTTATAGCATTCTCAGAATCATGCACAAAGATAGCATTCTCGGGTTTGCTCTTGCTCATCTTTATATCCATCTCCATTCTTGTTGGTCCTTGCAATCCTATTAAGAGGTGGTGGCTTACAACAACTGGTTTCCAAAATCCTATCTTTGGTCCTACTTCTCTTGCTAACATATTCACTTTTCTCTGGTCCATACCTAACTGTGTGATGTCACATTCCAACTGGAAGATATCCGCGCATTGCATTGCAGGATAGAAAAATTGCGAGACGTGTTGCATCTCTTTCTCTTGTCTGCCCATTATTGTTGCGCACCTTCTCATCCTTGCTATTGTCGTTTCTTTTGCAATCATTATGACCTTTTTCCAATAATCTGGATCTTTAACAATATCAGATGCCCAGATAACATCAATCTTTTTTGTGTCAACGCCAAATGTTTCCCACACTTTTATAAGATATTCTCCAACCTTCCTTATTTTATCTAGGTCTCCACCCATCTTATTGTTTATCCATGCATGCCAATCAGCAATCAACAATTTGAACCTAACATCTGCTTCCAGTAGGTCATTTATCTTTTGGGCGCGCATCAATCCAGCGGCGATATGAGCCATTCCACTCGGCTCAAACCCATCGTATGCAATAGGCCTTTCTTTTGTTTCGAGTAATTCAAGAAGCTCCTTACCAGTAACAATTTCTTCTGTGGGAAGCTTTGCAATCAATTGAAATCTCTCTTCTGTGTCCATCTACTTCATCTGCTCCTTCAACCGTTCAAGTTCAGATATAATACTCATAATCTCAGTTCTTGTATGAAAGGGCATATTCACATCATTAAGTATTTCGTCAAGCACATATATTGCTCTTGTGAATCCCACTTCATTATTTTCACTCTGAAATATATGATTCTTTGCTTCCTCCACAGCCCTCTTTATATTCCTAGGCACAGAATTATCTCCTAGTATATTATCCATGACGTATTTGATGTTCTCCAGTGCCTGCTCCATATCTATCACCCAGAAAAAGCTAATGCTCTATTTATAAGCAGAGAGGTATTTAAAACATGTGTCAAAAGCACACCTCTCATCACTCTGTTATATAATCTCAAAGAGCATCTCCTTGAGCCTCTCTACATCCTTCTTGTTTTTTGCACTAATAAGAATGTCATATTCTAAACCCTTCAACTTATCTTTTGTGATCAAATCCTTTTTATTGACAACAACAAGCAGTTTGGGTTTGAATAACCTTTTTATGGATTCAAGCAATGCTAATTGTTTTTCTATTGGAAAGCCACATGTCTCAGAAGCATCTAACACAAAGAGGATATTGTTTCCAAGATGCTTAAGTGCTGCTAATGCCTGCCTTTCGATCCTATTCATCTTTTCTATTGGCCTATCAAGGATACCTGGTGTATCAATTAATTGAATGTTATCAAACCTTCTTTTTGCATATCCCACAAGCAATTGTTTTGTTGTGAACGGATATGGCTCAACCTTTACCTTTGAGTCAGACAGCGCATTAAGTATTGAGCTTTTTCCAACATTCGGATAGCCAGCAATAACAACAGTTGGTAACTCCTTTATGGATGGTAGCTGTTTGGTTTTTATGCCTGCCTTCTTTAGTATCTCTAAGTCATTTTTTACTTTGTTCAGTATGGACTCAACCCTGGCCTCAAACTGCTTCCTCATCCTTGTTATGCTCTCAATATCCTTTGTTTTCATCACTTTCTTTTTGTAGCTGTTACCCAACTCTAATATCTTTTTTGATGCCCAGTTTATAGAGTGGAGAGAACGTCTCACCTCATCAATGTCAAACAAAGCGCTGCACAACTCCTTCTGAAATGGGGAGAGCTTTCTAAAATTTGCAGTGTCCTTCACTATTGACTCAAGCTTGTTGCTCAATGATAGGGCGACGGACTCAATCTTATATATCTCTCGCTTTTTTATCATCTGCCTTTTTGTTTTTGCCGTGATCTGCTTTGCTCTTCTCTGACTTCTCTTTATTGTTGATTTCAACAGTTCATCAACGTTTGGTACGTCTGCAATAATTGTCATAATGTTTTCTCGTAATGAATGCTTATATACTTTATCACACAAAAACTATAGCATGAGACGAGCCCTGCTCCTTGTGTTGCTTATCGCAAGCGCATATTCCTCCACATGCCTTTCCATACTGGATAATGCCCAAGGATTGACTACAGATAATTACGCAGACCTTGCAAGATTAGGAGAGATTTATAGAAATGCAGCAGAATGTTTCCAGGAGAGCAATGAAGAGGAATTGGCATATAGCCATTATCTCCAGGCGGGCAATTACTATTTCAATGCATCAGAACAATATGATGTTGCAGGAGATTATGACAAACAGATGATATGGTACATGACAGCAGGGGACATGTATAGAGAGGCAGGAAGAAAAGACCTAGCGAAGGAGGCATATGATAAGGCAGGCACAGTATACAAACTGCACAGCTCGGAGATACCAGGAAATTTAAGTATGGAATTGCAGATGAGGATATACAAACTGGAGCACCCGCAAGCAGAGAATTATGAAAGCGCAAGAGACTATGCAAACTATGTGAATTATATCTCAGTATCTGTTGCTGCACTAATTCTGATAATCATTGTTGTTATGCTGTTCTACCTGAGGAAGTGATGATTTGTTAGAGATACTTCAAAAGGACCTTGGGGCGAGAATAGCACGTTTCAAAACAAGACACGGAAAGATAGAGACTCCTACAATTCTCCCTGTTATAAACCCTCTTACCCAAACCATACACCCAAAGAAGATAAAGAAGATGGGCGCCCAGGCGATTATAACAAATGCCTACATACTATGGAAGCACAGAAGAGAGGAGGCAGTTAAGAAAGGAGCACATAAGCTCATTGGTTTTGATGGGCCAATAATGACAGACTCTGGTGCATTCCAGTTTATGCAGTATGGAAGCATAGATGTTACAAATAGGGAGATAATTAGATTTCAGCAGAAGATGGATGTGGACATAGGCGTTTTTCTAGATGTTCCTGGTCTTGGAACAAAAAAGCAGGTTGAGGCAAACTGCAAAGAGACATTAAAGAGGGCAAGAGAGGCAAAGGCAATAATAGACAGTGAGAGGTTGTGGGCGGGCCCAATACAAGGCGCGCAGTATTTAGATATAAGAACAAAACATGCAAGGCAGATGGCAAGACTTAACTTTGATATCTATCCTATTGGTACAGTTGTGCCGTTCATGAATAACTACGAGTTTGCATTGAATATTGATATCATTGCTGCAGTGAAACAAAACATTCCATTGAACAAGCCAGTACATCATTTCGGTGCTGGCCATCCTATGTTCTTTGCATTCGCAGTTGCAATGGGATGTGACATCTTTGATTCTGCTGCATATGCCTTGTTTGCAAAGAAGGGAAAGTATATGACAGTCAGCGGCACCTATGACATAAATAATATGAAATATCTGCCGTGTTCATGCCCTGTTTGCTCATCACATTCACCTGATGAGATGGATGAGGAATTGCTTGCGAAGCACAACCTATACATAACATTTGAGGAGATGGACCGCATAAAACAATCTATATACGAGAATACCTTATGGGAACTCCTTGAAGAAAGAGCAAGAGCCCATCCTATGCTCTATGAGGCATTCAAGAGGATGAAAAGATATGCTCCATTCATTGAGAAACTTGATCCAATAACAAAGAAGCGATTTTTTGTTTTATCACACGAGAGCAGCAATAGGATTGAGGTTTACAGGCATTCAAAAAAGCGTCTGAAAAGCAGGAGGTATGTAAACATCCCACCATTCAAAGATGTTCCGTGTGAAGTTCTGAACATGTATCCTTTTGGCCAAATCGTTCCAAAACCAGATGTTGATATTGATGTTCAGGGCATAGATGAGATCAATGCGATATTTGAATACATCTATGGTGTGAAAAACATATTCCCTAAAAACGTCAGAATAGAGCGCTCAAAGAAAACAGGTAGAATACGTGCAATTTATTCAAAAGATGGCGAGCTATTAGCAACCATGAGAGCAAGTGATTATCTACCCATATTGCATAATATAGCACATAGATTATACAAAAAAACAAAGCATTGGAGGGTGGCAGTTTCAGAGGATGCAATACCTTTTGTCAGTAAGGGAAAAAATGTGTTTGCGAAGTTTGTTCGTGACGCAGACAAGGGAATAAGAGCAGGCATGGACGTCCTTATAGTTGATGAGAAGGGAACACTTATAGCAACAGGGAGAGCAATGCTTTCTGCTTATGAGATGTTGGATTTTGATAGGGGCGTTGCAGTAAGTACTAGAAAAACACATCAATAAACTGAAAGATGAGGGATAGAAACCCATCAAAGATACTAACATCCCCTTCTGCTGTCTCGCTTGGCATTTCTATATCGTTATACCACTCTGAGTAATTACTATCACTCCATTCTCTTTTGTCTATATAGTATATATTGTGGCCAGGCGCACGAATTGTAAATGAGCCAATGGTTTGCTCAGTAGAGTCAGGAGCAAAGAACACCTTAATCAACCACTCCCCTGCTTCTGCTTCATAGCTCTCTTTGTCTCTTCCGTAATCCTTTTTATCATCAACAAATATTGTTCTATCATTATTTTTGAGTTCCATGGCAAGGTCTTCATCATCCCCCGCAACAATGGTTATATTGGTTGGCTTATACAGCGTAACCTTAAAATAGACAGGGCCCTCCATCAGAGGGACACTTAGTGACTCAACAGCATAGCATATGCTTGATATGATGAGCAATGCAAGAAGTGTTCTATACAACATGCCTCTCCCCATCATATTATATATGCCCTATTATTTAAACCCTTTGATGTGGTTTGTCCTTGCTATTATATCAATGATCTGCTATGGTATCTTTGATTTTCTCTTTAAGGTAGCAGAGGAGAGGAGGTATGACCCAGCAACAGTGTTGATCTATTTCTATACAGTTGGGGGAGCAGTTGCTTTCCTCTCCTTTGTTGTAAACCCCTCATTTGACAATCTCCTCATAACCTTATTTTTTGCTATTGCACAGGTAAGCCCATATCTCATAGCGAATATATTCAAGATAGAGGCATTGAAGCACATAAAGTCCATTATTGCATTTCCCATATTTGGTTTACATGGTGCATTTACTGCATCACTTGCAATCTTCCTCTTGGGTGAACATATATCCATCATACAGATGTTGGGCATCTTTCTCTCCCTGCTTGCGCTGATTCTTCTCATAGAAAAAAGAGGGAGGATGAATCTGAGGACAGGCGTGAGATATGCTATACTTGTTGCGTTTTTTATATCGCTTTCAGAGATAGTCATAAAGATTGCGTCAAACAATGTTAATATCGGGTTGTTTATTACTTCATCATATTTTTTTGCAGCTATTCCAACATATGTTATTGAGAAGCATATCAACAAACGGATAGGGCATAAAAAGGGAGCGCATGTTATTGGCATTGCATTGGGTCTGTTGAATGTTGCAGCATTCTTCTCAGTTATATTGGCTTTGAGGCAAGGGCCAGCGTCTATTATTTATCCACTTATAGCGCTTTCCCTTATGGTATCAATAATATTGTCAAAAATCATTTATAGGGAGAGAATAACATTTATGAAATGGGTTGCTGTAATCATAGCATTGATTGCCATTATTGTATTGAGGTTAGGGATATGAAATTCATAGCAAAAAATGCAGTAGTGACTGGCGATGTATCTATCGGAGATAATTCAAGTATATGGTTCAATGCTGTTGTTAGGGGAGATGTCAACAAGATAGTTATTGGAGAGAACACAAACATCCAGGACAATGCAGTTTTGCATGTTTCTAGGGACGAGGGTTTAACAATAGGCGACAATGTGACAATAGGGCATGGAGCAATTGTTCATTGCAAGAGCATAGGCAACAATGTTCTTATAGGTATGAACGCGACATTGCTGCCAGGTGTCATTATAGGAAATAACTGTATTATTGGGGCAGGCGCATTGGTGCCGCCAAACATGCATGTGCCAGATAATAGTGTTGTCATGGGGATCCCAGCAAAGGTTGTGAGGAAAACAACAGATGATGATATAAAACGAATAATTGAGAATGCGGAGGAATACGTTAGATTGGTGAGGGAATATGGTAAAGATAAGGCCTAAAAAGCCACATATAGAGGGCATAGGAAAGGGAAAGAAGGAAGCAAGCGTGGTAAAACCAAAGAAGAAGATACAAATGCCAAAGACAAAGCGATGATCTAGATGGAATATCCAGAGCCAACAGTTGGTGCGTTGATAGTGAATAGAAACAAAGAGATACTTCTGATGGAACAAGCACTACGCAGAGAAGTAAGGGAAGAGGTCGGTATAGAGATAGAGGAACCACATTTCATAATGTTTCATGAATTGATATACCCCCGGGAGTTTCTCTATAAAAAGCACTTCATAAGTTTTCATTTCTTGTGTAGACAAAAGTGAACGTGTTTGCATTCATTTCTCATTACTGAACTTCCTCCCAACAACAACAAATCCAGGAAAGCCAAAGAGACCTTTAATCCTCAGGTATTTTTTCAATTCAACCTCTTTTAGGTCAAGTTGTATGGACTGTATCTGAACAAATCCTAACTCACTCATCTTCTCAATCACAGGTCTCACATGATCTATAACTGGTGTGAACACAGCAAGAAATCTTCCCTGTTTTAAATGCTTGCAAACATGCTCAATAGCTTTAACAGGTTCATTCATGTCCAGGAAAACAGCATCATACATCATGTCAAGTTTTTGTTTCAGTATATCACCATGTGTGATAACAATATTATCAAACCCAGAATGTTTTATGTTTTCCACTGCTATTTCATAGAACCTCTCCTCTTTCTCAAACGTATACACCTTACCAGGATAAACAATGTTCGCAAAAGCCAATGTTGTGCATGCACTTCCTGTCCCAGCTTCAAGAACATTATCCCCTTTTTGAAGAGAAAGTAGGGAGGCAATCATACCTGCATCATACTCATATATGGGTCTAGCCCCTTTTCTCATATATTGTATGTAATCCCTGAGCAGTGGCTTCATAACCAGATAGGACTCGCCTTTACTAGTTCTTGCAATTCCTTTCTTCCTTATCGCATCCGCTTTTATGATGCCATCGGTTGTGCTTATGTCCTCTCCCCTCCATAATTTATAAAGAACACGGCCATTTTTGCTTATAATAACAATTGGTTCTTCCATACTATTTTTATATATAAGAAGCCATAAAAAACTATTCAATTTCTAAAGTGGTCAAATGCTCAACATATACGATAAAAGTTATTACAAATTTTATCTCGTTATACCTACAATCTTGGTAGTTATCTCACTTATCCTTATCCCTAATATACAGCAGGGCATAGATCTGAAAGGAGGAACAAGTATAACTGTGCAGCTCCCAAGTGGTGTGGATGTTGATGTGCATAAAATAGAGTCAGCACTGGAGCAGAAGAATGTTGGGCAAGTGAACGTTAGGGTTATAGAAAACCCAGTGTCTGGTACAAAAGGGTTGATTATAGAATACTCTGGCAATCCAGATCTGCTCAAGGCAAGAGCATTGTTGGATAAAGACCCAGAAAAAGCAATGGAGATAGCAAAGAAATATGTTACACTAGAAGAGGATAAGAATTATGAGCCAGCAGATGTTGTATTGATGGCAGAAGCACAATTCAGAAGCGAGGTAGCATCTTTGCTTTCATCACTTCTTGGTGCTGCAGAAGAGCAGATAAGTGTAAGAGAGGTTGGCCCCTCATTTAGTAAAACATTTTGGGAACAGGGGCAGAGGGCTGTCATACTAGCATTTATCTTCATGGCAATTATTGTTTTTGTGAGTTTTAGAAAGATTGCCCCCTCTTCGTATGTTGTACTTTCAGCGATTATTGATATTATTGTCGCGCTTGGTGCTATGTCTTTGTTTGGTATTCCGTTAACATTGGCAACTATCGCAGCATTATTGATGCTCATTGGTTATTCTGTTGATACAGATATTATGCTGACAACAAGAGTGCTGAAAAGAGGAGGAGGAACAATCTCCAAGCGCATCCAGGATGCAATGATTACAGGTTTGACAATGACAGGCACGACACTTGTTGTTCTAGCGATTTTAGCAATTTCCTCATATCTTGCACAAATAACAGTGTTATTCCAGATAGCAGCAGTACTTCTGTGTGGACTTACTGCTGACCTGGCATCAACCTGGTTTATGAATGCGGTGATATTAAAATGGTGGATGGAAAAACAAAGCTCTTGAAGGATTGGAGAATAAGGATACTCATAGCATCTCTGCTACTATTGGGCATATTCCCACTTGCGTTCAAAGGATTGCAATTTGGCATGGATTTTAGTGGAGGCTCCATTATACAGTTAAAACTGGAGAGGAAGGTATCCCCTGATACAATGGGGACAATAGTTCAGATACTTGAGAACAGATTGAACGGATTTGGCCTGAGGGATATATCTGTTAGACCATGGGAGGACCAATATATTGTAGTTTCTGTCTCTGAAAAAGAGGAGAAGAATATAGATGTGCTGAAGGATGTCCTGTCAAAGCAGGGAAGGTTTGAGGCGATTATAGATGGACAGATTGCTCTTTATTCAAAGGACCTAAAACAGATTATAACCAACTATCAGGAAGGATACGGATACATAAGTTCAACAGGCGAATGGAGAGTACCATTTACCCTTTCTTCAGAGGGAGCAAACAGATTCGCCAAGATTGCAGAGGGCAAATGTAGAAAGGTAGAGGGAGAGACAAAATGCGAAAGGATATATATGTTTATTGATAGGCCCCAAAATGCTGTTATCCTTGTTCCTACTGATATATATCAAAACGAGTCTGAGATGAGGATAGACCCAACAAATCCAATGAGTTATGTAATAGATATCAAAGAACTTGAACATAACTCCCTTACGAAGATAATCCCAACAGATGAAATAAACGATGAGGTAATAAATGAGATTTTGAGCGGCAATTACACACAAGTGATTATTCCAGAAGATAGCACATATGATATATCACAATTGGAAAGGCTTAACGTCACTGTTATTAAGAAACCAAAGGTTGATACATACTGGCTCTGGAGTGCCCTCAATCTAAAGTCTGTATTGTTTTTGACACCTGGGGTTACATCAGGAGAACCAATAACAAGGGCAGTTATAACAGGACATGCGCCAAATCTGGCAGAAGCAACAAAAGAGATGACAAAGATGGTCGTGATCCTCAGGTCAGGAAGATTGCCCGTTTCTCTATCAATTGTTGGGACGATGTCAGTTTCACCAACACTTGGAAAGGGATTCCTTAGCCAGTCAGTTTACATAGGTCTCTTGTGTTTGCTTGGTGTTGCAGCAGTCGTTTTTGTGAGGTACAGAAGACCAAAACTAACACTTGCCATCATATTCAACAATATATGTGAGGTTTTGATTATTTTGGGCATTGCGTCCATCATAAACTGGCAGATTGACCTTCCAGCAATGGCAGGTATTATAGCAGCGTTAGGTACTGGTGTTGACCATCTTATTGTGATATCCGATGAAGCGATAAGGGGAACAGTTGAGGAGGTTTCCCTTATAACAAGGATAAAGAGGGCATTTAATATAGTGTTAGTTGCAGGATTTACAACAATAGCAGCCATGTTCCCACTAATGACTTTGGGTCTTGGTATGCTCAAGGGATTTGCTATAACAACTATGATAGGAGTCCTTGTTGGTATAATCATAGTGAGGCCCGCATTTGCCAGGATCATAGAAGAGCTTGTTTGAGTGATGCCATATGAAAACAAAGGTTTTTTTGTTGATGCTCTTTATACTCATTGCAGGATGTGTTGAAACACAGAAAACAAATAAGACCATGGAGCAGGAACCAACCATCATTGTGGATACCTCTCTCTCTATGCCCGTTGTCTCTCCTGAGAACAACACATTTATTGACTCATCAAAGATTTCTATCTATTTTGAATTTGATGAGCCAGTAATAGTAACAGATTTTAGGATAGATGGTATCTCGGAGGATATAACAAACATAAATCATGTTATTTTCAGGAAAGAAGTAACGCTTGAGGATGGAAATCATACAGTCACACTAAATGCAACAGATGTTGCTGGAAACAAAAGACACATCTATCTTACATTTACCATTGATACAAAAGAGATAACAGCTGAGATAACTCCCTCTGATGGAAGCACGATATATACGACAAGCCCTGAGATAGCATTATCTTTTAACAAGGAGGTAGTACTAACAAAAACAACACTTGATGATGAGGAAGTAACATTTACAACAGAGGACAACAAGACGTTTACATATACTCCTTCCTCCCTCCTTAGGAAGACACATACGTTGAAAATAGAGGCAGAAGATGCAACAGGAAGAACATTTACTAAGACGATTGAATTTACAATATCTAAGGTTGAGGATAAAACCCCTCCTCAGATATCTGATATTGATGTAAGCGTTTCTGGAACAACAGTTACAATAACATGGAATACTGATGAGGAGGCAACATCTAAGGTTGAATATGGGACAACACAATCCCTGGGAAGCGAGAAGAAGAAGACTGCATATGTCAACCTTCACTCTATAACCATAAGCGATTTGCTTCCATCAAAGACATACTACTACAGGGTAGTATCAGAGGATATGTCTGGAAACATAGGCACATCAAACATAGACACATTCAAAACTGGTTCTGATACAACTCCACCAGACCCAATTGCAGGATTAAAGGCACAGGATACAGAAAACGGTGGAGAGGTTTATTTGGAATGGGATGAGTCAGATGCATCTGATTTTGACCATTATAGGATATACAAGAGCACAAGTTCTATAAGCAGCGTTTCTGATCTAACTCCAATAAAGAAGATATATGAAAAGGACAAAACGAATTACACAGTTACAGGATTAACAAATGGTGTGCAATACTGTTTTGCAGTCACAGCAGTTGATACAGATGGAAATGAGAATGTAGACGACATCACTGATAACTGTAGGACTCCAACAGATAAGAAAGCACCAACAATAAGTTCTGTTACTGCAACATCCATCACAACAGAAAACGCTACAATAACATGGACAACGGATGAGTCAAGCAACAGCACTGTATATTATGGTACAAGTTCAAGCACACTTGATAACACTGTAACAGATAATAGCAGTGTAACATCACATTCAATCAAACTTAGCGGATTAACATCAAATACTACATACTATTACAAAGTTAAATCATGTGATGCATCTGGAAAGTGTAATGAGAGCGATGTTTATAATTTCACGACAGCTGAGCCTGATACTACCCCACCAACAATAAGCAATGCACAGCCAACAGGAACAATAGGAACAAACACTACGACATTACAGGTCACAACAGACGAGGATGCAACATGTAAATATGATACATCTGATGTGGATTATGATTCAATGAATAACACGTTCTCAACAACTGGCGGTGTTTCACACTCAGAATCACTAGCAAGTCTTTCAGATGGTGATCACACATACTATGTGAGATGTATGGATGTCCAGGGAAACAAAAATACAGCGTCCACGCAGATAACATTCACTGTTGATACAACACCGCCAACTATCTCATCTGTTTCATCATCTGTAACAAATACCTCTGCAACAATAACATGGACAACAGATGAGAATGCAACAAGTGTAGTATATTATGGAACTGATTGTACAACATTAGGTAGTGAGGAATCTGACAGTACCTTAGTTACATCCCACTCAATTGATTTAACAGGCCTACAAAACGGCACAACATATTACTTTGAGGTTGAGTCAGCTGATTCAGTTGGTAACACAGCATCAG
>JAGGYF010000021.1 GCA_021162685.1 Candidatus Iainarchaeum sp. | reverse complement strand
TACCTAGGCTGCTCATGTACCCCCTTTTATCAAAAAGATTATAAATAAGATAGTAAATAAACTATTAATGTGATAGTATGTACGCAACTGTTAAATTTACGGGAATTATAGAACAGATACTTGAAAAGGCTGTGGAGTTGGGTATTGCTAAGACCAAAACAGAGGCGTTACGATTAGCTGTACTTGAGCTCAACAACAAATATAACCTACTTGAAAGGAATATAGAAGATGAGCTTGCCATCAAAAAAATGCAGAAGATTGATAGAGAAATAGCAAAGGGAAGACGTAAGTTATTAAGTGAGAAACAGGCACTAGGCAAGTACAGGTGAATCCATGTACTTGCTGGAGTTTGATGAAGGATGGGAAAAGTATTTTAGAAAGCTTGATAAATCAGTCAAACAAAAGATAATCAAGAAGATTAAAAAACTGAAAACTGGTTTAAGTGCGAGACATTTGAAGCATGGCCTAGCTTATTTTGTTGTTGAAACAGGACAGTACAGAATTTGTTTTAAAACAGACGAGAAGAGGAAAGTCAGGAGAATTTATTTTGCAGGCACCCATAAAGACTACAAAAGATGGATAAAGGAGCAATAAAAGAGCAAGAGTTGTGGAACATTACCTTGGTTGCTCATGTACCCAGAGTCTTTTAATCCTTGTTTCAACTGTTACAAACATTGGTCCTCTAACATTCAAAACCTTCCCCTTTGAATTTATGTACCTCCTAACAATCAATGGTACATCCACATTTACTTCATCTGGGTCTCTTATGTTTTTAACCTGGAATCTCTGTTGTTTCGTTGGCTCTTTCTCAATTCTTGCCGCACAATAATCTGCAAATGCGTTTATCAACCTAACACCTGTTTTTATACCCTTTGCCCTTGTCTCTTTTACCAATGGTTTTTCATCAAATCCACTTGGAGGCAAAGCTAGTATGTTTCCATCGTACACATACACTTCATTTATATATGCTGGGCCGCACAACTGGCTACCCTCTTTTTCTTCAACAACCCACACCTCTAGCTTATTGTCTCCTACCTCCTTCTCAAATACTTTGAATTCACATGGGCTCTTTTGTGTTGAGTACAACTCACATGTCTTTACAATCTTCTTACTTATCTCTCTTCCAAGTTCTGTGTGTGGCGTTTCTTTTTCTCTTATCAATTCGGCGATCTCCTTATCTGTTAGCGTCCATTCCCCATAAAATTGTGGGTATAATGCCTTTTTTGGATTTTCTATGTTTCCAAAAAGCATAGCCATTTTCTCCAGCGCGAAAACAAAGGACATTGTTGGGTATTCTATCCCGTATTCGCTTAATGCGATTGGGGAATACATCGCAATTTTACCTACTTTCAGTCTTTTCCCAAGGTGATTTTCTGCTATTATACTATGCTCTGTGCCTGGGATGTTTATTGCATTTGTAGCAATCTCTTTTTCAAACTCAATTTGTTCTGTTCCCATCTCTGTAAGCAGTTCCTTTATCAGTTCCATGACATATGCATCTGAGATATTTTCGTCTACTACTACGCCAGAAATCGTTGGATAGCCTCTTAGTTCGTTTTCGTCAACATCATCAATCCTCCTAAACGCTATTCCATATGAAAACATCTGCAATGGCAAAGGTTCCTTTTTTAGCATGACTGCAATTGTCTCAAACCATGAGCTTTGAACATCACTTCTGAGCATAAGAGTAGTTGGATCTGGGAGTTTGTTATCTGAAAAGAGCATAGCAATGATGCGCGATGCCTGTTCCATCCTCACACCAAGTCGTTCTACAAGTTCCCTTTTTAGGTCAGTTCCATGTAATTCATTTCTTTTGTATTGTTCAAGCATCTCCTCAAGTTGTGCTTTTCTTTTCTCGTTAAAGGAGGGTGCAACCTCTTTAATCTTATTCACAACATCCTCTGTAATCTGCACATACTCCTTTTTTAGCAATGATATATGATTGTGGTATTGCAATGCTAGAGGGGTCTCAATATTATACATCTTTCTGACGTCCTTTTCACCTACGAACAAAGGCAAAGAGAATTCATCAAAACCACGGTCAATAAGCATGCTCCTTAATTGAGACGCAATCTCAAAAACAAGCAGCCTTTCACCTCTCCTCTCTTTTGGAGTGAAGGCAACACCTTTTGGGATGAAATCAATAGTCTTTATCCATTGGTCTCCAAAATTTTCTTTTGCTTTTTCTAACATATCCCTTGTATTCCATTTCATACCAGCACCTGCTCCCGAAATCCGGGACAAAGCTATTTCTCATTGGTTATTTAAAATCCTTATACATTAACGCCGTTAGGTTTATATACCTCCTCACACAACAATAACACCAATGAATACCATGGACCTCTGTTGTTGTTGCTGAGAAGGCATCAACCTATTTCTCAATAGGTCCATGGCGGGGCGCATCCAAAGGGCCTAGGTGCACCAATTCTGCTTTTCTTGGGCCTATTGAGACAGGCCCAGGAGGAAGAGAAGATGTTGTATAATAACATGCTTGAATTGGTTGGAAATACCCCCCTTGTAAAGATAAATAAACTCAATCAAAATCCAGATGTGGAAGTATATGCTAAATTAGAGCGTTTCAACCCACTAGGTTCAGTGAAGGAGAGAATTGCACTTTATATGATAGAAGAAGCAGAGAGAGAAGGAACATTAACAAAGGACAAAATCATTATTGAGCCATCTTCTGGGAACACAGGGATTGGTTTAGCATTTGCTGGCGCTGTCAAGGGATACAAAGTAACCATCGTTATGCCAGAGAGCATGAGCATAGAAAGGAGAAGAATCCTAAAAGCATTTGGAGCAGACATTATACTTACACCAGCAGAAGAGGGAATGGATGGAGCAATTTTGAGAGCAAGGGAGTTAGCAAAAGACCCGAGATACTTTATGCCTGACCAGTTTAAGAATAGGGCAAATGTACTGGCTCACTACAAAACAACAGCAGAGGAGATATGGAGGGATACACAAGGAAAAATTACCCACTTTGTTGCAGGCATGGGCACAACAGGTACGCTAATGGGTGTCTCAAAGCGTTTGAAGGAATTAAATCCTAATATTAAGATTATAGCAGTTGAACCATACCCAAAGCACAGCATCCAGGGATTAAAGAATATGGATGAGCAGATAAATCCAGACATATATGATCCAAAAGCAATTGACGATAAGATTAATGTTCACGATAGTGATGCAATAGAGATGGCGAGAAAACTTGCTAAGTACGAAGGCATGTTTGTTGGCATGAGTTCTGGTGCAGCGATGCATATTGCTTTGGAGTATGCAAAGAAACTTGACAGTGGCTTAATGGTTGTTTTGCTGCCAGATGGTGGGGAGAAATATTTAAGTACTAAACTATTCAGTAAATATGATCGGAATAGTAATTTATAAAAGATAAATGTGATAAATATGTATGGTAGTGCGGAGGTGGCAGAGCGGCTATGCACCCGGCTGCAGACCGGGAGACTCGGGAGCCTCCCTCCCTATGGAGTGAGGCCGAGAATTCAAATCCCGACCTCCGCTCTATCTTTCTCTCAAAAGATTGCCCTCTCTTACTTCATAGGAGTAATGCAAACAGACGGCAGCATCTCTTTATACCATAATAAAAAGCCAAGAGAATGGGATGTTTGGAGAATCAGTTTAGTTGTTTCACGTAAATCGCTTCCTATGCTCAAGAGAACAGTAAAGATATTTACAGATATATTTCATAGAAAAGTAACTATTTTCCATAATTCTCGCGGTTATTACGGATTTCAAACATCAATAAATACACTACTCCCTTTTTTTGAGCAATTAGATGTATCATTTAGGGGTCCACCTTCCCCCCCTTCTTGGATAGTTGGTGGGAAGAGACTATTTGGGGCTTATCTTGCGGGCGTGATAGATGGGGATGGCCATATAAAATTAAAAAGGCCAGAATACCCACAATGTGAAATAAGCATATCAAGTGAAGAACCACAATACAATCTGAAAACAGCTATAGAGGGGAAACTAAAATGTACTGTCAGGATAAACAGGGTAGAGAAATCAAGCAGGCAATCTGGATGGTACCTGCTATCCTTTTATGTTTCAAAAAAGAATATACTGTATATCCGAAAATACGTATTACCTATGATTGAGATTCATAGTAAGAGGGAAAGATTGAAGTCGTTTATAATCCAGAATCAAAAATAAGTGATTCTTATGACATTAAAGGTCTTTAACTCACTCGGCAGAGAAAAACAGGAGTTTAAACCGATTCATCCTGGAAAGGTGCACATGTATACATGTGGACCTACTGTTTACGATCTTCCACACATAGGGAATTACCGAAGCTTCTTTATGGGAGACATGATAAGGCGCTATTTAGAGTACAAAGGATACGAAGTAAAGTATGTGATGAATATCACTGACATAGATGATAAAACAATAAGGGATTCTGGGAAGGCAGGCATGACACTAAAAGAGTTTACTGAGAAGTATACAAAGGTTTTTTTGGATGGCATAGGTGCTCTAAACATAAAAAGGGCGACAATATACCCAAAAGCAACCGAACATATCCCAGACATGATCAAGCTCATAGAAAAATTGATTGAGAAAGGATATGCATATGTGGTAAATGGTTCTGTGTACTACAGTATAAGAAAATTTAAGGACTATGGAAAGCTCTCGCAAGTTGATTTGTCTAGGTTAGACATAGGGCACACTGTAGATGTTGACGAATATGAGAAAGATGAACCAGCAGATTTTGCCCTGTGGAAACGCAGTACACAGGAGGAGATAGAGAGAGGCATATATTTTGAAAGCCCATGGGGCAAAGGAAGGCCAGGGTGGCACATAGAATGTTCTACAATGAGTATGAAGTACCTTGGAGAGACATTTGATATCCACACAGGAGGTATTGACTTGCTTTTTCCTCACCACGAGAATGAGATAGCACAGTCAGAGGCAGCAACAGGAAAGAAATTTGTGAATTATTGGTTACATGGTGAGCATCTCTTAGTAAATGGTGCCAAGATGAGCAAGAGCAAAGGGAATTATTTTACACTAACAGACCTTCTAAAAAAATACAACTACAATGAGATACGCTATTTATTTTTATCAACACATTACAGAGACAAATTGAACTATACTGAAAAAGCAATGGAAAATGCAAGGAATGGTGCGAGAAAGTTAAAAAATACACTGGAGAATTTGTACTTCACACTTGAGAGAGCAACAGACGAAACATTTGAACAGGACAAAGAATTACTCAAAAAGTTAGAAAACCATAAAAAAGAATTTGAGCAAGCGATGGATGATGATTTTGATACTCCAAAGGCTTTGCGTGTCATCCATGAGTTAGCATCAGACATCAATAAGTACATCGCAAAGGCAAATAACAGAAAGGTTTTGGAAAAGGCAAGGGAAACCTTTGAATTGCTACTACACACATTTGGTCTCTTTGAAAGAGGCGAAGGAAAGGAGGTAGTGAAACTTGAGCCAGAACTCATGCAGCTCATACAGAAAAGGGAGGAACTACGCAGACAAAAGAAATACGAAGAGGCAGACAAAATAAGGGAAGAATTGAGAAAGAGAGGCATACAACTGGATGATACTCCCTATGGTGTGAGATGGAAGAGAATAGAAACTAACTAGAACAGATATCACAGGACACTATTGGTGTTTTCGCATGTAACTCACAGATCACTTTTTCCCTTCTTATAAGTTTGCAGATATCACAGAAAGCAAGCACCTCTTCCTTCTCATTGAGTTTACCTTCTGCTATACTGTCTGCAAGTGAGATAATCGCCTCTTTAACTGTTTTATTTTTTAGGAAGATGCGGGTTTGAGCACCTCTTGCTTTTTTTAGATATTGAGTAACAGCCGCAGGAGTGATGTATAATCTATCAGCTATCTCCTTACCTTTCATATTATATTTGTCTTTAAGATGCTTTGCTATTATTGCTCTAACTGCTGGAAGCACATTTGTTACAACCACTTCACATAATGGTTTCATTTGTTCACCCTCTCTATAGCGTTTACAATCTCATCCATTATTTTGTATAACTGTTCCTCATCATCTGCCTTCATTATATCTACTCTCCCGCTTTTGAATATCATTATGTCCGCTCCACTCTTGTGCTTTGCCTTCAATGTTTTCAGTATAAATGAAAGTTTGACATCATGAAATACATCACTTTTTTCCAGTGCCTTTTTGATAACAGTCATATCTATCGGTGCCTCTGCAACTAAAAGGAAGTCCCCGGACACCTTAGAACTGTCTGTTGTGCAGGGTTCTATGGATTTTAGCCTTTTCCATTGCATATGATATTTAACGGCGTTAATTATTTAAATACCTTTACTATAAAAATTAACACCGTTAAGGTGACAATATGCAGGTTTACCTAGACAACGCAACAACAACACGCACAGCAGACGAAGTAATAGAGGCAATGCTTCCTTTTTTTAATGAGAAGTATGGGCTGCCATCATCAGAATTTGGTCACAGTATGGGCATAGATGCATCGGACGCACTAGAACAATCAAGAAAAACAATTGCCAATTACCTAAACGTTAAACCGAACGAAATCGTTTTTACATCTGGCGAGACAGAATCAAACAACCTAGCAGTACTTGGTGTTGCAAGAGCCAAAGGAAAGGGACACATAATCACAACAAGCATAGAGCGACTCAGTATTCTCAATACATGTAGACATCTAGAAACAAAAGGATTTGAGATTACTTATTTACCTGTTGATAAACACGGTTTGGTTTCACCAGATGATTTACAATCTGCAATACGTGATGATACAATTCTCGTTTCTGTTCAGCACGCAAACCCAGAGATAGGTACAGTACAAGATATAAAAGCCATAGGAGAGATCTGTGGAGAACATAACATTCTTTTCCATACAGATGCTTCTTCCTCATTCGGACTTGAAGACCTACCCATGGAGCATATAGACTTGGCTACATTTACTTCACACTTAATCCATGGGCCAAAAGGCATTGCTTCACTATTTGTCAGAGAAGACATTACAATCAAGCCAATCTTTTTTGGCAGTAACAATGAATTTGGTATACGTCCGGGCTTTGAGAACATTCCAGGAATTGTTGGATTTGCAAAGGCAGTAACATTACTAAGCAAAAAATATGTTGAAAAGATGAGAAAACAGAGGGACCACATCATCAACGAATTAACAGCAATTCCACATACCTACCTAAACGGCCATCCTGAAAAACGACTATGCAATAACGTAAATGTATCATTTAGTTTCATTGAGGGTGAAAGCGTTGTTCTACACCTTGATATGCGTGGTATTGCTACATCAACAGGAAGCGCATGTTCTTCTCCAAATCTCAAGGGAAGTTATGTATTGGAGGCAGTGGGACAAGACCCAGAAGTATCACATGGTTCACTAAGATTAACCCTATCGCGTTACACAACAGATAGAGAAATAGAATATGCCTTGAAGCACATAAAAGATGTTGTTTCAAAGCTTAGGGAGATGAGTCCTTTTAAGGACGAGGACACATTCAGAAAGATGGCAAAGGAGGAGCACAAATGAAGTATCCATACTCAAAAAGAGTAATAGAGCATTTTAGACATCCGCATCACATGGGTAGGATGAAGAATCCCGATGCAGTTGGAGTTGCAGGAAATCCCGTATGCGGAGATGTCATGTACATATATATTAAAGTAAAGGATAATAGAATCATTGATCTGAAGTGGGAGACAATGGGATGTGCTGCAGCAATAGCAACAACATCTATGTTAGCCGATCTTGCAATAGGTAAAACATTGGATGAAGCAGAAAAACTAACAAAGAAGGAGGTTGCGGATGCATTAGAGGGACTACCCCCGATAAAAATGCACTGTTCCAATCTTGCTGCTGATGCCCTGAGAGATGCAATAAAGAAATACAGGGAGAAACATGAGAATTGATGTAACAAAGGAAAAATGTCCAAAGCCACTTATAGAGACAAGAAATGCACTGAGGAAGTTAAAACCAGGAGAGACATTAGAGGTTATTGGTTTTGACCCACCATCAAAAGGAGAGATAGAAATGGCGGCTAAAGCAGCTGGCTATAACTGTGAGGTACACGAGGATGAGCAGGGCATATGGACAATAAAGATATGGAAGGATCAATATGAACATTGAGAAAATAAGAGAAGATTTTCCAATCTTGCATAAGAAGGTAAGGGGAAAACCAATTATATATTTTGATAATTCTTGTGTTACCCTAAAACCGCAGCAAGTAATAGATGCTATTGTTTCTTACTACATGGAGTACACTGCTTGTCACGGAAGAAGTTTGCATGCATTTGCAACAAAAACAACAGAGAAATATGATGAAGCACACGAAAAAGTAGCTAAATTGATACACGCAGAACACGGCGAAATTGTATTCACCAAAAACGCAACAGAGGCCATAAACATTGTAGCAAACGGCATATCATTCAAAAAAGGAGATAAAATCCTGACAACAACATTGGAACACAATTCAAACCTTATCCCTTGGTTCAAACTACAAAAGGAAAAAGGGGCGATACATGAATTTGTTGATGTAAATACAGATGGCACATTTAACATGGAAGCATTTGAAAATAAGATTGACAGCCATACAAAACTTGTTTCATTTGTTTTTACATCAAATGTTACTGGTACGACAATACCTGCAAAAGAGATAGCGAAGATTGCTCATGACTACGGCGCTTTAGTTCTTCTAGATGCTGCCCAAACAGTTCCTCATAGACCTGTTGATGTAAAACAGATTGACTGCGACTTTTTAGTTTTTTCAGGGCATAAGATGTGTGGGCCGTCTGGGACAGGAGCATTATACGGAAAAAGGCATCTTCTTGAGGAGATGAATCAGTTCATTGTTGGTGGGGAAACAGTAGCAAAGGTTACTCATGATGATTGGGTTCCAGCAGAAATACCTGCAAAATTTGAGGCAGGCTTGCAAAACTATGCTGGTGCAATAGGTTTTGGTGCTGCTGCTGATTATTTGATGCATATCGGCCTGGATAATATACATGAATACGAGAAAACCCTTGCAAAACACCTATTCTCCGGCTTGCAGGAGATAGATGGGTTAAACGCATATGGTCCCCTTGACCCAGAGAAGCAGGGACCCGTAGTTGCTTGCAGTATCAAGGGAATAAGTGCCCATGATATCGCAATCATACTTGACGAAACAGCCAATATATTCCTACGTTCTGGCATGCATTGTGCCCACTACTTCCATCAAAATGTAATACATGAAACTGAGGGCACATTAAGGCCTTCCCTCTATTTCTATAACACAGAGGAGGAGATTGATACATTCATCTCTACACTCAGCGAGATAGTGAAAACATTTGGAAAATGAATCAGCAAATTTAAATATAGGGATGAAGTAACTTATGGCATGAGCGTTAGAGAATTGGAAAAAAGGATAGAGAAGATAGAACAGAGGAATAGGAAAGTTGAGGCAGATAAGGCGTGGGAAACGAGTTTTTCTAGGAGGGCATTATTAATGGTTTTTACCTACTTGGCTATTGGTTTTTATCTTCAGGCAATTGAAGTGCCGAGGCCCTGGTTGAATGCAATTGTTCCAGCAGTTGCATTTATGCTTTCTACTCTAACGCTTCCTTTCTTTAAGAGCATGTGGTTAGAGCACGTGCATAAAAGGATGTGAAATTATGGTTGCAACCCGTATCCAATATCTTGAATATGCAATCCGAGATGTTGTCCTCCCTGCTATGGAACTTGAAAGGCAGGGACACGAAATTTTGAAATTGAATATAGGAGACCCAATAGCATACGATTTTGATACACCAGACCACATAAAAGAAGCGCTTTACAGGGCAGTAAAAGAGGGACACAATGGATACGCAAACTCTCAGGGAGATGCACCAGTTAGGGAAGCAGTAGCAAGACGTGAGAAAAGGATACATGGAACAGATATAGACCCAGATAAGGTGATCATAACTGCTGGTTTATCAGAAGCCATCATGTTCATATATGGGGCACTGGTTGAAAATGTCAGACACATCCTAGCACCAGTTCCTTCTTATCCTCTTTATATCTCATTTGGTAGGGTGTATGGAGAAAAGTCAACAGTATATTACTGCAACGAAGAAAAGGACTGGCAACCAGACCTTGATGATCTTCAGAAGAGGATAAATGAGAAGACACAAGCAATTGTTGTCATCAACCCCAACAACCCAACAGGCGCAGTATACCCCAAGAAGACATTAAAGGAGATAGTAAATCTTGCTGGCCAACATAACATCCCCATCATAGCAGATGAGATATACGACCAATTGGTTTATACTGACTTCACATCATTCGGTGAGATATGCGGCGAGGTCCCATGTGTTGTAATGAATGGTTTATCAAAAAATCATCTTGCTCCTGGATGGCGTGGAGGTTACATGTGTTTCCTCAACGCAGATGAGCTCATGGAGGCGTGCAACAAACAAGCAAGAAATAGATTGTGTGCACCCACCCCTATACAGTACGCAATGGCAGCAGCACTAGATGGCCCAGATGACCATATAGAGGAAACAAAGAAAAAACTCCTGCCACGAAGGAATCTGATGTATAAACGGCTCAATGAGATTGAGGGCATAAGTTGTGTTGAACCCAAGGGAGCATTCTATGCATTTCCAAAACTTGAAAATGTTAAGGATGACAAGAGATGGGTGTTAGAGCTCCTCAAAGAAAAGCATGTACTAACTGTGTTCGGTTCTGGATTTGGTTCTCCAGGCCATTTCAGACTTGTTTACCTACCTCCTCTTGAGGTTATAGACGAGGCAATGGATAGGATTGAGGAATTCATGAAAAAATATGAAAATTGATCTATTTTCTTTTAAGTAGGAATCTACGCTCTTTCCTCTTTCTTCTTTTTACGGCACCTATTGCCTCCATTGTCATGCTCTTTATCGCTTCTATACCTTTTCCTTGATCGTCTCGTGGATAATACTCAAAAAAACCAATAGTATGTATCTTTTCTGATGACCTAATATGCTTAATAACATCTTCTGGGTCTGCTCTTCCAGCCCACCATTTGCTTTGTATGCGATACTTCCATGGATCAAAAACATCAAGATCTATGTCAAATACATGCGCATCAGCTATACTATCTGGTATCCTCTTGCCCCCAATTCCATAATCATGTATCTTATCAGATGACTTTATGCCCTCTTGGATGATCCTTGATACATAATTCTTCAAATAAAATTCATCTGTTTTTACCTTTCCACGATCTGGATGTGCATCAAATCGTGCTACTTCCCAGGGTCCAGTATACATAAAAGACGCGCCTGTGTGTGTTGAACCAATTATGACGACAAGGTCATGCTTCTTTCTCAATTTTTCAATGCGTTTTCCCAATTCCCGCACCACGTTTGCATCTATATACCTGCCTTTCTTCTTCGTTTCTGGCAATTCTTCATAAATTAGATCTCCGTAATCTATAACTTCAACATCCTCATCCTTTTGTATATGCTCCACTAACTCTCTTCTTCGCTCGTCTAACATTCCCGGTTCAAAGATTTCTGAACGTGGCCATATCTTTTTTCTCACAAAGTAGGCAAACCCACTAACTAGTGGAATTGATACAACTGCGACCTTTATCTTACGTTTTTTAGACATACACCTATTTATTATGGCAAAGTTTAAAAATTTTGTTAAACAAAATGTGAGGTATACTTATGGCTGGGGTAGTATAGGCCCAAATTACATATGGGCGTTCGTAGTGTGGCAGCCTTTTTCCGCTTCAGGCGGAAAAAGCCTGGGGAAAGTATAACCATGTTCGCCCTGCCGGCGAACAACAACGCCTTCGGCGCTATGCTTACAAATTTCGTAGTGTGGCACAAGACCACACTATCAGAAACCATTGAAAACTCCAAATGGCTGGGGTAGTATAGCCTGGCAGTACAGGGGACTGTGGAAAGAGGGGTTTTCACCCCCTCTACCCCCGGGCGGGCATAAAGCCCACCGGTGCAGACATCCCCTAGCCCGGGTTCAAATCCCGGCCCCGGCCCTTTCAAAGGTATAATAAGCATCAGGGGGGATGTGCCCCCCTAGGGACGCTGAATCCCGGCCCTTACCCAAAGGTACAGAACCTCTTACTAAAGTTACCTAAACATGTGCTCCTTTGCAATCTTTAATGCCTTCACGCCTGGGAGTTCTTCTCCTGCCAAGCGCATCATCATTGCGCCGCCTGCCAGGCTGACATAGGAGAAGTCATTCCTGTTAAATCCTAGCTTTTCCATTGCAGAGACAGTATGGCCCCCACCCAAAAGCGTAAAACCACGATTTTCCTTCATGGCTTTTAGTATTGCAATAGTGCCATCCCCAAAATCTGGATTTTCAAACACTCCTGCAGGACCGTTGTAGCAGACCGTTTTTGCCTGTTTTATTGTCTCAGAGTATTCTCTTATTGTTTCCTTTCCAATATCCATTATAAGATGGTTGATTGGCTTGCTAACAGATACCTCAACCCTTTTCCCTTCTTTATGCACTGCAACATCAATTGGTATCTTTATCTTTTCTGGATATCTTTTAATCAACGCCTTTGCCCTTGGCAACAGACCATAAACTTCTAACTTTCTCATACTATCTATGTTTATCAATCCAACATCACACCCATCAGCAGCCAAGAAAAGCACAGCAATCACACCACATGTTAGAACATAGTCTGCCTTTTCCATCAATAACATGTTCTCCATAGCTCTTATAGAGTCCTCTGCTTTGACTCCACCTAAAATCAATACGCTGGGCCTTTCTGGATTTTCAACGATATTGTCAATTGCAATTGCCTCTTCTTCCATAACTCTTCCTGCGATGGATGGGAGGGCATAACTGAATCCAACAACTGAAGCGTGCGATCTATGTGCCACATAATAAGCGTCACTCACAAAGATGTCAAATAGTGGAGCAAGCCTCCTAACAAGTAAACTCTGTGCGTGCTCTTCTTCACTTTTCTTTAGTGTTTCCTCTGCTAAAAACCTGACATTTTCTAGGACTAGTACATCACCATCTTTCATTTCATTTATCTTCTTGATGGCGTTACTCCCTATGATGTCATCAACAAAGGTTATATCCAATCCCGACAATTTTGATAGTGCCTTGGCATGCTGTTGTAGGCTTATAAAATCTGGTCTTCCAGGTCTTCCTTGATGTGCTATTACAACAACCTTTGCACCATTATCTACAAGTTCCTTTATTGTTGGCAGATACCTCTCAATCCTTTTTGTTGAAGCAATCTTTCCATTTTCAAGGGGAGAGTTCATATCTACTCTGAGTAACACTCTTTTCCCTTTTACATCTACGTCGTCAATTGTTAGAAATGGCTTTTCCATTCAATCACCTTATACCTAGTGATTTGTTTGTTTTCTCTATAGATTTTCTCGCGTTTTTTTCAATTCCAGTTATAGCCCTTATCGCGTCTATGTTCTCTGGTACAACATCAGATTCCTGGTGGACTGCTTGTATGTAATACAATTCGTTGTCCTTTATGTTTGTGGCATCTTCCCAGACAGGAATTTCGTACAGGTCTCCCATATATCTACCCAGTGCTCTTGCGTACTCCATAATCTCTGCAGTGGATATGAAACCATCCTCAGACGAGATAAGTTTAACTCTTGGCGTTTTTCCCCATGCTTCAATAATCTCATCTTTACTTATGTTGTCCTTAAGTTCAACCATTATTGTGTGCAAGTGCATAATTGTTGTAGGTACTGCAACAGCCATAGATACTATGTCTATGTTAGGAAGCACAGTCTTAAGGTCAGGACCGTGATGTGATGGAACCTTTGTTACAGGGACAATGGCATTTATTGGACCTTTCTTTGATTGGACAGGGTCGGCAGCCCTTCTAACTAGGACAGCCCTTATCCTTCCTATGTCTGCAATGTCAAGCATAGGCCTTATTGTTCGTGCTAGACCAGTTGTATTGCACGAAACAACCCTAACATAGTCCTTTCCAATGGCTTCCTCATAGTTACATAATGCATTAAACGAGCACTGTACTGTATCTGCCTTTTCCCCACCTTCAAATATTGCTTTTATACCTGCTTTCTCATATAACGGTTTGTTCTTTGCCCCAATCTTCCCTGGTGTGGCATCGACAATGACATCACATTTTTCTATGAGGTCATTGATTGTTCCACGTATTTCCATTCCTCTCCTTTCAAACAACCCGATGTTTTCTGGTATTGAGCAGTAGACATCATGGTTCTTTTCAATTGCAGTCATAGCATTGAAGTCTGGCTTCGTTTTTGCTATTCCAACAAGTTCCATGTCATCTTGCTTTGTTATAGCGTATGCAACCCTCTTCCCAATTACACCATAACCGTTCACACCAACCTTTATCATTCAATCACCTCAAACCTAGATTTTAGTTTTTCCAATACACCTGGAAGGGTTGTATACTCCATTTCATCCATTGGGAGCCTATGCGGTTCAAATGGGCCGTGCCTCCTTATATAATCGGCAATTAGATTTGTTTCAGCCCTAGCCTTATCAAAACTCGGGTCATCAAATAGGTCAGATGGCCCTATCAACATTCCATTAGAAACTTGAAATCCAGCAGCAATCACTCTTGGAGGACCATCAAATCTTGATGGATTCGCTTTTTCAAAAGGCACAGGCATGAATGGCCCATGATGACTCCCTCTCATCCATCCTTTTACCATGAATGGGAATGCAAATGGTTCTAGGACTTCACCAACAGCAGGAAACCCGCTTTGTGCTCTTACAATGCAAACTGGATCGTCCTTTCCTATATATCTTCCTGCCATAAAATTGAGTCTTTGAGTAGATGATACGGAACATATCTCGCCATTCTTCTTTTTGACAGACTTTACGCAATACCTGTCCGTTGCGCCGATTAGAGAAAGTAGGTCGTAACTCTCTTCTGGGCATTTTAATTCAATCCTTTTGTTGTCTATTACATCATGTACCTCAAAAACAAAACCATCGTGCATCTTGGGATCGATTACTAACCCAGCAGTATTAAATGGATCAGCAAAGATTTTGTATAACGGGAGATTCCACGCACCCGGTGCTGTTTTATCAGCCATAAATATAATTAGTGGGTCACTTTTCCTTTCCTCAAATTCTATTTCAGCAACACCTGGTCCCATTCCTTTCACGTTACCTGAAAAGGAATCTGAAAGTAGGTCTTGCCCAGCACCATACAACTTCAAAGACTTTGCTTTTTCTGTTGCCTTAATAAATGTGTCCCAAGCAAGTTTATGTATCTCCTCATTGTTTATCCCTTTTGTATGGGACATAATAAGTTCTAAGTCATCACCACAGCGCATAATTCTGTAATCATTTATCAGACCATTATTCTTGGCAGCCCCAAGTTCTTTATCTGCTATCTCCATACATTCCTTATGCACAGAAACATGGCCAGGAAAGCCTCCGATATCTGCTTTTATCACACTTATAGTTGTTTTCATACACCCACCTCGCGAAATTAATGCCATATAGTTAATGCACAATTCTCATATTTAATACTGTATGAAAAAGTATGAAAACAAAATGTTTTTAAATGATTTTTGCGTAGATGATGCTTCCCAGGTGACACAATGGTAGAACAACTAAAGCAATCAAAGCGTTTTGGTATTATCCTCATGAAAGGAGGAAAAGAGTTTCCAGAGCACTGGGAGAACCATCTCAGAAGTCTAGGATATGCTGTGCATAAAATCAATGAAAAGCCAAGAACACTTTTTGCTGGTGAATTGCTGAATAGGTGGTACCCAGGTATAAGGAGGTCTTTGGAAGGCATGGCTGGTAGGGTCAATGAGATTGCTGAGATAACAGGCATCTCTCCTACTGAGATCAATAAGGTAATAGAGCTGAAAGATAAAACACACTTTACGATTGATGAGGAAAACATGTTTAAAAGATTTGTTGAAAAACTTGCCGAACATAAAAACAAACTTTTTGAAAGAGGCATAGAAGATGCCCATACCCTAATCACAAGTTATGTGTATATGAACAGACCAGTACAATGGATTCTTCTGGAAAGAAATGCAGAGAGAAAGGACATTATGTCAAAGTTGGGTTTGAACGAGAGCGTCGTCAAGGACTTACTAAAAGGAAAAGATTATAACGAGGTTGTTGAGCAGGACTTTATAAAGACTGTTGTTGTTGGAGCAACAAATATGAGGAAGGCACACGAGGGGAGCTTGAGGAACCTGGCAATAAAGGAGATAGATGAAAAAGGTATTTCCAATGTATTGAATCTAGAGGAAAATGATTTCTATCCATTTATCCAAAATGTTGTGCACTGCCCGTGGGCAGAGGAATTGGATGTTGATCTAAATCTCCTAACAGAAGAGGAGAAAAGGAGGATAAAAGAAATTATTTCTTGATGTTTAGCCACGTCCAGAGGGTTAGCATGGATTTAACAATGCTTTTGCCTGTTACGGTTTCGTTGATTCTTATATTGCTAACTTTCTGGCTTATACACCGGTTTGCCTAACTTCTGTACAGCGTGAGAACTAGAGAACGGGGACCACAGTCACCCTTTGATAATTCTCGCATATCAGTTGTTATCACATCAACACCTCTCTTTTCTAACTCCCTCCTTGCTCTTGGCGCAGCATCCACCATTACTACCTTTCCTGCTTCTAATGTAAGCACATTTGCAGCCATGAGTGCCTGCTCCTCTTCATATATTGGTACAAGTTCTATGTTCTTTCTGCGAAGAAAATCAAAAAATGAAGCATTAAATGCCTTTTTGTATATTACTGCAAGCTGTCTGTCAACCATGGCGAAAACTTTATTCAAATGTTTGTACTCTTTGCTTATATCAACAGGCATGACTGCAACATCTAAGTAGTGTGTGAGTTGTTTTATGCCTTCCATTGTTGTTCTTCCAAGCCCGCATAGTATTAATTTTTCGGATAATGTGACAAGGTCCCCTGCCTCAAATGCCTCATTTTTTATCTGCCCAACAACAGGGATATCTTTTTCCATTGCAAAGAGTTGTAGGTAAAGTTCTTCGCCCCTTCTGTGTCTTGATTTGAAGTTCGCAAGGATTATACCTTTACTTGTGCAAACACCTAAATCATTTGTCATAAAAAGGTTAGCGCTTGTTGCCTCTTCTGTTCCAATATAATGCACATTAACTCCTTCACCCTTTAAAATATCTGTACGAAGGTCATGCTCCTTCTGGGATGTCTCCAGATGAGGCTTTCCAGCAAAACCCCACTTTTGTGGGTCTGTAATGATTTTGAATTCATATCCTGGCCTGTGCACTACAACCTCTCTCATCTTCCCAAAGCACTTTCCTCCAAATTGCATGCATACATTATAGACCTAGTTATTTAAACAGGTACTGGAAACCTTTTTAAAATAGGGGAGAGATAATGTATTACATGCCAAGGAAAAAGGCCAAGAAGGAAAAGGAGAAGAAAAAGAAGAAATGGTATTCTGTGTATACCTATCCCCTCCTGGAGTCTCTTTCTAAGTTCAGAAAAAAGAGATAACCTTTTTAAACTGAGTGTGTATAATTTAAATCCCTATTTTTGGGGTGGGCAGATTGGCAATTGAATCCTTGAAACACATTAAAAAGGCAGAGGAACAGGCATTTGCACGTATAGAGCAGGCAAGAAAGAGGGCAGAGGGGATAGTAGAGAAGGCCAAGAAGGATGCAGAAAAGTATGTTCTTGCAGAGGAGAAGAAGGCCAAAAAGGACGCAGAATCCCTCCTCGTCTCTGAGAAGAAGAAGGCAGAAGCACAAGCACAGAAAATCCTAGAAAAAGGCAACAAAAATCTCATGTCCATGCAATCAAAAGCACAGAAGGCGATCCCCAAAGCAGTGAATAAGGTTTTGTTACATATTCTATCGTGAAATACATGTTCAGACCAGCAGCAATGCAGAAGGTTGGAGTGATAATAAGTTCGGACCATTGCGATAGGGTTGTTGATAGACTCCACACATTTTCTAATTGTGAGATTGTAGACATATCGGATAAAATAAAATCTGGACCACTGAAAGCATTGCTTGTTAAAAACGAACTAAAAGAGGAGGGGCCAGAGATATCAAGGAACCTTTTGAGGGCACGGAGAATACTTGACCTGTTCAATAGTGCAAAGCCAAAAAAGGAGAAGAGTATTATTGCCCAGTTTATTGGTGTGGAGGATAAGAAGAGGGTAGTGGTTACAGAAAAGGAGCTTAAAGAGAAGGTAAAGAACGCAACACGCCTTCTTGATGCGATAGAAGAAAAAACAAAACCACTTGAGGCACAAATGGAGGAAATTGATGATAGGATAAATGACCTACGTTCCAATCTTGAACTTCTTGAGACGCTTGCGTTAGATATTGACCTTGAATTTTTAAGGGAAGGGAAATACACAAAAACGTTCATTGGATTTGTGGAGAAGCCATCATTGCTCAGGGAAGAAATGCATAAGCACATAAAGCATGGTTATTTTGTACACACAACAGCAAAAGAGGAGAGGACATTTGCAGTTGTCGTTATACTAAAGGAAGACATACGCGAGTTTGAAAAGGTAATGAGGATAGCGAGATTTTCACACATTGATATACCAGATATGAAAGGAAAGCCATCACACCTGATAGAACATATAAAGAAGGAGATAAAGCAGTTAGAGGAGAAGAGGAAAGAGGTGATTGGGAAGATACTCCGTATTGCAAAGAGGTACGAGCAGGAATTGGATGTGTTATATGATGTATTGGAATTGGAGGTAGAGAGGTCAGAGATAAGGACATGGTTTGGTAGAACACACTACACTACATACATAGAAGCATGGGTTCCCTCAAAAAAATACAAGGCATTTGAACATTTGATAATGAAGGAGACAGATGGACAAGCAGTGATAAGGAAACTTAAACCAGATGAAGGAGAAGAACCGCCCGTACTTCTTGATAATCCAAAACCATTAAAGCCATTTGAGATGCTCACAAACATGTATGCCCCTCCAAAATATGGAGAGATTGATCCAACACCTATGCTCGCGCCAATGTTCCTTATATACTTTGGTTTAATGCTGACAGATACTGTTTATGGCATTATTCTTTCTGCACTTGGATTGTTGTTATATCTCAAAACAAAGGGCACAATAAGGGATTTGGCATATATACTTACTTGGGCAGGATTATTCACAATTATCTTTGGCGTGCTTACTGGCGGCTATCTTGGTACTGTTGGTGTGATGGCATATAACGCACTAACAGGGAGCAATGTTGATACCTTGGCGTTTAATCTCTTCGGACAAACACTTGATCCTATTAAGAACCCGATCCTCATACTTGAGGCAGCACTTGTGGTAGGTGCTTTACATCTAACCGTTGGTCTTATGATAGGTGCATTTGAGCTTATAAGAAAAGGAAATCTAAAACAAGCACTACTTGATAAGTTCAGTTTCTTATTCCTTATGTATGGTGCAGTAGTGTATGCTATGACGCCCTTCCAAAATCTTGGTATGCTCATGATGCTGTTAGCTCTTGCATTATTCATCTATAACGAAAAAGCATTAGGTATGATGAATGTGACAGGCATGCTTGGTGATGTTTTGTCGTATTCTAGGTTGCTGGCATTAGCACTTGCAACTGGTGGTATTGCACTAACAGTGAACATACTCACACAGATTGTATGGGATCTCCCCTACATTGGCATACTTATAGGAATTATTGTTTTCATAGCAGGTCATACATTTAACTTTGTGATGAATGCATTGGGTTCATTTATTCACTCTTTAAGATTGCATTATGTTGAATTCTTTAGTAAGTTCTACGAGAGCGGTGGAGAGCTCTTTTCTCCGTTTTCAATAAAAACAAAACATGTGGTGATAAAATGATAGGAGTTGAGGTTGCGATTGCACTTATTGGAGCTGCCCTTGCAGTTGGTATTGCGGGGTTGTCAGCAGGTATTGGAGCAGGTATTGCCGGTGCTGCAGGTGCAGGTATTGTTGCTGAGAACCCAAAGAAGTTCTCAACAGCAATTATTTTCCAGGCAATTCCGCAGACACAAGGGTTTTATGGCTTCCTTATTGCGGTTTTGATTATGATGGGTGTTGGCATATTGGGCGGAGCACCACGTGAGATAACGTTGCCAATGGCATTAGCAGCCATTGGAGCAGGTATTGCAGTTGGCGTTGCTGGTCTTTCAGCCATTGGACAAGGAATAGCATCAGCAGCAGGTGCAGGAGCAACTGCACGTGACTCCAAAATGTTTGGAAAATCCATGGTGTTCTCTGTCCTTCCAGAAACACAAGCAATCTATGGTTTACTCATAGCAATACTCATACTCTTCTTCATGGGTATCATTTCTGGAGAGCCAACAAACCTTGGTGATGTTGCAGGACTGGCAGCCATTGGAGCAGGTATTGCAGTTGGCGTTGCTGGTCTTTCAGCCATTGGACAAGGAATTGCTGCTGCTTCAGGTGTTGGAGCAGTATCAGAGAAGAGCGAACTATTTGGAAAGGCAATGGCATTTTCCGTCCTTCCAGAAACACAAGCAATCTATGGTTTACTCATAGCAATACTCATACTCTTCTTCATTGGCATCATTTCTGGAAAGCCAACAAACCTTGGTGAGGTAGCAGGATTTGCAGCAATAGCAGCAGGGGTCTCTATTGGATTTGCTGGTCTTTCAGCCATTGGACAAGGAATTGTGGCGTCTGGTGGGATAATGGGCATCGCAAAAAACCCCACCTCATTAGGAAAGGGATTAGTACTTGCAGTTATCCCAGAAACATTTGCAATACTTGGATTGCTTGTTGCGATCCTTATAATGCTTGGAGTGGGGCTGTTAGGGTGATACAATGATAGGCATAGAAAAACTTGTGCATGAGATAGAAAAGAAGGCAAAGACAGAAGAGGAGAGTATCATCAGAGAAGCAAAGGAAAAAGCAGAGGAGATCATGAAGCAGGCAGAGAAAGAAGCAAAACAGAAAAGGGAGAAGATAGAAGAGGAGAACAAAAGAAAGATTGAGTTTGAGACAAGTAGAATCATTGCTGATGCAGAGATAAGAGTTAGGATGAAATATCTTGAGGAGAGAGAAAAGATAATTAATAAGGTGATGAAGCAGGTAAAAGATAGTATAAAGAAGAGGACTTTTGATAAGAAAAAATACAAGGCATTTCTTGAGAAGAGGATAAAAGAAGCAGTAAAAGAACTTTCTACAAAGGATGTGATTATTCATCTCAATAAAAGGGATAAAGAGATTTATGATTCATTGAAGATGAAGTATGAAGTGGTCTATGACCTAGACGAGCCAGGTGTTATTATAGAAACACGTTCAGGAGTAAAGATAGACAACACATTATCAAATGTTATTGAGACAGATATGGATGCAATAAGGCAATTGATAACAAAGGAGATACGATGAGTTTTGAGAGCGTCTTACCAATAGCACAAGCATTTGGGTTTGAGGACCCCGTTGTTTTCCTAGCTCTGCTTATAGTTTTCTCTCTTGTTTTGCTACTTGCAATCTTTGTGCCAATCATTTGGTACATCATAGGCATTGCAAAATACGTATATCCAAATGCGCGTGCAAATGCAATGTCTGGGAAACTTTTGAGCAAAACCCAGTACTCTGAGATGCTCTCTACAAGAGATGCATCTGAGGTTTTATCAATTCTTGAAAGAACGGAATACGAGCCGTATATTGTCAAGACAGAGAGGATAGATATCGGATTAAAAAAGGCACTTCTGGATACGTACAAAAGAATACTCTCAATGGCACCAGACGATGTTGAGAAGCCATTATCTCTTTATCTGAAAGAGTTCTGGTTTGTTTCAAATTTGAAGGAAATATTGAGAGCAAAGCATGCTGGGAAAGAGCCAACATATGTTCCATGGGATGAGACAGACAGGATACTACAGGATTATGCATCTTCTTCAGATACGGATGAGCTGCTCTCAAAGTTGCAAGATTCAGAATTCTCTTCTGTTATCGCAAAAGCACTTCCGGAATACAAACGAACAAAAAATGTTGGTTACATAGAAAACGCATTAGATAGGTGGGTGCTTGAAACAACAGTAGGGTATGCACGTTTACCTGTGTTCAGGCAGTATCTTGAAAAGTTGATTGATGTTTATAATATAATGACATTGCTGAGGTTGAAAAAGATTGGTGCACAAACAGACATTGTAAGGGGGATGCTCATTCCAATAGGTAGGTTGTACAAGAAGTTATATGCAATTGCTGATGCAGAGAACCCAGATGCAGTTGTGTTGTCTTTAGAGGACACAGAATACGGTGAGATATTAACTTCTGTTAGACAAGAAGCAGAGAAGACACATTCACTCAGACCATATGAAAGAGCATTGAACAAAGAGGTATTGAGGTTCATAAAGAGCATTGCACTTGGAAACATGTTAAATGCTGGACCTTTGCTCTCATATATACATTCCAAAACTGTTGAGGTTGCAAATATACGAGCCATTATACATATGAAAGCAGGGGGATTTTCAGAAAAAGAGATTGAGGAAGTGATAAATATATGAAGATCCAGGCAATAGGACCAAGAAGGTTTGTTATTGGATTTAGGTTAGCTGGTATAGAAGGAGTTATTGCCGAAACTAAAGAACATGCACTTCATAATGTAGATATGGATGCTGGCATCATAATCACAACATATCAATACTATGAGGAGGTAGAAAATTTTGTGAAGTCAAGGAGAAAGAGAACATTCCCTATTGTCATTCCTCTTCCTGAGAAACCAGGCGAGGAAAGACAGAACATTCTTGATGAGATAACGAAAGAAGCAATAGGATTTAATGTTGAGGTTAAGGGGTGAAAAAATGGGAGTAATATCTAAAATTTCAGGACCAGTTGTTATTGCAAAAGACATGAAGGACGCTAAGGTATATGATGTAGTAAGGGTTGGTGAGGAAAACCTTATAGGTGAGATCATTGGTTTAGTTAGAGATAAAGCAACAATACAAGTTTATGAGGAAACCTCTGGACTAAAGCCAGGGGAGAAGGTTGTTGATACGCACGAACCCCTATGCGTAGAATTGGGACCAGGTCTTTTGAAGTCAATCTATGATGGTATCCAAAGACCATTAGAAAAAATGAAGCAGAAGTCAGGAGACTTCATTGCAAGGGGAATAGATGTACCTGCACTAAATGAAAGAAAAAAATGGGAATTTGAAGCAAAAGTAAAGAAGGGCGCAAAGGTAAAGGCAGGACAAGTTCTAGGTACAGTCCAGGAATCAAAAACAATTGAGCATAGGATTCTTGCTCCGTTTGCTGGAAAAGTAGGCGATATAAAGTCAGGAAAGTATTCTATCCGCGACCCCATCGGAACAATAGATGGAAAAGAGGTTTTTCTGGCACACAAATGGCCAGTTAGGAAAAAGAGACCATACGAACAAAAACTGGATCCTGACACCCCTCTTATCTCTGGACAAAGAATTTTGGACACATTCTTCCCCATTGCAAAGGGAGGAACAGCAGCAATTCCAGGGCCATTTGGAGCAGGGAAAACTGTGACACAACATTCGTTAGCAAAATGGTGTGATGCAGATGTTATAATCTTTGTAGGATGCGGTGAGCGAGGCAACGAGATGACAGATGTGTTACAGGAGTTTCCAGAACTTGTTGATCCAAAAACAGGAGATAAACTTATAGAACGAACAGTGCTCATCGCAAATACATCAAACATGCCAGTTGCTGCAAGAGAGGCATCAGTGTATACAGGAGTAACAATTGGTGAGTATTATAGAGACCAAGGATATGACGTTACTATGCTTGCTGACTCTACATCCAGATGGGCAGAGGCAATGAGAGAGATTTCAGGTAGACTTGAGGAGATGCCTGGTGAGGAAGGATATCCAGCTTATCTCGCAGCAAAACTTGCAGAGTTCTATGAGAGAGCAGGAAGAGTAAAGGCATTTTCTGGTGAAATTGGTTCAGTTTCACTTGTTGGTGCAGTTTCACCTCCGGGCGGTGACTTCTCAGAACCAGTAACTCAGAACACACTACGTATAACCAAAGTGTTCTGGGCGCTTGATGCAGCATTAGCAAATAGGAGACACTTCCCAGCAATAAACTGGCTTACAAGTTATTCACTATATCTGGATAATGTAACAGAGTGGTATAATGAGCATGTTTCGCCAGGATGGAGAAAACTCAGAGACGAGGCAATGGTAATATTGCAGAAGGAGGCAGAGTTACAAGAAATCGTTCAGTTAGTAGGGCCGGATGCATTGCCACCAGAAGACCAAGTTATTTTGGAGGCAGGCAGAATGTTGAGAGAGGATTATCTCCAACAAAACGCTTTCCACGAAGTTGATGCGTATTGTTCACCTAAGAAGCAGTTTGATATGTTACGCTTGATTATGATGTTTGTCCATCATGCAAAAGAGGCAATAAAACACAAAACACTCTCTGAAATTGCAACGTTGCCAGTACGCTCCGAAATAGCACGAATGAAATATGTAGAGGAGATAGACGTGAAGAAGATAGAGCATGATATTGTAGAACAATTGGGGGTGAAACAATGAAAGAGTACATGTCAGTGAAGGAGATTACAGGACCATTAGTTATTGTTGAGGGTGTTGATAGAGCAGGATATGGTGAGGTAGTTAAGATAGAGGGACCAGGGGGAGAGATAAGAACAGGCCAGGTTCTTGAAACATCAGAGGGGTTAGCAGTTGTTCAGGTATTTGAAAGTACATCTGGCCTTAATACCTCATCAACACGCATAAGGTTCACAGGAGAAACAATGAAGATTGCTGTTTCAGATGAGATGGTTGGTAGAATTTTTGACGGAAAGGGAAATCCTTTACATGGGCCCCCAATTGTGCCTGATGAAAAGAGAGATATAAACGGAGAGCCGATAAATCCCTCTTCACGTGACTATCCAGAGGACTTTATCCAGACAGGTATTTCAGCCATAGACGGCATGAACACGCTTGTCAGGGGACAGAAGTTACCTATATTCTCTGGTTCTGGGTTGCCCCACAACCAACTTGCAGCACAGATAGCAAGGCAGGCAAGAGTACTCGGTAGAGAGGAGGAATTTTCAGTCATATTTGCTGCAATGGGTGTTACCTATGAAGAAGCACGTTTCTTCATGAGGGATTTTGAGAGAACAGGGGCACTTGAGAAGGTTACAATGTTTCTGAACCTTGCAGATGACCCAGCGATTGAAAGAATTATTACTCCCAGGGTTGCACTAACAGCAGCAGAATATCTCGCATTTGAGAAGGACATGCATGTTTTGGTTATACTGACAGACATGACAAACTATTGTGAGAGTTTGAGACAGATTGCTGCTGCGAGGGAGGAGGTACCTGGAAGAAGAGGGTATCCTGGTTACATGTACACAGACTTAGCAACAATATACGAGAGAGCAGGAAAGATAAAGGGAAGAAAAGGAAGCATTACGCAGATGCCTATTGTTACAATGCCTGATGACGACATCACACATCCTATACCAGACCTTACTGGTTATATTACAGAAGGACAAATTGTTTTGAAGCGAGATTTGCACAGGAAGAACATATATCCTCCAATTGATGTGCTTCCTTGCCTATCACGATTGATGAACAAGGGCATTGGGCATAAAAAGACAAGGGAAGACCATTCAGGTGTCAGTAATCAACTTTATGCTGCATATGCAGAGGGAAGAAATTTACGTGACCTGGTTGCAGTCATAGGAGAAGAAGCACTTTCACCACGAGACAAAAAATACCTAATATTCGCGGATAGGTTTGAGAAAGA
This sequence comes from Candidatus Iainarchaeum sp., assembly GCA_021162685.1. Classification (GTDB taxonomy): domain Archaea; phylum B1Sed10-29; class B1Sed10-29; order WALL01; family WALL01; genus JAGGYF01. The sequence continues at coordinate 52,499 of JAGGYF010000021.1, read as the reverse complement.
GTTTGTTGCTCAGGGATATGAGGAGAACAGGAGCATAGAAACAACACTGGATATTGGTTGGAAACTCCTTGCAGACCTACCAGAGGAAGAGCTCAAGAGGATAAGTGAAGCGCACATAAAGAAGTATCATCCAAAGTACAGGACATGATGTTATGGCAACAGTAAAGCCAACAAGGATGGAATTGCTGAGGATAAGGAAACAGATAGCGTTAGCAGAGAAAGGACATGCACTACTAAAGGAAAAGAGAGATGCGTTGGTCATGGAGTTTTTTGATAGTGTGAGATATGCAAAACAGAAAAGGGAGGAATTAGAGAAGAACATAGACAATGCGTATAGAACATTGGCCAAGTTGGAAGCAGTCATGGGAAAAATAGCAGTTGAATCTGCAAGTCTTGCAGTGAATCCGAGTATCTCAATAACTGCATCCACTACAAATATCATGGGTGCTGTAATTCCCAAAATACACATGGAAGAAGAGGAGAAAACGATGCCAGAATATGGGTTATATGATTCCTCTGTACTTCTGGATGAGACGGTTTCAACATTCAGGAAGATTCTGAAACAGGCAATTGAATTAGCAGAGGCAGAGGAGAAGGTCAAGATACTTGCAGAGGACATAAAAAAGACAAAAAGGCGCGTAAATGCGCTTGAATACATAGTCCTTGTAAACCTACGAAATACAGCAAAATATATTGAATTTAGACTAGAGGAGCTTGGCAGGGAAAACTTCTTTAGATTGAAGAAGGTCAAATCAAAACTGGGAAAATAGGTCTCTTTTGCCTTTTAAATGGTCCAAACAAAAGATTTAAATATATCTAAAAATAATGCTATTATCTATGGAGTATTATCCAAGAATTATAGAGAAAGAAATGGAGAAATGGCTGAAAAGAAGGGAGGCAATTTTAGTCAAAGGACCGAGGCAGAGTGGAAAAACTACACTATTCCTGCATCTAAAAAACAAACTTGGGGGAAGTTATGTAACCTTAGAAGACGAAGATTTGCTTAGAACATTTGAGGAAACACCAAAGTTGTTTGCTAAAAGATTTGCTGAAAAAAGAAAGCTGTTTATTGATGAAGCACAATATTCAAAAAAGGCAGGAAAAAATATAAAACTCCTATATGACCTATTCCCAAATTTGAAAGTATTTATTACTGGTTCCGGATCTTTTGATGTCAAGGTTGAAATCGGAAAATATCTGGTTGGAAGAGCAGTTTACTTTGAACTTTTACCACTAAATTTTGAAGAATTTTTGATGTGGAAAGCAAAGGATTTGCATAAAATCTTTTGCGAGAATAAACAAAACGTAGTTAGTTTCTTGAATGGACAAAAAGTGAGTATTGAGGTAGGCTTTGAGAAAGAGTTTAAGGCCCTACTTGATGAATATGTTACGTTTGGCGGATTTCCGGCAATAGTGAAGGAAAAGGACCAGGAGATAAAAAAGGAACTATTAAAAAACCTTTACCGAACCTATCTGGAAAAAGATGTTTTTTTCTTTTTTAATGTACGACACCTTGAAAAATATAGAAAATTGATGAGGTACATCAGTTTTAGTATTGGGAATCTAATTGAGCCCTCTACTGTTGCAAATGATTTGAAAATTGATTATAAAACCTTTGAGAACTATCTTAACATACTCATTAATACCTATGTTGTTGAACTTATTTCTCCATTTCACAAAAACTTAGTTACAGAACTGAAAAAAAGCAGAAAAGTTTACGTTTATGATATCGGACTCAGAAACGCTGTTATAAACAATTTCAATTTCCCAGATCAGAGAACGGATAGGGGAAAGATCTTGGAGAACTTTATTTTGAACGAGATAAAATCCTTTGGAGAGATAAGACACTGGCGGACAACGGCAAAAGCGGAAGTTGACTTTATTCTGTTGAGAAAAAATGAAATTGTGCCAATAGAGGTCAAATCATTTGGGAAGCCCGGAAGGGGGTTCTTGAGTTTCTTGAATACCTACAAACCGAAAAAAGCCATTGTATTTGCGGAAAAAGACTTTGGAATCAAAAAATTTGGCAAAACAAGGGTACTTTTTATCCCACACTGGTTTGTCTGATGAATAATAGCAAAGTATATAAAAAACCATTGCGTTAGCCTAGATATGCAACTAAGTGATTTTTTCAGCTTTAAGGACCTGGTAAGGACCGCACTTATTGGTTCAGCCCTCTTCTTTTTCATTGGCAGTATATATGGCGTCTTTCTCCATGCTCAATACTCTTCTCAGGTCAATCAGGTAAAACAGGACCTACTCCAAATATCCGAACTAATGAATGCTAAGGCAACACAAGCATATACTGAAAATCAAGGAGAACTCTCAAGGCAATACAAGACCGTGGCAGATAGAGCAAAACAATTGGCAAATGATATTGAAGCACCACCCGTAACTCCATATTCGTATACTTATCTAAACTATTGGATTGCAAGCGCGGCATTTACAAAACTAAGACTTGATCCATCTATCCTTGGTCTGCCTAACAAAACAGTTGCTGTTTTTAAGGCATTGGATAATGAAGAAGTACTTGGGGCAAAGGGATGGTGGAACCGCGATGAATTTAGAGGCTTCTCACTACAAAAAGGAGAGTATGTTCAGTTCTTAGAAAAACCACCTGAGTTACATAGTTATTTCTGGACATTTTATGTATTTGTTTTATTGATAGCTATTGGTACTATCTTTATTAGTGTAAAGGAACACTATGAAATCCCAGTATTGCCAGAGTTGATATACGGAGCATTTATGCCCGTTCTCTTCTTCGTGGTTTTCACAATTGCAAGCATGCTTTCATTGTTCAGAATAATAAAATTCTTGGATCCAAGCCAGGTAAATATGATGGTATCCCTTCTAGCATTTGTCATCATGTCTGTGCTTAGTGCATTTGGCGCACTTATTGCTGCAATACTCCGCATGAAAACAAAAAAGGCAAGGGAGTGATATAATGGAGCCTAGTTATGCAGTTGATAAGATAATCTCCTTCATCAGAGAACATGCGCCAAATGGTGTGGTTGTTGGTATTTCTGGTGGTGTTGATTCCTCTGTCACAGCAACACTTTGCCTTAAAGCACTCGGTAGAGAGAAGGTTCTAGGCGTGTTTATGCCATCAAGGGAAACACCCATGGAGGATAGGAAACATGTTATTGAATTTATCCACTGGCTTGGCATAGAGGCACGCGTTGTTGATATTTCAGACCTTGTTTTGGAGCTTGAGAAGCTATGTGGAAACGAAACAACAGATAGGAGGGTGTTGGGTAATCTTAGGCCAAGATTACGCATGACTATTCTGTACTATTATGCAAACCTTATGAATCGCCTAGTTGCAGGTACAGGCAATAAAACAGAACTTCTGTTGGGCTATTTCACAAAATACGGTGACGGTGCATGTGATATCCTGCCTATTGGTGACCTCTATAAAACAGAGGTTTTTGAGGTGGCAGAGTTCTTAGGTATTCCTCACTCTATTGTTCGTAAGAAACCATCCGCGAGACTGTGGGAAGGGCAAACAGATGAGGAAGAGATAGGTATGACTTACGAGGAAATAGATAAGCAATTAAAGAGTGGCAATATCTCTCGTTTGCTACAGGAGATGATGGAAAGAGCCAAACACAAATTAGAGATGCCACACATATGTAAGCTCCATGATTAGTCATCTTTTTATATTATCACATACAATAATTCCTCATGCTAAGAAAATTTCTAGTTATCATACTTATTTTTGTGACAGGATGCGTTCAACAACCTCAATATCCCTCTCCAATCCCTCAACCAAGCCCATATGATTTCTGTGGTGAACAAAATATTTCTGCTGTCAATTTATGTTTAGATAATGCGTATAAGGTTGTTTATTCAACACCTGGCAGAGGTTTTGACTACTACAGAGCGGATGGTACAGTTATACACTGCCCATTGGTGAGTCCAGAATATACAAGCCAAGCATGTAAGGAGATCATAGAAAAGGAGTACTGCGCTGATGAGGATATATGCTCTAAATTAACAGTGGAGGTGTCAAGGCAGATTGCAGAGGATTTTGTTCTGAATAGTCCAACGTTCCTGTTTGATGGCATTCCAGATTCTTTCACATTTGTTTCATACGAAACAGCGAGATGCCCATATTGTTGGGTTTTCTATTTTACATTTGAGTGTAGGCACGCTGGCTATGGAAACCGAAGCGGACAAGTTCTGTTGCAGGTTATTACCCCGCATAATGCTACTGTTGCTGTTAATCGTGGAAGAGTGGAGTGGGCATACTTAGATAATAAATGGGATATGATTAAGCAAAGACTCATAGAATGCTTGAAGGATGAAGATTGCGAACATACGAATTGTACAAGAATGTTCCCAAATCCAAAATGTAAAGAAAATACATGTGTTTGTGTTGCTGAATGCACCACCAATCAGAGTTGTAGCTACCTAGGAAAAGATTACATATGCATAGAAGGCGAATGTGTTTTAATGTGATACTATGTATGGCATGTTATACCTTCTGTATGTGATTATCTTCGGCGGTTTAGGGTTTGCAGTACAGAAGTATTCCATAAAGGCACATGATGAGATTGCATTAGGTTTTCTTTTCTCTCTTTTTGGAGCAATTTTCTATGTTCCTCTCCTCTTTATGTACCATTTCAGTTTACCAACTGATCTAATGCCGTGGTTGTTGCTTATATCAGCGCACGTCTTATGGTTTTGCAGTACTGTATTACACTTTGTTTCCATGAAAACAGTAGATATATCATTACATACTCCCATAGAATCCACAAGGTCTCTGTTCTCGTTTATTTTTGCCATTGTTTTGTTGAAGGAGGTATTCACAGTTTACAAAATGCTTGGAGTAATTCTGATTGTTTTGGGCATTGCAATCCTTACGTGGAAGAAAGGCGCATTTAAACACCTAAGACATCCAGGAGTTAACATTGCGATTGCTGGTGCCATTGTAGTAGGATTCATAACAATTATTGATAAGTATAACATGAACTTTTTTGACCCTATCTTTTACGGATTTTTGTCATTTTTGATACCTGCAATGCTTCTTTTGCCCATGGCAAATAGAAAGCACATAAAAAAGCTATTCTGGGATAAAGGAATCTTTGTGATGATTGCATCCGTGTGCGCAGCATCCTCCTACATCTTCCTTTTGAATGCATATAAAATAATGGACGCAAGTGTCGTGTATCCTGTTTCAAGACTTCTGGTTCTTGTGACAGTTGTAGTTGGTTTTGTCTGGCTTAAAGAGAGAAAACAGATTATAAACAGGATAATAGGGGCAATCCTCATGATTTTAGGAGCAAGCGCATTGGTGATTCTATGATAGTTGACATCGTAAACAAAAATGATGAAAGGATTGGAAATCTTCTGCAGGAGGAGAAGTTTGAGAAAAAAGAGATATCCTGGGAAGTGGAGTACAAGTGTCGCTTCCCATGTGCTAGCTGAAGAGACATACGAAACAACTGCGGTTAACTGTTTGAAGAGTGTTGGAATAAAAGCGCCATTAATATTTTTGGGAACATTCCACATAGAAGATGATGTAGAGAATGAAATGGTTGCATTCTTTCTCTGCGAATCTAATGATGAAATAACATTAGATTTGAATGAAGCAGTAGATGGAAAATTCTTTTCAATTGAGGACGCAAAACAATTAGATGCAACACCTCACCTAAAGAAGGCGATAGAGCTTATCTCCTCATACCCTTGATCTCTCTTTCAACTCCCCTAAGTGTATCAATAACCTCTCTGCTAATACTATCCCCGACCTTTAACCAGTGGTTCACCCATTCACCAATACTTATAACTGGTTGAGCGGTTTCCAGTGTGTGTAATGTTGCCTTATGCACCTTTGAAAAACTTTTCAGTATTTTATTCTGCGCAGTTGCTGCCTTCAATACTCCTCTGCTGCTTCTTGATGCAGCACGTACTGCAGTAGTGCTCCTAACTATGCTTCCGCTCCTCGCAACATTTCCTGTTAGTCTTCCTGTCATAGCTGATGTTCTTGCCAATACTGTTTGAAACCTCACGAACCTTGCAACTATTGCAATGCTGCTTACAACTGGAAGCAGTTCTGTGACAAATATAAACCCATCAATAGCATCTGCTGTTTTGTGTTTTCCATGAAAGAACTCAACAGAGCGCCACATTATATATGCGAATCCAGATGCTGATAGGAGTATGGCAGCAATGGCAGAGAACTCGTCAGCATGAAGAAAATGAGAATAAAATGCTAATACCCCACCAACAACAGCCATGACAGTCATTGCCCTATATGGCTCGTAAAGTGCGCCTTTTAGAAATGAACCAGCTTTGTGTATGTGCGTGGCAGAGAGTATGAGGCTATATACCAGTCCAAACACCTCTATGATAAACTGTATGGGGTGCAAAACTACCCAGACTATACCCCAAAATAGCTCTTTTACAGATCTAGCCCAACCCCACACAACTTGCAATAATCTTTTTGCCATGTTTTATATTAGTGCATACCTTTTATATATACCTAATCTGTCAACTCCATATCCAGCATTTAGCAACATTTATAAAGTAGATATACATCAAATATAACCACTCATTTTAATGAGAATTTTTAAAGGAGAGTGATAGATATGACACAACAGATACAAGGTCAACCAATATTAGTGCTCCCAGAGGGAGCTCAACGAATCCTGGGCAGAGATGCCCAAAAGACAAATATGGTTGTTGCAATGGCAGTTGCAAATGCTGTTAGAAGCACACTTGGTCCAAAAGGTATGGACAAGATGCTTGTTGATGAACTAGGCGACATAGTAATCACAAACGATGGTGCAACAATCCTTGATGAGATGTCTGTTGAACATCCAGCAGGAAAGATGATGGTAGAGGTCGCAAAGACACAGGATGAAGAGGTAGGCGACGGAACAACAACAGCAGTGGTACTAGCAGGAGAACTTCTCAAAAATGCAGATGCACTACTTGATAAGAAGATTCATCCAAGTGTCATTGTAAAAGGATATAATATGGCAGCAGCAAAGGCACTCCAAATCCTTGACAAGATATCAACAAAGGTAACATTTGATGATGACAAGGTTTTGCAGCAACTCGCAATGACAGCAATGACTGGCAAGGGCGCGGAAAAAGCAAGAGAGGACCTTGCGAAGATTGTTGTAAAGGCAGTAAAGCAGGTTGCAGAGGAATACAACGGAGAGATAGTCATTGACAAGGATTACATAAAACTTGAGAAAAAGCAAGGAGGAGACCTCGCAGATACAGAGCTCATAAACGGGATTGTAATTGATAAGGAAAGAGTGCACTCAAACATGCCAAAGATTGTAAAGAGGGCAAAGATCGCACTGATTGATTCAGCACTTGAAGTAAAGGAAACAGAGACAGATGCAGAGATAAGAATAACAAGCCCAGACCAACTACAAGCATTCCTAGACCAGGAAGAGCAGATGCTCAAGAAGATGGTAGACCAGATAAAAGCAAGCGGAGCAAATGTGGTGTTCTGCCAGAAGGGCATAGATGACATGGCACAGCACTTCTTGGCAAAGGAGGGCATTCTGGCAGTCAGAAGAGTGAAAAAATCAGACATGGAGAAGTTAGCAAGAGCAACAGGCGCAAACATTGTAACAAGTATAAAAGACCTCAGCTCAAAGGATTTGGGTTATGCAGGTGTTGTTGAGGAAAGGAAGATCGCTGGCGAGGACATGATCTTTGTAGAGAACTGCAAGGATCCAAAGGCAGTAACAATCCTTGTAAGAGGAGGTACAGAGCACGTTGTGGATGAGGCAGAGAGAGCAGTAAACGATGCTATCGGTGTTGTTGCAAGCGCAATTGAGGACGGAAAGATACTTCCAGGTGGTGGAGCATGCGAGATTGAGCTGGCACTTGAACTCAACAAGTATGCGAAGACAGTTGGAGGAAGGGAACAATTGGCAATTTCAGCATTCGCCTCAGCCTTGGAGATTATACCAAGAACACTAGCTGAGAGCGCAGGTATGGACTCCATTGATACACTTGTAGAATTGAGAGCAAGGCACGAAAAGGGAGATAAGAATGCTGGTGTAGACGTCTTCAGAGGAAAGATATCTGACATGATGAAACTTCATGTAATAGAGCCAGCAAGAATCAAGGAACAAGCCATAACAAGTGCAGGAGAAGCTGCAGAGATGATTCTGAGGATTGATGATATCATTGCAGCTTCAGCCAAGAAGGAAACACCTTCTCCTCCAGGTGGAGGAATGGGAGGCATGCCCGGAATGGAGATGTGAGCTCTGCTCACTCTCCTCAACCTTTATAAACTATTTCTTCGTTTCTACTCCTTGGTGAGTAGATGATAGGAAAGTATGAGATTACTGCGGTTAGAGCAAGGCAGATTTTTGATTCTAGGGGCAACCCCACCATAGAAGTGGATGTACAGAGCGGAAAGGGCTTTGGAAGAGCAAGTGTGCCTTCTGGTGTCTCAAAAGGCAAATTAGAAGCAGTAGAGCTGAGAGATGGCGGGAAGGCATATAATGGCTTAGGTGTTTTAAAAGCAGTTGAGAACATAAAGATGATTGAAAAGGAACTGTTGGGTAGGGATTGCAGAGACCAGGAGGGAATTGATCATCTACTCATTGAATTAGATGGCACAAAAAACAAGTCGCATCTAGGCGCTAATACAATACTTGCAGTATCTATGGCATGTGCAAAAGCAGCAGCAAGCTCAAAGGAGTGCTGGCTTTACGAACACCTCTCGCCAATATATGAGCATGCGGGTATAGAATTCAAGATGCCCATCCCATTTTTTAATGTAATAAATGGCGGAAAGCATGCGATGAATAAACTTCCTATCCAGGAATTTATGATTGCGCCAATAGGTGCTGAGTCATTTTCAGAAGCAATGCGCATAAGCACTGAAACATATCATGCACTTAAATCAATCCTCCAGAGCAAATTTAAAAATGCAGCAATAGGTGTTGGGGATGAGGGCGGATTTGTTGCTCCTATCAAAACAGCAGAGGAGGCACTGAAACTTCTTGAAGCAGCTGTAAAAAAAGCAGGACACAAGAAAAAGGTTGCATTTGCTATGGATGTTGCTGCAAGCTCTCTGTACAAATCAAAAAAGTACAATATGGGCACAAAGAAGATGAGTTCAGAGCAGCTATTGAAATACTACATAAAACTTGTTGAGAAATATCCTATCATAAACATAGAGGACCCATTCCATGAACAGGATTTTGATAGTTTCGCAGCACTGGTTGAAGCAATAGGGGAAAATGTCCAGATTACTGGCGATGACATTTTTGTGACAAATGCAGAGCGTATTGTTTTGGGTATAAGAAAAAGAGCAGCAAATGCATTGCTATTAAAATTAAATCAGGTAGGAACAGTATCAGAGGCAATGAGCGCTGCCAGGATGGCTGACCGCGCTGGTTGGAATATTATGGTTTCACACAGGTCAGGAGAGACATGCGATTCTTTTATATCTGATTTTGCTGTTGCTATTGGAGCAAAGCAAATAAAAGCAGGCGCACCATGTAGAGGAGAGAGACTAGCAAAGTATAACCAATTATTAAGGATTGAGGAGCACACACAAGCACCATACGCTGGAAAGGGTTAGGATGACATTTGGTTTGATTATTCTGGATGGATGGGGGTATTCCAGGAAGATAAAAGGCAATGCCATAAGGAATGCGAAGACTCCAAACTTTGATAGATTGTGGAAAAAAGGGCCACATGCATTGCTAAAAGCACACGGAAAGGCTGTTGGTCTTCCGAAAGGATTTATGGGCGGTTCTGAAGTTGGGCATCTTCATTTAGGTGCTGGTAGGTTAATCCCGCAAAAAATGGTTGAGATAGACAACGCCATAAAAGACGGTTCTTTTTTTAAAAACAGGTTTTTGGTCAACGCATGCAAACATAAACGAGTGCATTTCATCGGTTTGCTCTCTGACCAAGGCGTGCATTCTCACATACGGCACCTGAAAGCACTATTAAAGATGAGGCCAGATGCTTACATCCACGCATTTTTAGATGGAAGAGACACCCCTCCTAAAAGCGCATTGAAATATATAAAGCAATTCAAAAACGTAGCAACCGTTTGTGGGAGATACTATGCAATGGACAGAGATAAAAGATGGAGCAGAACAGAGAAGGCATTTAAGTGTTTGACACAAGGCGTTGGATTCAAAGCAAAAACAGCAAAAGAAGCAGTGCTTAATGCATATGCGCGTGGAGAAACAGACGAGTTTGTTAAGCCAACTGTGGTAAACCCCAACGGGATTATACGAGATGGGGATGCAGTTGTATTTTTCAATTTCAGGGGGGATAGAGCAAGACAGTTGACAAGATTATTTCTGAAAAAGATGAACGTGTACTTTGTTTCTATGTCAGAGTATGACAAAACATTGAATGAAAAGATTGCATTTAAACCCCATTATGTAAAACATACTTTAGGTGAGGTCATAAGCGACTATAAAATGAAACAGTTGAGAATTGCTGAAACAGAGAAGTATGCACATGTAACCTATTTCTTCTCAGGCGAGCGAGAAAAACCATTTAAGGGGGAAGACAGGGCACTTATCCCTTCTCCAAAGGTTCCAACATATGATCTAAAACCAGAAATGAGTGCATACAAAATTACTGATAAGCTAGAAAGGATTGCAGGCAAATACGATCTAGTTGTTTTAAACTATGCAAATGGAGACATGGTTGGCCATACAGGAAACTACAAATCAACTGTAAAAGCCGTAGAAGCAGTTGATAAATGTTTAGGCAAGATAACACCATTATTTGATGACTATATTATTGTCGCAGACCATGGAAATGCAGAACAGATGTTCCTTCCGAATGGGTCTCCCTGTACAGCTCATACATTGAACCCTGTTCCGTGCATAGTTGTTTCAGAAAAAGTAAAGCGCATAAGGAAGAGAGGATTTTTGTACAATATCGCGCCAACAATCCTCCGCATTCTAGACCTAGACAGACCAAAAGAAATGGATAAAGACCTAATCAGAACATAACACCATATTTTTTATACGCTTTTGTGTAATTATAGTTATTCCTCTCAGGTGACAACCATGAATTTTATTCCAAAGCAAGTGTTTTTTACAAAAGGTGTTGGCATTCACAAGCACAAACTCCAATCATTTGAACTAGCTCTGAGAAATGCAGGTATACAACATTGTAACTTAGTTTCTGTTTCCAGCATCCTGCCTCCTGGTTGTAAAATAATCACCAAGGAAAAAGGCATAAAAAAACTGAAACCTGGTCAAATAGCATTCACAGTTATGGCCCATAATCAAACAAATGAGCCAAACAGGATGATATCAGCAGCAGTTGGATGTGCGATCCCTGCAGATAAGACAATGTATGGATACCTAAGTGAGCATCATTCATTCGGGGAAACAGAAAGAAAGGCAGCAGATTATGCAGAGGATTTAGCAGCATCCATGTTGGCATCTACATTGGGCATAGACATGGATCCAGATAGGGCATGGGATGAAAGAAAAAAGGCATACCTTATGGCTGGGAAGATAGTGAAAACAAGGAGCATAGCTCAAACAGCAAGGGGGCATAAAGCAGGACTATGGACAACAGTTCTTGCAGCAGCAGTTTTTATAATGGAGGAATAGTTATGAAGATAGCAGTTGGGAGCAAAAGAAAAGCAAAAATCAATGCTGTTAAAAAAGCATTCTCGTTGTACTACAATGACATAGATATCTTTGGTGTAGACGTTGATTCAAAAATATCAAAACAACCAATGACAGATGAGGAAACAATACAGGGTGCAATAAACAGAGCAACAGGCGCATTGAAGTACGGTGACATCGGAGTTGGTATAGAAGCAGGACTAAAGAAGGTTCCCCAAACAATTACTGGTTACCTAAACACAACATGGTGTGCAATAGCTGACAAGGACGGAAGGATAACAATAGGGAGTTCTCCTGATTTTGAATTTCCACCAAAGGTCATTGAAGGCATCTTAGAAGGCAAAGAAGCAACAGAAGCAGCAATTGGTGTGTTCAAAAGAAAAGATATTGAGCTGAGGGAATATGGCATCATAGGAGAACTAACAAAAGGCATTATGAAAAGGGACGATTACACCTATTATGCAGTACTTATGGCTTTATTACCAAGAATAAATGAGGGGTTATATGGCTGATTTCAAGACACACTCGCTTATTGGTATTGGCATCTGGGCCATTTTTGTTTTATTTCTCTATTTCAGACATTGGGACATCAATTTGGTGTTAGTTTCATTCTTCGTTTCATTCTTAGGCAGTTTAGCGCCAGATACAGACACACCAAAGTCAAAGATAGGAAAATGGTTAGAACTGATCGTTTTTCTGAGTGCGTTTTCATTTGCATTTTCTTCTAGATTTAGTTTTTCAAATCCATTTGAAAGCTTAGCACATGTGTTCCTTGTGACAATCACCATCTTTTCCTTATTCATTCTGATAAGGCCAAGACATAGGGGTGCAACACACACGATAAAAGCATGTGCTGTCTATGCAATCCTAATCTTCCTCTGGATCTATTTTTGGAAAGGCATATGGTTAGGAGTGGAGTTCTCTATTCTTGCATTTCTGAGCTACTTTTCACATTTGGTTTTGGATTCTCACATCAAATTTTCCTAACATCTTTCACATATCTAATGATCTCCTCAACCCTCTTCTTTGTTTTAGCTCTTCTCAACATGTTTTTTATAACTGTGCGCGCATCCTCTGATAAGCCCGTATGTAAATTGTATTCCCTCATAATTCTTTCAGCAATATGTTCTGGAAGCCACTCTTCTTCAACTTCTCTCCACTCTGGCACAGGTTTAGAAATAGAGAAGACATCCCCAGCCATCTCTTCTCTTGCTCTCATGAGTGCTTTGTAAACTTTTTCAACAAGTTCATCGCTCATGGAACCAACCGCGTTTTATCCCTTGGGAATAGCACAGTTTCCCTCACATTTCCTAAGTTTAACATCTTCTGCACAAGCCGCTCAATCCCTAAGCCCATCCCCCCATGTGGCGGCATACCATATTTGAACGCATTGAGGTAAAAGGAGAAATCTGCAGGGTTTAACCCAAATCGCTTCATCCTCTCAATAAGCTTTCCATACCTATGTTCTCTCTGCCCACCAGATGCCATTTCAACTCCTTTGTAATCAAGGTCAAAAGAATAGCTCAATGTTGGATTATCTTCATCCTCCATTATGTAGAACGGTTTAGTGTCTGATGGGAATCCTGTTATAAAGTAGAAAGGTTCTTCCATAACAGTTCCAAGCAACCTTTCCGCTTCTGTATCAAGATCGTCTACAACTATTTTCCCCTTTGTTTTCAACAATCCCTTTGCTTCTTCAAATGTTATCCTCTTAAATGGAGTTTTTGGTACTTCCAATTCAATACCTAGCACATCCAAAAAATCTTGTTCATGTTTCTTCACATGATTGAATACATGCACAATACAATTTTCAAGCGTTTTCATAACATCTTCCTGCGAATCTATAAACGCCATTTCAAAATCAAAACTTGTGAATTCACTTAAATGGCGAGTGGTTGCAGATGGTTCTGCTCTAAACGCAGGCGCAATCTCATATACCCTATCCAGCCCAGTTGACATCATGATTTGCTTGAAAAGCTGAGGACTCTGATTTAAGTAGGCATCCTTTTCAAAATATTTCACTGGGAAGAGTGTTGCACCACCTTCTGCACCAGCTGCTACGATTTTTGGTGTGTGTATCTCAATAAACCCTTGGTCTTCCAAGTACTCTCTAATCGCAGTAAGTACACCATCTCTTATCATAAACACAGCTTCAACCTTTGGCTGCCTCAGATCCATAAATCTGGCATTCAACCTCGTCTCAAGTTCACTCTCTATCTTTCCAGATATGTCCATTGGAAGAGGAGTTTCTGCTTTTGATAATATCTCAATGTTTTCTGGGAGGACCTCTACTCCATTTGGTGCTTGCTCATTTGCCTTTACTATCCCATCCACACTGATTACACTCTCAATAGTCAATTCATCAATAATATTGAATAATTCTGGCATTTTGTTTTTAACAAGCGTTATCTGGATAAATCCTTCCCTGTCTCTTAATTTGATAAACGCGATGCTTCCCAACTTCCTAAGATTTGATACCCAACCAGCAACCTTAACGCGTTGTCCATCCATCCCTTTTGTTATCTGCCTTGAATAATGTGTGCGTTTCATAGACTCACTTTAAGCCGTTATTATATAAAAAATTATTCTAAAACGAGGACAACCTCTTTGTTTGATAATGCATTTGCTGCTTTTTGCAAAACTTCTAGTGGGGCAATGAGCTTATCCTCATCCTCCTTTGCTATAATAACCTTTGTTTTTTCTCCATTTGGTGTGTAGAGTATATTTATTCCAAGCACTCTGGCAGGTGCGACAAGGTCTTGAAGCGCTCGCTTTGTATCTGTGCTGTTTATGATCCTTACCTTTTTGTCAAATTCTTTGCTCAATAACCTAACAATACGTCCGCCCCTACCAATAAGGTTAGCAACATTTCCTTCTGTTAAAACTAGCAACATATCCCCTATGTCAATGGTCTTTGAGAAAGAGACATTTTTTGTGAGTTGTTTTTCTTCAAGTTTGTATAGAAGCCTGGCTAGGCGTAAGTCATTTTCGCTGATCTTACCATCCGCAAGTTTCTGATTGCACGCTGAACAAAGGACCCCACTCTTTACACATACTTCACATATTGGGGATTTCATCTTTCCACCTTTCAATCGGTAGTGAAAGGTGGAAAAGATCCACCTTACCGATTTATTTTGCCAAGGTTATTTCAATTGCACTGACCTTTGTTGCGTTACCTTCTCCTTCTTCCTTCTTCTCTAGTTCCTCTGTGGATATCTTGATATCCTTTACCTTGGCGTCCTGCACGAACCTATTTCGGACGATTTCCGCTACGTCAACAGCCCTTGAAATCGCCCTACCTCTTGCTTTTATGGTAACCTCGTTCGCGCCTTGGTTGAACTGGGTTACAACTGCTAGGACGTAACTCATTACGCCCTTTTTTCCTATGAAAACTGTGTTTTCCTCTGCCATATTTGATACCTCCTGTTCAAAAGGTTCTTGTACTATATTTTGTGCAAATTCATATTTAAAAATAGCATAGTTTTTAATAGATTTTCTACCTATCTATCCAGTATGGAGCTCTCTGAGGTTGTGAAATACCTGAAAAAATTAGAGAATACGACAAAACGCCTTGAGATGACAGATATAGTAACAGACATGTTAAAAAACGCTGGTCAAGACCTAAAATATGTTATTCTATTTGCTCAGGGGCGCGCCTTTCCTCCTTGGGATAGAAGGGAGGTAGGTGTTGCAGAGAAGATGATGATTAAGTGCATATCCCTGGCAACAGGCATCTCAGAGAAAAAGGTTGAGATGGAGATAACAAAGACAGGAGATACAGGGATTGCAGCGCAAAACCTATTCAAGCACAAGGTACAGATGACACTACAGGCACTTCCCCTATCCTTGAAGGAAGTATACCATGTCATAGATAAAATCTCTCACTTGGAAGGAGCGAAGTCCCAGGACAGAAAAGTAAAATATGTTGTTGAATTGCTGAACAATGCATCGCCAGATGAAGTAAAATATCTTGTTAGGCTATTGCTTGGAGAGATGAGACTAGGTGTTGGTGAAGGCATTATAAGAGATGCGATAAGCAATGCATTTGATGTTGATGTAAATCTTGTTGAGAGAGCATACTCCCTGATAAATGATTATGGCGAAGTTGCTGAGATAGCCAGAGAAAAAGGGAATGAAGGATTATCAAAAATACAGATAAAACTTGGGAGACCTCTTAAACCCATGCTTGCACAGGCTGTACACTCCATAAAAGAAGCATTTGAATCGTTCAAACCAGCAGCATTTGAATACAAATACGATGGAATGCGTTGCATTACAGGTCTCACTCCTTTATACATAAAAGGAGAGGGCATAAAATCTATACGGAACATAAAACCTGGCGATTATGTTCTGACACATAAGGGGAGATACAAAAAGATTACAGCCAAAATGAAGCGTAAAATTGATAAACATGAACGTATTTTCAGGTTGCAAACATTCTATGGTCATGAGTTTAAGATAACAGAGGGACACAAAATACTTGCTTTAAAAGGCGATAAGCTCTCCTGGGTTCCTGTTGAAAAGTTAGATAAATCATGTTATGTTGCATTCCCACTTCCAAAATTAAAATCAAAACCTATTCCAAAGCAAATGACCCTCAAAACAATTGATGGCTACAAAAAAACATTTAGGTTAAACAATAATTTTTTCAGATTTATAGGTTATTGGGTAGGAGACGGATTTTCAAATGAATACAATAAGACCCACCGCATAGGATTAATGTTCAACAAAAGGGATGTAAAACTTAAAGAGTTCTATAAAAAAATAGTGTGTAAGGAGTTTGGCATAACAAATATTTCAGAGTATACACACAATGGAGGCATTTCTATATACTGGACAGACAGGGCGTTTCTTAGTTGGTTGTCAAGAAACTTCAGGGAGAAAAGGCTACCGGAGTGGTTTTTTGGTGTTACCAAAGAACAATTCCAATCCTTCTTAAAGGGGTGGATAGATGCTGATGGACATGTTGACAAAGACGGTCGCACAACCGTTGTAACAAAAGAGGCGCAACTAGCATCTTCTGCTCAACTTATTGCTCTGAAATTTGGTATGGTTTTTGGAGTTAAACGCTTTAGGGTAAATGGGAGCACATACTTCAAGTTGATTATAACAAAGAATAATCGGGCAACAAAACTAAGAGGTAACTATCTCCTTGTGAAACTACTAAAATTGGAAGAAGTTCAGCATCCAGATCCAAGAACAGTCGTATACAACCTGGAAGTAGAGGGGGATGAGAGCTATTGCTCCACTCTCTTATCTTTGCATAACTGCCAGGTACATATACAGAACGATAAGATAACACTCTTCACACGCCGCCTTGAAAATGTAACAAAACAGTTCCCAGATGTTGTTGAAGCAGTCAAGGAAGCAGTCAAGTGCGAAAATGCAATTATAGAAGGAGAGGCAGTTGCTGTTGATGAACATGAACATCCTCTACCCTTCCAAAATCTTTCCAGAAGAATAAAACGAAAGTATGGTATAGATGAGATGGTCAAGAAGATTCCTTGCGTATTATATCTATTTGACTGTATGTACCTCAACAATGAGAGTTACATAGATGCACCGTTTAAGAATAGAAGAGCAACACTGAAAAAGATACTCAAGGAAACTCCAGGGAAGATTTATCTCTCAAAAGCATTAATCACCTCAGATGAAAAGGAAGCAGAAGCATTCTACAAAGAAGCATTAGAAAAGGGACACGAGGGTGTTATGATAAAGAACCTAGATGCAGAATACAAACCAGGTTCAAGGGTTGGCTATATGTATAAATTAAAACCAATTTCAGAGACCCTTGACCTTGTGATTGTTGGAGCATACTGGGGAGAAGGAAGAAGAGCAAACTGGCTTGGTTCCTTTGTTTTGGCATGCAGAGATCCAGACACAAACGAATTCTTAGAAATAGGAAAGATGGCAACAGGCCTTACAGATGAGCAGTTGCAATACCTTACTGATATCCTCAAAAATGATATGCTTGAGCAAAAGGGAAAATTTGTAAAATTAAGACCTGCCCTTGTTGTTGAAGTAGGTTATCAAGAAATCCAAAAGAGCCCAACATACAGTTCAGGCTACGCACTGAGGTTTCCCAGACTGATTAGAATAAGGGAGGATAGGTCTCCTGATGAATGTGACACAATTGACAGGGTAGACTCTTTGTATGAGAGAACAAGAAAAAGATAGTTTATCCAACATACTCCTTCAGGATATCAAACACCTTCTTATCAATAATCTCCCCGCTATCCAATTTAATATATTCAATGCCCTCTTTTGACTTAAATGTTGAACCAGGTGGTTTATCTTTTAGTGCTTTTTCTGCTTCCTTATCTGCTTTTCTATACACTACTGGCTCGTTCCCCTCTGTTGTTGATACAAAACGAATACCATCTATTTCTACATCTCCTATCTTTCCCCTCATCTTGTTAAGTGCCTGCTCTCCTTTCAACATGAACTCCAATTGATAGTTGAGCAATTCTGTGGAGAGGGCCCTCAAAATTGGTAGGTGTTCCTTTGTGAAACTCACCAACCCCTTATGTGTATTCAGAAACACGAGTTCTGGTTCCTTGCCTTGTGCTAATCGCTCATGGAAGGACACATGGTCCCAGTGATTCAACTTGCCAGGTGCATCAAGTGAGAATAGGGAGAGAATAGGAGAAGCCCTCATCTTCATAAAAACAGGATACGCGACCTTATCCTTGTATTTAGCATGGTCTACTCTTTCTGTTACACCTTTTGCTTTTATCTCATGTATCTCCATAGTATCACAAAAGAAAGAGGAGGAGCATGGGTCACTATGTTTCCTTTGTGACCCACATAATCACATTCCTAAACAAGTCTTCCTGGTTGAGTTCCAATGGGTTGTACGCTAGATACACGATTCTTCCACCCGTTACACCTGCATTGTAGCCTATAATAGCAGGCGCTGAATGTGGTTTTCCATCTGCGTCATACCAGTCAATCCATGCAACCTTCTTATTCTCACTATCAACAACCCTAACAATACCTTTGAAGTTAGGATACTTTGTTATGTCAATGCTGAGAGGGGCATTCAATCCAATCCTCTCAATCATTGGGTGCTCCCACTGAACTGGTGTCAATGTAACATCGTGCATCTGGTCTGGTGTCACTGTTATTGCATTTACATCATTGCATTCTGTAAGTGTTGGGCAATCTGGGCTGAACTTTATAATCGTAGCCAAGTCGTCCACATCCCATCCAAAGATGTATTCACTTGGTGTACCATCTGCATTAAGTCCTTTTAATCCTGCGCCCTTTACTATAAGCAAAGAGCCGCCGTTATTCACATAGGCTGTGATCTCTTTTCTTGCATCATATGTTAGTGCTGTATTGTCTCCATACAATATTACTAGGTCATAGTTGTTACTTGTTATATATCCTGGTTTTAAATGCTGAACAACATTTGGATCAACAACAGGCGTTATCTTTGTTACCCTGCTGCTGATATCTGTTGCAAATTGCTTTGCCGACTCTAAGTCCTGCTCATTTGTTATAATCAGCGTGTGTGTTGCTTTTCCTCCGCCCATGATGTCGCTGATCACAGGGATGTTTAGCCCAAATACCTTGACACCCACCACCAGTGCAACCAATATCACTAAGATGATGGGTATGGCCATTTCAGCATATCTTTTTTGGTCTCCTCCATAGTACGCCATTTACATCCCCTCAAACACTTTGGTATCCAGGCATACCTGCGACATAGGCTAAGAGGTTTATTATCAAACTTTGCTTTACCTCTGGTGTTATGTTCTCCCTTGTTGGATTGAAACTAATGTACACTACCTTTCCACCAGCAATCTTTGAGTTTTCTGTTACACATGGATATATGTTACCCACTTGTCCTGCTTTCACTTCTTCTGGGCTCTTGAATCCACCTATGTAAAGGATGTGCTGGTTCTTCACAACCACATTAGCAACATTTATGCTTCCATTTGCATCTGTCATAGGTGTTGCTGTGTCTACATTCTTTGCCAATCCATTGTCAAACATGCCTTCCTGTATGTATAGTGTTGGTGCATAAACTGTTTCTATAACACCAGTGCAGTCATTCCCAGGACAGCTTACTGGAAGCACTGTTCCGAGTTCTGCCCATCTCCCGTTTGGCTGCGTTCCTCCTGTACCAACTACAATGAGCTTTCCTCCGTTCTGCACCCACTCCTTCAATGTTATTTGCAGTGAAGGCGTGAGGTCTGTTGCAGTTAACACTATGATGTCATATCCCTGGCTTTTTATCCAATCTGCAGAGCTTATCTTGTTATACTGATTGTCTGTTATAACCTCTATGTTCAGAGGATTCCCAAATACCTTTTTTGCTAGGTCACCTGTTAGATATTCTCTCCAGTCATTTGCCTCTGCTGCTGATTCTCCTATAATCAGCACGTTAATTGTTGGTTTTCCAAACAGGTCCCCCAACACTGGGATGCCTCTAACAATCCCTGGATTTAGGGCAATAACCCCTATAATCAAAAGCAATATTATCAGAATAGGGATTGCTGCCTCAAATTGTTTTGTTACACCTTCATCTTGATAGTATGCCATGTTATGCTCCTCCTCATTTTGCAAAATATATTACATTCTTATTTAATAGCATGCCTTACTTATAAATGTTGTGGTTTTTCAGTATAATATATACTCCACTAGGTTATTCACGAATATCTCGTCTGTCTCAGGCGGGAACGCATAGAACACTACAACGCCTCTACCAAAACTATGTGTGCCAAATTTGGGGTCTTTTACTGTTATAGCTGGCCACTCTCCAATACCCTTATACTCTGGAGTTATCTTCAGCTGCGTAACTGTATATGTGTGTGCGTGTGAGGTCTGTACTAACACAAACGGCACTGGATACTTTTTTCCGTCTGGCCCCTCTTTTACCAATTCAATAGACTTTGATATGCCCTGCACTAGTGCATGATATTCGTCAGCTGCTTGTAATGTTGCCATGGACGTTGCTTCTTTCTGTGGATTTATGCTCTCCCTTGCCTCTCCTGCCAGCTCTATTGCCTCTGCTGCTGCCAAAAATCCTTCCTTTATCTTAGTTGAGTTACTTCTGCATACAACAGTAGGATCCATAGCTTCTAGTTTTTCCTTGACGGTTTTCCATTCTGGCTTTATTCCTTTCTCATCCGTAACCTCTAGTATAAAATTCACTATTCCTCCCTCATCAATAAGCGGGCTAGCATATCCTAGAATGGCATCTGCCTTTTCTTTGTCCCCAATCCCTTTTGATAACTCATCTGATAATGTCCCTGCAGATTGTTTCAGACAATCATTATACTCACTTATATGTGTATTCAATGCATTGATCTCTGTATCAATAGCATGTATTGTGCTTTCACATTGCGCAATCATACTATCATACTGTTTTATCACTGTGTCATCTGTCTCACTGCCTTTTAATATAATAAGTTGATTCTTCGCATTCTGCACATGTATCTTCATATTCTCCAAATTAGTCATCACTTCTTGTGTTGGTATCTCATCAGTCTCAAATGTTATTGATTTAATAGATTCTTTTTCTGCATTTATCTCATTAGCAGCATTCCTTATGATTGTTGCTGCTGCGCTCTCATTCTGGTTTTCTTTATTTACTGCCATGCTATTAAGTGTTGAAACAAATCCATTGAGCATTGTCTCTGCGTTATTTTTTGTTCCCTTCAAACTGCTGAGGTCAGAGAATACAGTGGCCTGTTTTGATGCAATGTTACATGTGCTTTCTCTTATGCTATTTGAGCATTCCACGAATCCAATATGTGCCTCTACAAGTGCCTTTTGTATATCAGTAATGCTCTTTGAATACATCGTGTATTCCTTCACTGCGTAGTCATCCGCAATAAACGATATGCCCAAAACAGTTCCTCCAAAATCTATTCCCTCATCTGTCTTCTCCTTCCCAAGTACTTCATACTCTCCTCTCACCCAAGGGTTCACAACCTCCTTGAAGGTCTCCTCATTCTTCCAGTTTATATACACATTTGAGAACTTTGCATTTGATGGTATCTCACATGGATAACCATCCTTCTTTTTAACATTACTTAATGTTCCCTGGAAAGCATCCTCACAAATACTCTCCAATTGGCCCCATGCCTTCTCAACCAATGCCTCCTTTTTCTTTGCCATTCTCTGCGAAACACTTTCTTCTGTATCAAATGGGATATCTCCCTCTTTTACACAAACCCTTGACGTTTTATCCTCTATATGCGTTCCATCAACTTGTGTCCATTTGACACTATACTCAACGGTCTTACATAACTGGTCTTTGTTCGCACCAATTGTACCAGAGTTCCCAACCCAAACCAATCTCCCCATATCATTGAACACATATTCTTTTAATATGAGCAACTTTTCCGTAGGAATCCTCCTAGCATGTTCCACAACAACGACATCATAGTCCTTCAACATACCTGCTGAGACCTTGTCAATATCTATCAAACGTACAGGCACCCCATTTTGATCCTGTATTATCCTTGCCAATGCCCTTACATCACCCATTGCGCCATTATCATCTGGGTCGTATATTATCATAACCTTTGGCTTTCCAACAATTGTATAATACACATCACAATAACTGTTTCCAAGGTCTGAGCATCGCATAATACCTGCTTTTGTAGCAACGATAATCAATGCAAAGAGAAGTACAGCAAGTGCGATAAGATGAGGCAGATTTTTTCTGAAATCCTGTGCTGGCATTTGAACACCAACCTAACTTTATTCATCATAGTATATATATATTATCCAAGCTTTTCCATAAGTGAATCAATATGCTTATGGTGCTCCTCTCCCAGATATCTCTTCAATTTTTCCAGTCTCTCCTTCGCTAACCTCGGTTTCTTTTTTAACTCATATAACAACTCACCTGATCTGAACAACCTTCCAAGTTTGTTATGTTTTGCGATAATCTTAAAATCTGCAATGTCATTCCCAGACAACCTGAACAATTTATACGCAGCGGTTGTAAATGGTGTGATATACTCAGGCTTTTTTATTTCAACAATATGTCTTCCCCTTGGGATTCTTAGTTCATTTACTCCTGGAGTTACAAAATCAATCTTTTGAATCCCATCCTCTTCTGTGAGTATAAAACTTACCTGTTTCTCAACAACAGGTTTTTCTCTGACCATCCCCCTGGAGTTACCATATACAACCATGCCACTCAGCGAATTTGGTGCATAATATAACCCATGCTCACTAAGGTCCATCTTTCTCAACTTTTCAAGGTCTTTCTCCCTTACAACAAAATCAAGGTCTGTATGTGCCTTTATCTCATCATCTCCCCGTATGCCTAAATACTTGAACAGCATCAACCTACCACTTGATCTTGCATTTATTCCTTTTTCTCTGAGTATATCCAATATACGCTTTTCTATCTCCATATATTCATCAAGCGTCCTATCCTTTAAGTGTGCATATACCCAGGGCATAAAACCAAAGAACTTTGCATCCTCTCCAAACCTTTCCCTCAAAAACCTATTGAACCGCGTCTCAAACGGCTCATCTTCTTTTCCCTCTTTATTCCACTCCCAAAAATCTTTAAGCAAGGTGTGGCCAAACCTCTTTGCCTCTTTCCTCTTTTTCCAGAACGGTAATTGCTCTCCCGTTATCTCCATCATCCCATGTTGTATCAATCTTTTGTCTTGCATTAGCTCACCAAACTTATCAAGGCGAATACAAAGACAGGCACCAGGATAGATATTACCTTAAACCAATTGTTTAATTTTCTCGCCTTCTCCATCTCCTTTTTTATTACCAAAGATTCAACCGCAATAAATGCCATAATCGTGAACACGAGCATTGCATACATAGAGATTGCAATCTCATCCGCAAGCACAACATACCCTACAGGTGGTATCTGCTCTGTTAAATATAAATGGAAAACAACAGAGGAAAGAAGAGCAGTACCTCCTAATGCAAGTTTCTCGCCAAGTTTATGCAGTGGCAGGAAGAAACATGCCCATGCGCTCAATATTATAAAGAAGAATGGAAGCAATGTTTTCCAGAGTGTTGATTCTGGCCTTGCAATTGTTATGCTATGCACATACCTTGAATAATTCTCATCCCAGTTTGGATAATAGGATCCAGTAACATAGTATGTACTGTTTTTTAGGTCCCATCCTAAAACATTCAGTTCATTATCAATGCCGATTTCCGCGTCATCTGGCACATACACTACTTCATCAGTAGTATGCACACTATCCTCAACTTTAATTGTAAGTGTTTGCGTATCAACAGGATAGTTCTTCAGGTTAGCAGTTTCATAGAACTCTCCATAGACCCTATAAAACAAATATCCTGGTTCTTCTATATCCAACTCCACATGTTCTGGTTTTCCATTCATAAATTCAAATGTGTCTGGTTTTATACTCCCGTTCCACTTAAACCACAAATAAAAATCAGCTGTATACGAGCCCTCCTCTATGTTATACTTCCCCACATTCAATATGTACGTACCAACTTTTACAACCTCTGGTTGGGCAAATGCCATAGAAAACAAAAGCAAACATACCAGCAAGATTTTTTTCATATACTCACCTATAACCTGTTCCTACTGAACACCCTCCTTAGGAACGCATCTTTTTTAAGCTTTGCAATCGCACCAATATCCCGCATCTTAAATTTCGGCGAGATAAAGGGTTTTTCTCTGAGGCGCACAACCTCATCAAGTGTTATATCTTCCCCTTCATCCTCACTGCTGTTTATAAACTCAATAACCTTCCTTAATGTTTGTGATGGTGTGTGTTCATCTGTGTTTACTACGAAATCAGCCTTCAAGACAGTTGAGCAGGAATAAAGCCATCTCAACAATTCAGGCGTTATATCTCTCTTCTGCCTTCTCCTCTCTAGTCGTTTTAGACATGTTTCCAAACTGGCCTCAAGTTTGATAACTTTGGCATTTCTCAGTATCCACCTCTTTTCCTGAAAGAATGGAGATATGCCCGGTGTGTCAATTGCCAGCCAGTCTCTACCAGATATGTATGAGAAAAATTTGTTATATATCCTTTTCTCATCCTCAGCAGTAAACTCATCCCATGCCTTGTCTCTGAACTGGTCTATGGACACATGTTCAAACCCGTATCGTTCCAGACCCCTGCATAAGGTAGTTTTCCCCGCGCAGGGGCTACCCACCACTAAAATGTTCATAAGTCTATTAGTGCGTTAAAACTTTATATACTTTTTTGCACAAATGATTATCATGCCTGTTATTAGAGATATAAAGCAATACAGAAATGCGCTTAAGGCCCTTAAAGATAGACGAGCAAAGGCGTTTAAGTACATGGACAGGTTTGTTCCAAGACCAAACCATATAGATGTTCCATTAGAACAACTTAGGAGGGCAAATGTACCGGATGCAATAACAAAACACCTCACCCACGAATCTATCTCAAAGGTTATGCAGCTTATCCACGAGAGAAGAGAGATAAAAGAAGCAATAGAGAAAAACATAAAGATTTTAGAAGACCTCCCCCACATGAGTGAGGAAGAGGCAGAAGAGAAAGCGAAAAGTGCTATATTAAACATATTTAATCTCTATTCAAAGGCTGAGGAGAATATTATAGAGGCATCTGATTACCATTTTGATGCACTCAATAGGGTTGTTGCGGTAAGGACAGCATTGGAACATCTCTATGAACGTACTGATGAACACCACAACGAGGATATAAGACAAGCAATTGATGACCTCTACCGATTTGGGGACTATCTGATAGATGCACACAATAGGCACCTAACCCTTTTGGATTTTAGAAGTGAGATGAAATCAGACCTCATAAATCTTCTAAACCATCTGGATATAGATTTAGGAAGGGACATAACTGAGCTGACAAAGGTAAAGCGACCGCTAATCTCAATTGATTACATTGACCAGAAGTATGTAGAGAAGCTGGTTCGCTCTATGCTAGATGAAGTGAACGTTCCTCTAAAGCCACTACCAAAGAAGGAGATAAATCCAATAACAGAAGCAGCGCGTCTTGTAAATAATCCAGATGAGATAAAGGCATTTGCAAAAGCAAAAACAAAAGATGAGATACGCGCCCTCCTCTACATCCTTTTGAAGGACCCTAGTGAAGATAATGTAAAGCGTGCACAAGAAGAAGCAATAAAAGCACTCAGGCTTATATATAAAAGAACACATCATAAAGCGTTCATAATAAATGAACTCTCACGCATGCCTCAAACAGAGGTAGTTGAAAAAGCAAGGAACCAAATAAGATAACTGGTGAGCCCATGAAACGCATTGAAAGACAAATAATACAACTTCTTTCATCTGGTCCCATGACTTTTTGGGAGATCGTGGAGCAGCAGGACTTTACAGTAAAAGAATTAATCAAAACACTAAACAGCATGAAGAAAAAAGGCATCATAAAAACAAACAAAAAAATACGACTCGTAAAGCAAAGAAAACCCCGAATGAATGTATTATGCAGAAAATGTAAATCTCGTGGAGTTGTTCCAAGTAAAGAAATAAACAAAGTAATGAAACAATGGAAAAGGATTGTTGGAGAGCGCCTACCAGAAAAAGGAGAATACTACCAAGAAGCTATAACTCCAGATTCCATAGCAGCGAAGATAGCATTTATGTACAAGCGTGCGGATGTTGAGGATTGCAGAATCCTAGTTCTTGGTGACGATGACTTTTTCGGAACAGCAGTTGCTTTAACAGGTATGCCAAAAGAGGTAAAGGTGATAGACATAGATGAACGCATCATAAACAAAACGAACAAAATAGCAGCCAAATATGGTCTCCCTCTTTCAGCAGAACGGATTAATCTTGCAAATCCAATGCCATCACACATAAAAGGCTATGATACATTTGTAGCAGAGCCACCAGAGGCATTAAAAGGAAACCTAGCATTCATTTCAAGAGCAGCATCAGCACTTAGGGAAAATGGAAGTGGATACACCACACTAACAAACATTGATTCATCAAAAAAGAAATGGATGGAATACGAGAAATCGCTCCATAAAATGAACTTTGTCATAACAGATATCATAAGAAATTTCATACACTATCCAGAACTTGAAGAACATGCAGATGAATATGATACATACAAAATACTAAAAAAAGCACTGTTCTATACAGGCACACCAAAGACAGGTAGTGTGTGGTATAAGGCACACCTTGTACGCATTGAGCTAGTGGGAAAACCCAAACCATTGTACAAAAAAAAGATTTCATTTGACAATTCATTTTTCATGGATGAAGACACATTCGCAATAAGCGAAGAGATGCTACGCGGAGAAGTATAAAGTGGCGGGCGCCCTGCGTGGGAATCACACAAACACACAGCTGAACCCACATACCCTCCTCAGTTCTGCACCCCTGAAAGCGCCCTGAACACATGCTATGGCTGCTCCCTCCCGGGCCTGACCAGGTTCACACATGCCCAGAGCCAATCAGGACAGAACCTCAACGTTGGGCAGTGGAGCTGTGTGCTTGCGTAAAACCGCCGCAAGGCATTCACTCCCCCATAAGCGGGATTTGGGGTTACAGGGGACCGCCAGCCCCCCAGCTAGCCCGCCAGTATTATTTTATTTTTATTCTTTTTAAAACAAAACCCAAATCAATAGGTGCTTCTTTCTTTCGTTCCTCTATAAACCTCCTCTCCTCTTCTTTTAGTCCATACCTATCTACATGTGAAGCCAGCCCATTTCTTAGTATATTCTTCTCTCTTATACCCTCTTGACTAATAATTGCATCAACAATAGCCTTTATTTCCTCAGTAGTATACGGTATAACCAATGGATGTCTTGAAACTGCATTCAACAAATGCTTCCTGACCTCTTTGTCCTCTTCCTTTTTTGCAACTTCCAACACCCTGAGAACCCTCTCTGGCAGACCATTTTGTACAGAAATATCGTAGATAGTTTTTGCTATGCTTCTCCTACTCTCCAATTTGTACTCTTTTGGTCTTTCTATGGCACTCAGATGTATATCAATACCCAATCTTGCTGCCCATCTTGGTGTGCCTTCAACCATACTTTATTTTTGCACATCTAGATTTAAATCGTTTTATGTCCCACAGGTTCATTTTCCTTTTCTTGATTTGATTTTTTCATCAGAAAAACAGATAAACGAGTTAAGAGTTAGATATAAAACAATGATTTTAGTTCTGAATTCAAACCAATCCAAAATTTCTTAATCTATTTATATTTATTCACCCATAAATAAGGAAGGTGATTATCTTGGAGAACCTAGTTAAAAATGCCATTTCTTATGAACAGGACGTCAAACCTCAAACAACTGACTTTGAGGGACCAAAAATCGTTGTTGTAGGATGTGGAGGAGCAGGAAACAACTCTGTTAACCGTTTAGCCAGAATTGGAATAAGCGGAGCAGAGCTTATTGCACTAAACACAGATAAGCAGCATTTAGCTCTTGTTCACGACTCTGTAAAAAAATTGCTCATTGGCCAGAGTGTCACAAGGGGTCTAGGAGCAGGAGGATATCCAGAGGTTGGAGCAAAGGCAGCAGAGGTATCCAGGGCAGCTATTGCTCAGGTATTAGAGGATGCTGATCTTGTATTCCTAACAGCAGGTATGGGTGGAGGAACAGGAACTGGTTCTGCGCCCATTGTAGCAGACATCGCAAAGGAACAGGGCGCAATTGTTGTTGCAATGGTAACCTTCCCATTCCTCTTGGAGAGAGCAAGAATCCAGAAGGCAGAGGAGGGTATTGAAAAATTGAGAAAGGTCACAGACACAGTCATTATCATAGACAACAACAGACTGGTTGAACTAGTACCAAACCTCCCAATTGAACAAGCATTTAGTGTTGCAGATGAAGTCATCGCAAGAGCAGTAAAAGGCATTACAGAAACAATAACCGTGCCATCTTTGATCAATCTAGACTACGCAGACGTAAGAGCAATCATGAGCACAGGAGGCGTTTCTGTAATCTCTGTTGGTGAATCAAAGGGCCACAGAAGGGTAGATGAGGTAGTGCAGGACACACTTAAGAACTCCCTTTTGGATGTTGACTACAGAGGAGCAAGAGGTGCATTAATCCACATAACCGGAGGTCCAGACCTAACACTTGGAGAAGCAAACGAAATCGGAGAGAGACTCACAGAAGCAATTGACCCAAGTGCCCAGGTGATCTGGGGGTCAAGGATAGTTCCAGAGTACGAAGGAAAAATAGAGGTAATTGGTATCTTCACAGGTGTACAGAGCCCACACATAAAGGGAGCAAGTATAGAATTCCCAGCAGAATCCCATCCAAACGCAGACCTTGACATTGAGAGCATCCTTTAGGTGCTCTCCATACTCTATTTGTGATGCCTATGGCAAAAAAGACAAAACGAAAGAAAGAGGACGATGTAATCCTTGACGAATCTGATGAATTTTCAGACTGGATAGAATTAGCAGAAGAATCCATAAAGCCAGAGGAATACGAACAGGTAGCGAGTTGAGGACATGGACCCTCAAAAAGCAGATATCTTTCTTTCCATCATTGCTGTTTTGTGCGCACTTCCAATCCTAATATATATTGCTCAGCGTATTTCTGGGCATGTAACAGTTGACCTTATATGGCCAATTGTCACAGGCATCGTTTTGATACTCATAATCTTTGTAAAGGCAACTAGGAGGTATGAATAGCATCGTCCAACAATCCTATCCTTTCCTCAATTTCCTTCTTCTCAAAATCCTCCCTCAGTCCCTTCAACTTAACATGCTCCTCTATCCTTGCAACAATCTCATCACTATTCTTCTTCATGAGAGCCAAAATCTTCTTCAGATCTTCCTTTGAGTAACCATTTGCCATTGCCTTCTGTTTCCAGAACGCATTTTTGTGCAGTATCAATGAAACAATAAGCTCGTAACCTTTTCTTATCCACTCCTTTTCATCCTTCTTTCTCAGCTCCTCTGCAATATGTTCCATTTCCCTCTTTGCATTCTCCATCATATTCCTGTCCACAGTCGTTAATGCGCCCCTTGCCTCAAGTTGCCAATACCTCTCCAATTCCTCTGCAATCTTTTTCTGCTTTTCATAAAGCGATGCTATATGCTCCTTCTCCTTTTTCTTCATCTCAACAAACACAATAGCTCCAACAACAAACAGAAGCACAATAAATCCAAGCACAATATACACAAGGTATTCCTTTAGCATAGAAATCAGAGGAGGCTTGTACACTACTACAACTTTTCCCTCAGCTGTGTTCTTTCCAGGGTCCTCAACCCTTATAACCAAGACATTTTCCCCTGGGATTAACTCCAAATTCTTCAACGTTTCCTCATAAACTCCATTCTCATCAGCAAACCCCTGAAACGTATCATTCACATATACCTTCACAAAGCAGTTCTCATCCTCACCCCAAAACCCTTTGAACTTGTGCTTCTCACACAGGTCTGCAGGATCTGTTATCAATGAAAGTATAGGCTTTGGATCCTTAGTTTCATTGCTCATGTTCAGCTCAAGTTTCACAGAATTATCCCACGAAATAATTTTGAAGGCATTTGATAGGTCGTAGGTGCCATCTGGGCCATAAAGTACCCATGTTATCTTACTAGTATCTTTATCTAATTTATCAATTGTTCTTGTTTTTGGTTCTGCGGTTAAGACATCTGATATAAACCCAATGGTTATATTGTAGGCATCTACATCCTTATTTAAGTGTACATGTGTTATTACTTGAATGCTTTGTCCAGAGATTACCTTATGTGGACCATTTTCTATAAGGATCTCAAAGTCATCTACACTCAACGCACTCCCTGCATATACCAAAGAGAGCAACAAAATCAAGCATAACCACTGTCTCATACCCATGATTATGTCTAGTCTGTTTTTATACGTTGTGGTTTTTTGGCTACTACAATTTTAACCTAAAACAAAAACTGGAACACCCAATGAAACGCGAAACAGGGCGAATGCATTCGTTCTTCAAATCAGTTTTAATATACTGGTGTATGCTCATGTGAAAAACTGAACACGGACATCGGGACAACAGCAGCGCATGCACACCAGAAACAACACTATTAACACCGTAAAATTCTGGAAATGTAGGTTAACTAAAATCTCTATTGTAATGGTCTGTGATTGTGCCCTCTTTCCCAAGTGGAGACCGCACAAAAACCGAGCGTACGTAATGCCGGGACAAAAAAACGGACGAATGCATTTCCCCGAAAAAATTTGTAACGCCGAAAAAATCCTCTTTTCTGGAAAACTTGGAAAACGTCTCCCCAAATTTTTTTCTTTTTTCCGACAATTCTTCAGATGTAGGTTAACTTGAACCCTGATGTAGGTTAACCACCAAATTCGGGGTGCTTTTTCCAAATCTTACACTACAAGCGAAAATTTTCGGGGATACGTAATTTTTGTTTTCGTGAAAAACATTCTCTACGCGAATCGCACAGAAATGGGAGACAGGACATCTGATATGTATCCAAGAAGACAAACAGAAAAACTCTGCTTCAAAAACTAGGAATTTTTTTGATACACTACACCGCGACTCCGCATATATAAGCGTTTATAAAATCTTACACTACAAAAACAGTACGGCTCTGCTCTTGGTTGGTGAATAACTGGAGCCAAAAAAGAGGATCACCCCTTCCCCCCAAGAAGAACATGGGAACAAGAGCCAGACCATATAGAACATCGCTATTTCATTCAGACCGAACAAAAAGTTGTAGCATATCATTCCCGTTATAGTCAGAAACAGTATTGTAGTCAGTGTGCCCACAGTTTCACCTCACGTATTGCCTTTACTATCATTACGAACGCCAGACCCATCAGAGCAGTTCTATTACGAAAACCCCTTGAATTCAGTTACCTTTTTATATCTATTTTACTTAAAATTATAAGTAAATTTTATAAAAAGTGGTAGAAATGGGCATTGCAGATAATGTGTACAAAAGCCTGCTCTGGGACGGGATGTGGGTGTTTGATTTCTCTGTGGTCAGGGAGCTTGTAGGCAAGCACTGCAGAGGAATGCCAAAAACAAAAGTATACAGAAAAGCTACAAATGCTGTCCAGTCCCTGAGAAAGAAAGGGCTCATCAAGAGGGTGGGGGCTGGCCTCTACGCACTTGTCCCCTACAGATATGTTGGAAAGGAGTTCATTGCGGACAAGTTTCATGTTGCCCAAGGCCTTATGAACAAGATTGGTGGGTACTGCTACGTTTCACATCACTCTGCGCTTGAGTTGCACGGGGGTGCAACATCAGTCTTCAATCTTGTGTACATAACAAGTGAGGTTCCCTTCAGACAACTTGAATATAGTGGAATCTTGTTCAAGAGGGTTGCCCCCTCTGCGCGGTGGGGGGAGTTTGAGTACTATGATAGGGAGGGTATGCGCATCTGCACATCAACCAAGGAGGTAACATTTGTTGACTGTATTGAGCGCCTGAAGTATGCTGGTGGTGTGGGGGAGTTCGCACGCTCCATACTCTCCTTTACTGGTTTGGACAGCAAAACAGTTGTAGAGTATGCGCTAAAACACAAGAACATGAGTCTTAATGCCAAAGTTGGTTTTTTCCTTACTGTCCTAAAGTACCAATCTACTGGGGTGTCTAGGCTCGGGAGAATTAGAAGTAGGGACATTGAGCGCCTCAAGAATTCCCTAGAAACTGAAAAGGTGTTTTATCTTGACAGGGATGTGAGGAGGGGCGTGTATGCCGAGGAGTGGAACCTTATTGTCCCGAACGAGATTTACGCCCTTTATCCACATAATGAATAACTTGGAGCACAGTTGGGTGTAGCATCAAGTTCCTGTTGGCCTCTCCCCTCCTAAAGAGAAGTGATGGAACGCATTTGCCTGCCCAAAGGTTGCGTATATATTCCCTTTCGCCCTTAGTAAGCATAAGTATTTTGTTTAGAACCTTCTGTGCTCCATTGACAACATCGACACGTCTTGGCTTCTGGGCACCAAGAAGAGGTTTCACATAATTTGAATACGACCGCTCTGTAAGTGTTATCTTTCTATTCCATTCAGGATAGTTCTTCCTCAGGCTTGCATAGAACACAAAACACTTTCTTATGAGTCTTGCGTCAAACCTTCTTATGCTTTTGCTGAGAAGATATGCGTCAAATATATCCCTTGGGTACGCACGATCCACAAGTGCTGCAAGCTTTGAACCAAAAAGTTCCTCTGGACAATATACCTTCACTCTTGCTTTTGGTGCATCTTTAAACGGTGTTGTCAACACTCTCCTTTTGACAGGAAGAACAGGCACTCTGTTCATATAATTAACTTCAACCTTGATGTGTGCTTTTTGACCATAAATGTTCTTGTAGTAAAACTCAAATCTATCCTGTGAATAGGTTTTCGCTAACTTGGGTTCGTAACCAAGCGATCTTCCGATTTCGAACAACTTCTTTCTGATCACCTCTTTATCTTTAATTGCCTTCTCTCTATCCAAGTGCCCAATGTAGTTTAGATCAATATCAACAGATAACCTAGGAATGTTAAAGTAGATAAGATTCAACGCTGTTCCTCCTCTCATAACAAACTTGCTCATAACGCCTCTCTTGTTCATCTCATAAAGAAGGTTGTTTATCCTATAGACGATCTCCAACTTGTCCAGTCTAAATCCTGTTTCTTGTGCTACTTTTTCGTAATACTGCTTACTAGGAAACCCTGCCAGCAGCTGGCTGTCGGAATCTGCTTTGCCCAAATATTTTATAGTCTTCTGTCGCGGTCCTTTTCCTTCAACCCACAGGCTCTTGACAAGGTATAGGTACTCGTGGCCTTTCACTTTCTCTTTTCTAACAAACACCATGACCTATTTTTGGGTTTTATCTTTTTATTTCATAGTGCCGGCTTTGTATCAATTCCCGCAGCTTTTCTTATATGTTCCATAATTTCATTCCTTGCATTTGCAGATGTTGGCTACCAAAAAGGTATCGGGTGTTTAAATGAGAGCACAGTAGCTACATACTCAACACCAGGGCCTGTGCAGAAACCAAGGAAAATTGTGCTGAAAGCACCGACAAAGATTGTGATATAGATGCACAAGGCTGTTATGTTTGGCATCATGTATGCGTTCATCCTTGCAGGCATAGGGATCTCAATAGCATATTCCTTCAACTACTTTGGCATTCCTTTTGAATACTACACACCACTAATAACAGCCATAGGCTCAATTATTCTGGGGAGTGTTGGGTTTAAGATAGGATACAATGGATGCAAAGAGAAGTGCAAGACATGGAAGCCATTTGATAGGTTTCTGAATATTGTGCCTGGCATTGGCGGGCTGTTGATAGTGGTAATAATGGTGATCAAGAATATAGGCATGTCCCTGGTTATCCCTGCATTCTTTGTATCAGCAGTTGTTCTGTTTATTGGCTGGGAGGCATTTGAGAGGTCCGGTTCGTAGGGTGAGTAGCGATATTATATACGACATCGGTAGCTTTTTACAAAAACTTACCGATAGACTTATAAATATCCTCCCACATAAACAATGCTATGAACGAGTCAACGATACTAGAGGCACTTGTTGATTGGAATCTATGGGGTAATTTTGAACAGAAGGCAAAGAAAAGGGAGAGTGTCCCAAAGCCAACGAAAGGCACAATACTTGTTATAAAGGGCATAAGGCGGTCTGGTAAAAGTACATTAGCATACATGTTAGCTTCTGCATTCCCAAAAAAACAATCATTGATAATAAATTTTGAGGACCCAAGGCTTAAGCAATGCACATCAGAAGACATTATAAAGATTGTAGAGATATATCAAAAACATATAAATGAAGGGCTCCCCCGACTTCTTGTTTTGGATGAGGTACAAAATATTGATGGTTGGGAAAAAACAGCACGCCTATATCTTGACGCAAAAAACATTGATGTAGTCGTGACAGGTTCTTCTTCAAAACTCATGAGTGAGGAGTATGCAACAGTTCTTACTGGAAGACATAAAGACTTTGAGTTGTTCCCTTTGAGTTTCAGAGAAGCGTTGATGTGGAACGGGATAGACCCCACTGCAATTGATGTATACACTAAGAGAATAAAACTCCTCAGGACATTAGAAAAGTATATAATGTTTGGTGGCTTTCCGAAAGTTTTCTTGCTAAAAGATAAAAGAGAAAAGACAACACTTCTTCGTGAGTATTTTAATGATATTATCATAAAAGATATTGTAAAACGTTTTGAGATAAAAGAAATAGCAAAAGCAGAAAATCTTGCCCATCTCTACCTTTCGCATATATCAACAATGCAATCATACAACAAGTTGAAGCATGTTGTTAATCTTTCGCTAGATTCTGTTGAGCGATTTTCACGCTACTTTAATACTGCAAGACTTTTCTTTTTTGTTCCGAAGTTTAGTTATTCTCTTAAGCAACAGCTATTGAGTGTAAAGAAGGTGTACTGCATTGATTCTGGATTTTTCAACGCCCTCGGTTTCAGATTTTCCAAAAATAGGGGGAGACTGATGGAGAACATTGTTGCAGTTGAGCTTATGAGGAAAAGAAGTTATTGGAATAGTGACCTTGCTCTGTATTATTGGAGAGATTATAAGCAGCATGAAGTTGATTTTGTAGTGACACTCGGCAGAACAGTCAAGCAACTTATCCAAGTAACATCTGCATCTTCAAAGGAAGATGTGGAAAGCAGGGAGATAAAGGGCCTCTTAAAGGCAAGTACAGAGTTAAAATGTAAAAATCTCCTTGTTATCACAGACGATTATGAATCAGAAGAAATTATTAATAGGAAGAAGGTTAGATTTGTTCCACTATGGAAGTGGTTAATAAACACACAAATTTGAGAGGGCTACCTAAAAATCAACGGAAGGATGTTCACTATAAACAAAGCTAGTATAAATATACTCAAAAATTTCACAAATTTCCTGGCTGTCTTCTTTTTTACCTTGTTCTCTAGTAACCCCTGCAGCATATATCCTCCGTCAAGAGGGTATGCAGGCAAGAGATTCATGATCCCAACAACGAGATTGAAAAAGGCAACCAGTCCCAAAAAGCTTATTATTCCTTGTATAACACTTAGGTGCAAAGGCAGTGGTTTATACGTCTGTTCCAGTCTTATCCCTATCTTCGCATCCTTGTTCAATGTTATATTGAATGTTCCTTTGTCTGTTTCAATAACTGCTATGTTTCCAGGCCCAACTGACTCTGTGGCCTTGTTTATATCAAGGACTGTTTTTGTTTCATTTCCATTTACAGAGAGGATCTTCATTCCTGGCTCCAGTTTTCCAACTGCGTCACTGTCTGGAGAAACCACTGTAACCATCGGATGGTCCAGGTACTTTTCGTATTCCTCGTAGATTCCAGTTGCATTCATGCCATACAGGGCAGAGAACAAGAGGAGGGTAACTACTACAGAAGTTAGATAGTTTGCAGTGCTTCCCACAGAGAAGACGTGCAGCCTCTTTTGTACAGCACCTCTGCTTAGTTGTTTTTCATCTGGTTCTACAAATGCGCCAAGCGGGAGTAAACCAAGCATAACTAAACCTGTAGCCTTTACCCTAAACTTGTGAAACCTTGCTAGGATTCCATGGGAGAACTCATGGACTACAATCAGAATAGGAAATGCAAACCATCCATACCAGGGAATACCCTGTATCGGGCTCCCCTGTACATTTATGCCAGGAAGAGCGGGCCCCACCATTGCAACTACTGGTGCTTGCACTATATAGTTATGTACTATTGTAACTGCCTGGGAGAGCAACAGATAAAACGTTGAGATAGAGAAACCAAAAGCAAAGTTTAGTAGCATGAGGAAGAGGGTTGAATCTAAATGGATTACCTCTTTTGCACCAAATAAAATAATACTTGAGATGTATGGCGCGACCAAAAACAAACTTGCCAATGAACTTAAAACAATTCTCTTCCACAGCACTTTCTTTCTGAAGACATACATTGCACCAGCAAAACCAAATGCCAATATAATGCCAAAACTTCCATATACTGGCCAAAACCTCTTAAAACGCTTGCTCTGCCGTTCAATCCATCTCAATCCTTTTTTTGATTTGAAAAGCAGTAAAGGACCTGCAAGCTCCACCCTTTTATATACTTTCTTTATAATCACTCCTACTATTACACCTTGAACCAATGCCCAGAAAAGCAATTCTACGAGTGTGGTAGTAATCATGCTAACAGTTATCACATCAACATTTAAATAACTTTTGAGAAAATACATATATGGATTTGAAGGAAAAGGTAAAGGAGTATTACAGGTCACGGCCATACAAAAAAGCACTTGAACAAGCAAAGACTATTGGGAAACTTTTCTCAGAACTTCCTTTTGTGATTGGCGTATTCGGATTGGGCTATCCCTTTTATGGTGACTATGACGTTATCCATAGGATAGAGCATTCACCACCCCCAGAGAAAAGCGGAATATTACCAGATATAGACCTACTCCTTGTATACTCCTCAGATGACCATCCTCAAACAATAGATGGAAATTTCCTTTTGAGAGTATACCGCGACTTTGAAACACAATGTGGAAAGCATGCAAGGCAATGGAACCGTCTTTACAGTAAACTAATGAAGGAGCACAACATAGCAAATAGGAATAAGGATCTGGTGAAGGAGTTTGAAAAAGGAAAGATCCATATTGACATACTTCCTGTGCCTCTCCCCATCTTTTCCATCCAGAAGACGCAAAGCACATAAACAAGATCATGAAGAACATTCTTTTCACTTCTGAACACATTGCAACAAATGAGGATAATACTACAATCTAATGCAGGCATACGAACCAATAAAACAAAAACAGATACAGCTCTGGAGCAATGTTCTTTCTAACCTTGAAAAAGAGAACCTTATCAGGATAGAGAAAAATGTCCATCTCACCCAAAAGGGCAAAGACTACTACAAGGACATTATAAAGAAAAGGCGAAAGATCCGTGAGGAGCGTTTCGCATAAGTTTTTATATCCTCTTTCCCTTATTCCATATGTGATCGTATGGCAGTAAAACTCAGGGAACTCATCCCACCAGCAATTGTAGGAGGTATTATAACAGCAGCCCTATTTGGCCTCTCAATGCTCTTTATGCAACCCCTCCTCTCTGAAACAACATTCACACAGGAAGAACTCGCTGGCATGCTACTCTTTTTATACCTTGTAGGCGGCATCGGTTCTTCACTTATAGGTGGGTTCATCTCCTCCTATTTCGCAACAAAGCAATTGAAATCCCGCCTTGAACGCGGCACGCTTTCTGGACTCTTCTCTGGCATAACTGCATCACTCATCCTTGTATTTATTTTGGTACTCCTTATGTCGCTCTCAACGCAATTCCTCACAGTCCTCTTCTCAAACACTGCTCAGTCCTATCAGATTATCCAGGAGCTCTTCTTCCTCTTTGTAATCCTCACAGGATCTCTTGGATACGCAGGCGCACTAGGCGGAGCCATATGTACATTTATCCTCGGAACAGGGAAGTCTGAAATCCTTAAAGCATTCTCAAAATCAAAACAAAACCTCTCACTACGACTATATCTCCCAGTTTTCCTCTTTACACTCATCCCAATACTCACAGCAGAATACATAGATACAACAAGTCCATTATACAGCTTACTCCTAATTATTTTCTCCCTCATCTTCCTTTCCATCTCTCTTACCTTTGTCATACGAAACATAAAACAGAAGGAAGAGCTCATGAAAAGCATCAAACACGTTAAGCCAGTATTCCTCTCTATACTCGCAGCATCCATCCCAGCCGCAATCCTATTCTTCTTTTCAAGTATATGGGTCATCTACTTTCCTCAATACCTAAACATCGCAACCTCACTTCTATCCATCTTTACCATAACCCTCTCAATCATATACCTCTTCCTCATAAGTTTCGTCGCCCAGGCAGCGTTACTTCCAAAAAAGAAAGGCGTTAAGGAGGCAATAAAAGGAAGCATTCTATTCACGAAGAAACACTGGCCTTCCGTCCTCTCCCTGTACGTCCTCATCTTCTTTGTAGGAATCACCATTTCCTTTGCATCTCTGTTCCTCAACTACATACTCAACATAATGCACTTTGATCTTTCCCTATTCATCAACGCACTTTTCAAATCCTTCTACCTACTTATCTCTGTTTCAATACAAACCATCTACTACTTGGTGAAAAAATGAGAGGCATCAGCGAAACTGTTTCAGCAGTTTTTCTCATCGCAATCGCAGTAATCATTGGTGTTTCCCTCTACTTCTGGGCAGCTGGCCAAAGCATTCAACCGCCCCAGGAAGAGCCAGAGAAAGTCCAAATAGATGTCTCAATCCTGAATACAACCACTGGAAACATATCCATAACAAATGTAGACACAAAAACCCTTGATGCAACAACACTTTACGTAGCAGAAAACGAATCGCTCTCCTGCTCTGTACCTCAACTAGAACCAGGGGAATCAACTACATGTGCCCTTGGAAATGTTTCAGGCCAGATAACAATATATGGGGAGAACGTAGAGTATGTAACAGTTGTCTTCCCTTAACTTTTTCTCTTTCTTATCTTCACAATATCCCCTAACGTAACTGCCTCCGTTTTTTCCTCAGGCATTTCAACAACTGTATTCTGAACTTCTTCTAATAACGTTACTCCTAAAACCTTTTCTAGTTTCCTAGCAACCTTCTCAGAAGGAATAGTCTTCCCAGCCTCTATCCTCTCTATCAACGATGCTGGCTCATTTACCTTCTTTGCTAATTCCTCCTGCTTCCACTTCCTTTTCTCCCTCTCCCTCCTCACAATCTTATCATAATCAGCAACAACATCAAATGTTTTCTCCTCTTTTCTGTACCTCGGCCTTTTCACATAAACCTTTCTCTCTCTTCCGTAGTCGCTTATCACATTCCCATGCCCAGCACATCTCTCACAAACAGTTAACTTGCTCCCCTCAATAAACACAATTTTTGCATGTCTAGTTTCCTTTCCACAAATCTCACAAACAGGCATGTCTCATTTATGCCCTTTTGTATTATTATGCTTTTCTGTAACATCTGTAGATAATAACTCCCCTAAATCAAAGGCAGAAAAAAGGACCATATCATCTATCTTGTACCTACTCCCCACACTCTCGAAAAAGACCCAAGTAAAAACAGATTCACGCCAAGCGCCCTAGACATCCCATCAAAAGAACTTGCTTACACAGAACCCGGAACAAAAAAGCGCTACCTGATCAGAAGGGAACTCCCGCGCAGGTATTAGCTACTTCTCTTAGCTCTCTTCAACTCTATCTCCCTATCAATGGTCTTCAACAATATCCCTGCTGCATGAAGTACAGGCAACGTTTTTCCACCATACTCCTTTATTTTCTCTTTCAGATAATCTCTCATCTTTTCCAGTTCCTCTACATCTGCTATGAATGGAAATCTCTTAGGAAAGATCCATTCCTTCCCATCAATCTCAAACCCAGTCTCCATCTCTGGCAATCCTAACTCACGCATATACCCAGCAGGAACTATAAATGGCTGCACTACAATAGGCGGATCCAAATTCTCACAGGACCATTCTGCAAACTCAATATTCTTCTTCAACTTCTCAAGATCTGTTAACGGTGTTGTCAAGATATGGAATGCATTAACAAATACGCCACTCTCTGCCAAATCCTTCAACCTTTTCCTCAAATCTCTCGGATATCTATACTTCCCTCTTGCAAATCTTACATCTTTTAGCTCTTCAGTATTACCGAATTCCAATCCCACAGCAAGCGAAATAGATGCCTTTTTCCTCATCTCTTTTATCTTTTTTATATTCTCATCTGTGAGCTGGTCTGGCCTCATAAACCATCCAAACTCAAACTTTTTCAGATCATACCCCTTCCCCTCAAGCCGTTTCATAACCTCCAACACAAAATCAGGGCGGAGTGCATCTGACTGAAAAGAGATATGGTACAACGAAACGGGTACCCTTTTCCTCCTAAACGTAGCAACTCCTCTTACAATCTCTGCAACAGTTTTATCCACATCTGGCTTAGTTATTGACCTCATCAGTTCTTTATCCTCCTTGAACTTCTGCAGTTTCACCCCCATGTCACAATACAAACACGGGAGCGACAAAGATTTTTCACATAGGGCTCTCTCAGGAAAAACAGCAACCACTCCAACCCTCCCGCGACCACTATCCTTTGCTACCTTTTGTCCTCCTCCCCTGTCTGCTCTGTAAGAAACAGCTGGCAAACTATGAGGAACTTCTCTTTCTCCTGTGTGATAAAGTTTTCCCTTATACTTTATTACAAGTCCCTTCACTTCTTTAAGCGCATTAAATGCCTCTTCAGTCAACTCTCCATCTCTCACAGCGTTTTCCGGCAGTTTCTCAACCAATTCCTTCATAGCACCTACTGCTTCTCCATGCACACCCAGAACACCAACATGCGCATGCGTATTCTTCATAAACTGCTCTGTAAAATTATGTACTCCGTGACCACCCAAAACAATCAGTGTCTCTGGCCTCTCTTTTCTTATTCTCTTTATAACCTCAACAAGATTCCGTATAGTCTCTGCTTCTTCGTACAAATAGTGCACTGGCCACGTAGTAAATCCCACAACATGATACGGCTTCCTTCTCCTTTTAACAAATTCAGGGATCTTCTCAACTGATGCATTAATCGGATAGACCTCTCCCCCTACTGCATCAGCAATCATCATTGCTCCCAGTGGAGGATTTGCCACCTTTCTCTCAAATGACATCGGCCCTGGTATGCGATACAATTAACACTCTCTTTTTCTTTGGCATCACATATATTTTGCAAAACGCATTTAAATACGTTCTCCCTTATCTCCATATGCCCAAAAAACCCTTCTACTACAAGGAAACAAACCTAGGAAACGTCAAAATCAAAATGTACGGCATCTTACATCTGCCCAAAAAAGAAAGGGTCCCAGGCATAAAAGAGATTGAAAAGAACACCCGCGGAAAACTTGTTCTACACGAACGCTTTTTGGATTACCTTCTCCCTTCTGATTCTGAGAGATATGACATAGAAATGTATGACAAAAAGGAGTGGGACAGACTTGAGAGTGCTTTCATGAAGGCGGACAAAAAAGACAAACTTGCAAACATCATCTGGCATGATGCCAAATACTGGTTCCTCAAGCTCAGACAAGCCGTAAAAAAATTAAACAAAGAAAAGAAGGAAGAGTGGAAGAGAGCAGTAAAACACGATGATAGAGACAAACTATCCGAACTAACAAAGGACATCCTCCCCACTATGCCAATTGTATACATCCATACTTACCCTTCATCTCTCCTCAAAAAGGTAACAAAGCCATTCCTTCTCCGCGACCCATTCAAAAGTGGATTCACAAAAGAACTTTTCTTCCTCAACACAAGTTTCAGAAAGGTACTCTCACTGCTCTCTGCTCTACAGAACAGATCCACCCCTAGCCCCACACCACTAGCTATATTAAGAGAACCGCACCCCTCCTTCCTACTAAATCTCAGAAACGCCTACATGGCAGAAATGATAGACCTTTTTGCCAACCACTCAGGGAAAGACGAACTACATATCGTCGTAGGAGCCAGCCACGTAAACCCCATAATAGATTTCCTCAAAGACAAACAGTTCAGAAAAGAAACAATAGAACTCTACAAGGAGGTCACACCCCTCTCCTACCAAGCACTTCAAGACATAAAAGAGGCAATAAAGAAAAAGGACTTTGATACCATCCGTTCAATCGCAGAATGGGCACAAGTCAAAGAGCAATACGAACTCTAACCTACTCCCTCTCCACTATACTAACGCAACCACTTACGGCCCTTTATCTCCCTCTTAGCTAAAACCAGAATCGCACACCCAAGAATGAACAGAGCCAGCTTCCATACCCAGGAATGCACAAATAGTATAGACATGCCTGGGGCCTCATCCCTGTTTAGCAGAGCATATTTCCACCTTATAGACTTGGAATAACGTGGCAATGCCAATTCAACTGGAAGCACTTCTCTTTCAGTCACATAGCCCGCCCTATCCGTTACTTCAACAGATGCCAA
Organism: Candidatus Iainarchaeum sp.; assembly: GCA_021162685.1. GTDB lineage: Archaea > B1Sed10-29 > B1Sed10-29 > WALL01 > WALL01 > JAGGYF01. The sequence goes on along the minus strand of JAGGYF010000021.1, from coordinate 10,034 downwards.
TCCAACCTCATGAGAAACCGTGGGAGCAGGAGCAGCTTTTACCCTTTCGTGACCAGGCGCATGGAAACCAGACATGCTTGACATAACAAACATTATCCCACCAAGAAGCAAAGCAACTACTGATAGCCCGACAATACCTATAGCAATCCATTTTATGTATTTCTTTTCAACCTTCTTATAACCAAGGTATGCTATCACACCCAGGTACAACAAAACAAACACAAGGGATACCTGCAGGAGTATCCAAATCGCGACACCAATTAGCAATGCCTTGTACTTCTTCTTTATGAACAGCAAGGCAAGGCCAGATAACACAAGGATCACGAACAACTCAACTGGCCAATCAAAATGTAACGCCCTGGCATCTAGAGGTATTGCTTCATATGTATCCGGGTAGTAAAGCTTGACATTCACCTGCGAGATTGGATACGAAACTGTTGGGAAGGATATCTGCTTCACAGATACAACGCCCAAAGACATCTTTTGCAGGGATATCAGTTTAAGATTACCACGGCGCGTTTTTGGTACTGAAACATAAATGTCTTTTCCGCTTCTTGTCAGGTATCGTGGCCCGTTTACGCCCAGGTATAGAGGAGTCCAGTCGCCAATGCTTATCCGCAGATAGTCAAGGCCAGTATTGGAAAATCCCAGCAGCGAGTCGTGAACCAGCCAACCGTTCTCCGTTATGGCCCCTGTTATCGCCTCACTTGACACTGAAAACACTAGACCCGGAAACATATCCATCTTCTTGCTTGATATTGCGAATGTGTCCCTAGAAGAGTAGTATACCTTCTGCGTGTCAAAAACAGAATACCTCCCAGGCAATTGAGATTCATCCACAAGGCTTGCCTCCGTAGATACATTTACTTGCAATACTGGTTCCCATTGAATCACCACATAACCTGGCTTTGGATTTCGGTATATATCCAGCTCATTTAGCTGACCCTTAACAGTTATCTGAGCGACCCGAGGATACAACACCAACGTATTGCCTTTTAACTCATACTTGGCTCCTGATACATCAGTAACCTGCTCCCCATTGAGCAATGGAAGAGTAATTGTCTGATAATCTTCCAGATAAATCATATAATAAAAGGATTTTCTATCCTTTTCAAGAATTATATTGAACACATATTTTGGCCTTGTTGGAGGCTTGTATGTATAGAAATTGATGACCTTGTCAACTACTGAGTGATATGTCTCCTCATAATAAGGAGTCTTCATATAAAGGGTAGAGATAGGACCAGGTATTCTTAAGCGCGTCTTTCCTTTGATATCCAGTTTTCCGTTCAGAGTAAATCTACCAGATTCATTTATATAGAGGTAATAACCATTTGTATCCAGGAACACTGGTACCTCTTTTCCATTCAATGTTGCATTACTTATTGCCAAGTTCTCATGAAGGCCAACAAGATACACACGCGTCTTATTTTGTGTTTGGACAATCAGATCCCCACCAACAGTAAAAGAGCCATCATCATTCAAAACAAAATCCATCTTTGAAATCGTATAATCCAGGGACAAGGCCACTGGGAGCAACACCACCAATGCCAGGAAAAAGAGCAGTACGCGTGACTTAACCATAAGACCACCTTTACATGCTCCTTATCGCATTTATGCTATTAAATACTTTGCGTCTATGAGTAGTGTAACGTTATTGGTGGATGAACTTTTCGTAGTATTGGTGAGCCCCAGCGTTGGCAGAGCCATAGGCCTGCGAAGAAATCCTGGGGCTCAGGAGGTAGATAAAATGCAAACTCACAAACTTGACCCAATATCCTTTCTAGCTTCTGCAGTTTTTTATGCTCAAGCCTTTTATTTACCCACGTGTTGTTCACTCCATTATCCCATTTATTAATTCTGGAAAATATTTTTTGAGTACTATTTTCACCTCTCCCATCTTTCGTGGGTTTATGGAATATCTGTCTTTATGTGGAGAAAGGAGCATTTCTTCCTTCAATAACTCTGGGATTATCTTGTCTTTGACAATTCTCCGAGACCTTTCATCATGCCGTAATGGCCTTAGTATGTCATCTATCCCACAATGTCGCCTACCAATGTACCCTTGTCGAAAAAGCTTTCTTATCACCCACGCGCGGAGTTTTTTGGGAGAAGGTCTGTCCTTCTTATTAGACTTCATGCCCAAATTTACACTCAAACTTATATATATATTCGTTTCGTTGCTAAACATTTAATGTTAACGTTTTATATACTAAATGATACTAAAAATAACCATATAGTCTATGCATTATACATATGCATAACATAAGTCCTATAGCAAATAAGGATGGGGTTGGATAGAGGATGTGGTGCGAATGTCATTGTTGTTAGAACTTTTGGGTAAAACGTCGCAGTTAAGGGTGCTGGATTTCTTTATTGAGAATGATATTTTTGATTATTCAATGGCAGACGTTTGTAGAGAGATAGGCATGTCAAGAGTGACTATAAGGAAGATTTTTGACGAACTTGCTAGGAACGGATTGATAAAAAAAACAAGAAAAGTAGGAAGGGCGCAGCTTTACATACTAAACAAAGAAAATGAAGTAGTCCAGAAATTGCTAGAATTAGATCAGAGGATTTGTTATCAGTATGCTTCTGAGTTAGAAGAGGAAGCAAAGAAGAAAGCAATGGCAATTTCAAGGTGCGGGTAGCAGGTATGACTAGATGTAAACTACAACAATCATTAAATATTTTAAAACATTTCGACGAAAAACATATATTTCTATTTGACTCATAAAATACAACATGACGAGGGTTCTTTTAATTTTAATGTTGATATTTTTGATTAGTGGGTGTATAACAGATATAGCAACAGAGAAAACTCAAAAGGGTTTTGTTGAATTTCGTGAAGAGGTACACGTTGATAATTTTATATTAGTATTCAATTCGTTTGGTTTTGCACAAGAATTTAATAACAACATTGCCACTTCAGGTTATAAACTTGTAGTAGTTAGTGTAGATGTAAAAAATAATGGGACAGAAGAGGAACATTTCCCTTCTTTTTCTGAACTAAAGCTGAAGACAGACAGAGGATCTCTCTACGATTATGAGGTCATTGAACCATTAATAAGATATACTAAATTTAAACCAAAGGAAGAGAAAAAGGTCATGATAAGTTTTGAGATACCTGAAGATGAAGCACCTACTGAAATTACTATATGTTTTAGGGAAGGGTTTGTAAAGAAAACAATCAGAATAAAAATGCCTCCATCCCCAGAATTGGATCTTCAGCCACCCAAGATTTCGAATGTGAGAGTAGTAAACATTACTCAAGATTCAGTAACTATAGAATGGTTATCTGATGAGCCAGCAGATAGCAAGGTGGTATTCTGGCGAGCATTTTATCCAAACAGAGAAGTATACGATCCTTCTATGACTACAACACATACAATCACCATCGAAGAACTAGATCCAGGAACATATAAGTTTAAGATAGTTTCGACTGATGAAAATGGCAACACTGCAGTAAATGATAACAATACAAATTATTATGTGTTTGAAATTTCACCGCCACCTGTTATTTCACCACCACCAATTATTGCAAATGCTGGTGAACAAATCACAATAGGAAATATCACGATAATATTCGAAGAACCCAGAATCACTAAACAAATTTCTTTATTTGAACCTGATGAGGGTTATAAATTTGTGATAATAAACATAGTAGCCAAAAATAATGGAGTAAGAGAAACGAACTTTCCACTACACTATAGATATGCAAAGTTAATTGTGGACAGAGGGTATCAATATACTCACAATAGTTGGCTTAGTGATAGGATATATAGCATAAAACCAGGAGATGAAGAAGAGGGAAGCTTAGTCTTTGAAATACTTGATGAGACCACACCATTAGAACTTCAATTCCACAATGGACTGCTGGATAAGCAACAAATTATAATAAAATTTAATACTTAAATAGGAGGGACAAACATGCATTTGTTAAAGGTTGTGGGGATAGGGTTGATCGGTGGCATATGTATAGGTATTTTTCATTCAATGGCAACAACTTTTTTTGGACTAATCCCACTGATTGGCGGACTTGCCATATTTTTCTTTCTTGTATTTACTTTTGCTTGGGATATTGTAGGACCCTTGTTGTTAGTGTATCCTTTTAGAAAGAGATTATGTAAAGGCGAAGGGGTTGTTTTGGGTGTATCATATGGGTTTACATTTTCAATAACGTCAGGATTGGTTACAGCTCTATTATCTTTGATTGTAGGCGCGATTTTATCTCAACCCCAACTAACCGAAAGCGGTACTATGACCAACACTATGCCAACATTGTTTGCATTATTTGGAGCTACGTTTTATATCATAGCTGGAATTTGTCATTTTGTAATTGCTATGATTATTGGAGCAATTGCCGGCTGGTTTGCTGAAAAAAGGTGGATAAAGGAACACCGGAAGCACTAGAACAACAATATCTTAATCACAGCAATAGCTAACTAGTGAAAGAATCAAGCCGATCAACTTTGAGATGGTCATGTTTTTTCACCTCCTCCTATAATTTTCTCGTTGCCAATAGCTATTCTTTCGCTTAATTTTTTTGTGCAAGCTACACGTGGGACTAAATAAAGTTGTGGTCTCCCTTTAAGTGTTGTGAGAAATTTCAAATTTTCCTGATAATTATTAGAGCAGGTCTAGAAAGCAGTTCTGTAGGAGCCTTTAACCTAATGAGCTAATGTTTATATAAACTAAAGTCAAAAATATGAAAAGGTGAGAATATGAGTAGGACACTTGTTATCCCATTAGTGACCCTGTTAATAATAACAACGGGTTGTCTAAACCTTATTTCTGGACCAAATACCTACCAATGTGCCGATGGAAGATGGGTTAATGATCGGTCGTTATGTTCCAACTCCGTACAAATAATCGATTGTGGTAGCAATATAACTTGTTTTTCTAATCAGTTAATCAATTGCAAAAAAGCAAAATTGAGCACAGGGGACAGATACGAGACAGAGTATTTTGAGGTAATTGGGCGTGAGGGGGATAGATGTAAGGTGTATGTGCAGGTTAACACTTCGCTGCGAGAGTCAGATATGGTTTGCTTACTTCCGTACGGGTTGTCTCTAACTAATTGGATGAGGCTCGGGTCGTCAGCATATGAATACTGTAATGGGACTTTAAAAGACTATGCTCTAGAGAATGAGCAAGATTCAAGCCTTGCGGTGAAGTACCCCGCAGAAAAGACATCGGCAACTATTTCAGCGTATGCTATTTTGTGTTGTGCAACCCAGCCATGCAATTCTACAATAATGGTAGCGAATACCTCTCCTCCTGGGATCAAGATCAAAGCGGGATCCCTTAAAGTCGTTGGTAACAACAATGAGAGGCTGGGGTTCTGTCCGCCTCATGATCTTAATTCTGGTGAGCAGGCCGCCTGTCAAATCGAAAACTTTGGGCAACATAGTGGAACTGTTATAATATACGGAGAGAGGGTTACCTCCGCCCCCGTGACGTGCTGATACCCCCAAAACCCACTTAAACTTCCCTCTCCATAAACATAACCAATGACCTATGAGAAGTACCTCGAGGACTTCAGGAAGCTTGACTGGAGATCCATAAGGGACATGCGGAAGCTCGCGTACAAGTGGCTCAGTGAGGAGGGTGTCTCCGAGGACACCGCGCAGGACAGCGACAAGCACCCGGTGAACAACATAATCCGCATTCTGATAACATGCCTGTTTTTGAAGCATGAGGGTCTTGTCGACATGTACAACGAGGGAAGCGACGTAATGGTGAGAAGGGTCTAAACCCGCTATGTGTTCGCAAGATAGAACTCATACTCCTTCTTCAGAAGCTTCTTGATGTAGTGCGCGAACGGCTGCCACTCCCCCTTTTTCTGGAACCTCTTTATGAGTTTGAAATACTTGGGTCTGTCCCTCTTCCTTATCACAACAGGCAGGTAGCCGTTCTGCATGAGCATGATGTTTGTGAGTATTCTTGCAGTCCTTCCGTTCCCGTCCCTGAATGGATGTATCTGCACAAGCTTCAGGTGCGCAAGCGCAGCATGTTCCACTGGCGCAAGCTTTTCAGGGTTCTTCTGTATGAACCACACAAGGTTGCTCATGAGCGATGGAACCTTTGCTGCGTTTGGAAAGCTCTGCGAAGGGTCTGTCCTCACGCGCACCGATCCTTTTCTGTACTTCCCGACTGCCTCAGGCTCGATGGTTCCTGTTGTTAGCAGAGCCTGTATTGTGAGTATGTCCCTCTCCTCAATCTTTTTCTTCTTTGCGAGCTCAAATGCGTACTCAATCGCGTTCAGGTGGTTGTCTACCTCCTTGTACCATCTCTTTGACTTTCTCCCCGCAGGTATGCCGGTCTCAAGGTATGTTACGGTCTGCTCATAGGTCAGTGGGTTCCCTTCAATAGAGTTTGAGTTGTAGATCCAGTCCTTAATGAGCTCATCTTTCAGCCTCTCCTTTACTGACTTCGGCATGCGCTTCTTTCTGAGTTCTTTCCTGAGCTCCTCTATCTCTGCATCAAGCCTTGCCTCATCTGACTTGGGCATTTTGAGTCCGTGTTTCCTTGCATATTTTGAGGCCTCTGCAAATCCTCCTAGGTACTTTACAATCTTCTGCTTCACCTTTCCTTTCACGCGCACTGACTTCACGAGTTCAAAGTACTCAAATCCTTGTGCGTTCCTTTTCTTCCTTATGTAGCCTTTACTTTTCATGGTTATATTGTAGTGCCTATAGTATTTAAAGTTTTTCATGTTTTATAGGCACTACACCACAAGGTCGGTTAGGCACCAGTTCGGAATACGACCAAAGTTAGAAGCCCTCCAGAAAGCTAAGTAAGTATTCTTCTTCCATATTCTTAATTATCTTCCACTTCTTGTCAGTTGAGCCCTTGGCTTTGCCGAGAGGGTCAAGTGGCACATACTTTTTGTCGTTTCTCACAAGCTTCTCAAGCTTCTTGGGCACATCCATCCCAAGAAGATCCATCACATAACCCAAGCGTTTTACAAGCGTTTTATTTCTCATACGCAACGCGTAATCAGTGAGCTTTCTAGTGCTGATCTGTCTGCGCGCATTGTAGAGAGCCTTGGCACATTCATCTATCCCTAGGCAGTACTTAGGCTTGTCAAAGCAGTCCACTATTGTTTTTTCCTTTGATGCCATGTTTAATGTGTACCCTCCCTTGAGCTCTATTTCCTGCCAGCCGAAGAACTTATAAGGCGCGAGCTTGACGAACTTGTATACATAGTTCTGGAACTCGATCTCCTTCTTCTGCTTTGTTGTTGCGACGTAGACCGTAACGGGAATCTGCTCCGTGAACCCCCAGAAGCTCATGGCTGTGATGTATGAGATGTAGTAGTCCTCTACTAGGTTAGGCACTATGAGCCAGGGGTACTCAGCCCACTTTCCTTCAATAGCCCGGATGGGGATGTACAGGTACTTGCCTCTTTCAATACGCTCAAACCACCCCTTCCTGCTCAGCTTGTGCATAAGAATCTTTGCTTTGTCCCTGCTCCAGCCCGTGATTCTGCACACATCGGGTATAGTCACAACTAGTGCGCCTCTTCTTTCGAGGGCAGATATAAGTTTTGTCCCTTCCTTGCCTAAACTTCTTTTTTCCATTTTTATCAACAAAGTTACCTTTTTGATAACTATCCTTATAAAAGAAGTAATATAAATACTTTACCATTCTTATCAACAAAGTTACCTATAAAAGCTACCTAATCTCCTTCTCAATGTCCTTCCCAGCACCGCAATTTCAGCAGAAACTAAAACTCTATGTCCTTGAACCCGGGATCCCTTTTCAGGTAGTGCGCCATAACAGTCCCCAGCAACGCGCTGTACTTCTTCAGCATTCTCTCTGGAAGCGAATCAATGTACCTCTGTGCCTCCTCATATATCCTCTTCGCTTCCTCATCTGTCTCAGCATTTGTTATTGCCCATCTGTACTTGTCAATCTTCTCATACAGCTTCTTGTACTCCTCATACTCCTTCCTCTCCTCTGGCGACATCTTCTCAATTTTCTTTTGTTCTTCTTTCTCTAGTATCCTCTCTCCCTCTTTGATTAACTGTTTTTCTTTTCTACTCAGTTTTATCGTCATTCAACAACCTCCAAATCTGTACAATTATCTTGAGCCGGTCTGTTTCACTCATCAACCCCTCTCTCATGGTGCCTAAAAACTATCTCAGCTCTCCTTTTGAGTAAAGCCTTGCACCTGCCTTCCTTGCCTGCGAAATTGCAAAGGAGAGACGTATCTGCCTCTTTAAAGGGAAGTGATTATAGCCACATGAATTTCATAAAATTTATAGGTTTACTATAATTGATTTCATTCTCATCGGGTATGGTTATTCCTGCTTCTTTCATAATCTCTTCAATTTTTCCTTTTACTTTGCTGTACTTCTTTCCGTCTATTGGATTACAACCATGTGCTAAGTAAGAGTAGTTCCGGATATTCATAATCACAGATCCCTCTCTGAACTCTTCGTAAAACCTTCTTCCTAAAGAGTCTCCGAACAGATATAACACTTCCAATCCTTTCATAGCAGTAAGTTTGGTTGTTTCATCGCCATACCTTCTTCTAAACTCTTCTGGTAATTTAGAGATCGGCACATTAGATGTGTTTTCTATCCCATATTTTTTTAGTCTAAGCTGTATAATCATTTCTAGGCATCTGTACGCCCTGAGTATGGCATCGTCATACATCCCTCTTCTCGCCTTTCTCTCCATATTTATATATAACCACTGTATGTTTTTTTGATCTACTCCATTTTTTTGGGGTAGCCTATCAATTAATGAACTAATCCATTCAAGTTCTTCCTCTAATTGTAGCTGCGAGTTTATTTTGCTTATTCTCTCCAATCTAACAATACTCCGTCTGAGATCTTCCTTTGCTTTTTGGTAGTTGAATAATTCTATTTCGCTAAGCCCCAAAAATAATGTATTGAATATATCACCAATGACGGTCCCCTCACTCACTTCAAAGCAACTCAAATATTCCCAATGAGTATACAAAACATCTAACGTATTCAATAAACTGTAACCAGAGGTCTTCAATACAGGATCCACACTGATCAATCTCTCTGTTCCAGGTATGGGTTTCTTATCCTTGTCATACTTTACATCAACATATGTCGCGCCTATGTTTAGCAACGAGGCGGTGAGAAGCAAACTTGCAGTCATAGGTTTTGTACTGCCGGTAATATCCACAACAATTTTTCCACTTTCATCATTTTTTATGTTCTTCACTATTCTAAAAATATCTTTAGCTACTCTTCCAACATCTTTTGGATCTTCAATAACATGTTTCTTAAATTGTATGTTTGGAAAAGACTGCATAATAGGTTCAAATCCACTATAACTTTCGACAGTTACAATGTAATGGCAAACCATTGGGTTCAATTCCCTCAATAAGAAGGGCATAAATCCCTTACTATACCCTACAGGTAATACCAAAACATTCACTCCATTTACCTCCTTTCTAGTTCCCATTCGAAACACCATACTTTTATTGTTTTTTTGAACTTAAATACCCTTCCATTCCTCTTTTACTTACTAAGCTCCTACTATTGCCTTATACTATAGTTCTTTCTCCATAAAGGCTGTTTCTTGAACATGGAGTTGGTAGAGATGATGGATTACAAATCCGAATTGTTACAGTTCTTTCTCCATAAAGGCTGTTTCTTGAACTAGTTTGAACATAATATAATCGGTGGTGCGAAATTGAGGTTACAGTTCTTTCTCCATAAAGGCTGTTTCTTGAACCTTACGAAGAAAAGGTAAAGAAATGGATAAAATATAGTTACAGTTCTTTCTCCATAAAGGCTGTTTCTTGAACAGTAGAAACTGAAAAGGTTGAAAGAGAGAGAATTACAGTTACAGTTCTTTCTCCATAAAGGCTGTTTCTTGAACAGGTGGTGAAATGAAAGTAAGAAAAGTTTTGAACAGCGGTTACAGTTCTTTCTCCATAAAGGCTGTTTCTTGAACATATATTGAGGTGATGGAATGAAAAGAGAAACTTTAGTTACAGTTCTTTCTCCATAAAGGCTGTTTCTTGAACAACCCACTGGGAG